>ONBD01000026.1 GCA_900315985.1 uncultured Eubacteriales bacterium | reverse complement strand
TGCCGTTTCCCAAATAATGTAAAAGGACTTTTTTAATGGAAGCTATATCATATAAGGTGGAAGCATTTGAAGGACCTCTTGATTTGCTTTTGCACCTTATTTCAAAGCATAAACTTGATATTTATGACATACCCATTGTAGAACTGGTGGACCAGTATATTGCCTATGTAAAAGCAATGGAAAAGGAAGACCTGTATGTTGCCAGCGAATTTATTGAGATGGCGGCAAGGCTTGTATATATTAAATCTGTTTCGCTTCTGCCTGTCTATGAAGAGGCAGAGGAGCTTAAAAGAGAGCTTACAGGCGAATTGATTGAGTACAGGGACTGTCAGCTTATGGCAGGCAAGCTTTCACAGCAGACAGAGGGCTTTGACAGCTTTGTACGGGGCCCCTCAGAGCTTGAGGTTGACTATACATACACAAGACTTCACGACGAAAGTGAATTGCTGAAGGCTTATATTGCCGCCGCAGGCAGAAAACTGCGGAATTTACCGCCTCCCGTTGAGGCGTTCAGAGAGATTGTAGCTAAAAAAATAGTTTCCGTAAGCTCTAAAATCAAATCTATTTTTACCAAGCTCAGCGGCAGCGGAAAGAAAGGCAAATTAAGCCTGCTTATGAGTGACGCTAAAAGCCGTTCGGATATGGTAGCAACCTTTTTAGCTGTGCTTGAGCTTGCAAAATCAAGAAAAATAAATGTTGTCGGCGAGGGCGCCGATGTTGATATTGAACTGTTGACAGATGATATATCGGAAATGAACTCAGAGGAATGGGAGTAATTAAATGGCAAACGCTAAACAGCTTCAGGCAATAGTTGAGGCTATACTTTTTTCGGCAGGCGAGCCGCTTGAAATATCAAGAATTTCGCAAGCGATAGATGTTGAAGACGAGCTGACACAGCAGATTCTTATGAATTTAGGCGCAGAGCTTGACGAAAGAAACAGCGGCATCTGCCTTTTAAAGCTTGGCGACAAATATCAGCTTTCTACAAGGTCAAAATACGGTGATTACATCCGTAAAGTGCTTGAAGTAAAGAAAAATGCTCCGCTTTCACAGGCGGCATTTGAAGTGCTTGCAGTTGTGGCTTACAATCAGCCTGTTACCAAGGCTTTCATAGAGCAGGTGAGGGGCGTTGACTGCTCGGGTGTAATTGCAACACTCTGTCAAAAAAAGCTGATTGAGGAAAAGGGCAGACTTGAGTTGCCCGGCAGACCTCTGGTGTACGGAACAACACCTGACTTCTTAAGGTGCTTTTCATTTACTTCTCTTGAAGATTTACCAGAGCTTCCGAGCAACGAGGAAACAGACAGGCAGTTAAGCTTTGACACAAACGAAGAAGGCTTGCCTGAAAAGAGTGAAGAAACGCAAGAGGAAAATTCTGCGGAAGAATAACAATATATTTTAAATTTAGGAAAGGAGAAAAAAATGATAGCTTTATATATTATTCTTGGCATAATTGCATTATTTGTTCTCCTTTTGAGTATCAGGGTAAGAGTACAGGCGGAGTATATTGACAGCTTTGTTCTCAAGGTGAAGTGGCTTTTCTTAAGCTTTACGGTTTACCCGCTTAAAAAGCCTTTGAATTTAGGCAAAAAGAAAAAGCCGCAGGAGGAACAGAAGCCTGCAACAGAAGATCAAGCCCCGCCCGAAGAAAATATAAATAAAAAGAAGGAAAATCCTTTCAAGACTTTCTATGATAATCAGGGATTCGACGGTGTTTTACAGCTTGTAAATGACGGCTCTGACGCTTTGGGTTCAATGATGAAAAGCGTTAAAAAGCATTTTATTATCGAGGAACTTTATCTGTGGGCTGTTATATCAAAAAGCCATGACGCAGCGGGTACAGCTATTGAATACGGCAAGGTTTGTCAGTCTGTATTTCCGTCTCTCGGCTTTATATGCTCCAATTTTAAGGTTAAACATTATGATGTCAGCATTGAACCTGATTTTATAGGTACATTCAGCTCAGCTCAATTCGCATTCAATTTTGCGTTAAGACCGATTTTCCTTATTAACGCAGGCATAGCAATGGCGTTTAAGCTGTTGTTTAAGGTAGTTTTCAAAGTGCTTTTTTCAAAACCAAAGAAAGAAAGCGATGAAAATATAAATAATTCACAAAATATAAAAGGCGGTGCTACACAATGAAAGAACAATCAGCAGCAGGAATTCTTGAGGCTACAATTGAAAAGGTTAAAAATCTTGTCAATGTAAGCACAATTATCGGCGAGCCTATGAAGCTTGAGGGCGATATTACAATCATTCCCGTTTCAAAGGTTACATACGGCTTTGCTTCAGGCGGTTCGGATTTTCCGTCAAAGACCAATAAAGAGATTTTCGGCGGCGGCGGCGGAGCAGGCGTTACAATTACACCTGTAGCTTTTCTTGTCATTTCTGACGGCGAGGTTACTCTTAAGCACATTACTGCTTACGATAACGCAGCTGAGAGAGTTGTAAATCTTGTACCCGAAATGTTTGACAAGGTTAACAGTGTAATCAGCAAGTCAAAAAAGGAAAAAGCTCAGCAGTCTGTTGCAGCAGAAACTGAAGTCAGCGTAACTGCTGAAAGCGCTGAGTAATAAAGCTATATCAAAATAATTTAATCACCGCCTGCATATTTTATATAGGCAGGTGGTTGATTTGTGTTATAAATTATTTTTTGAGCAATAATACTCAGTAGTATTTTCAAGGAGTATAACAATGCCCGACAGCAAAATAAGACTACAAAAATTTATGGCTGAAAGCGGCGTTGCTTCACGCAGAAAATCAGAGGAACTGATTTCTCAAGGCAAGGTCAGGGTGAACGGCAAAGTCGCTCAGATAGGCGATAAAATTGACCCCAAACATGACAAAATCACCGTTTCGGGCAAAAGAGTCGCAAAGCAGAAAAAGACCGTTTATCTTATGCTTAATAAACCGAGAGGCTTTATTACAACTATGAATGACGAGCGTGACAGAAAATGTGTCGCCGAGCTTGTGTCAGATCTCAATGTAAGGGTTTACCCTGTCGGCAGACTTGACAGGGAGTCCGAAGGCTTGTTGCTTCTTACAAATGACGGTGAGTTTGCAAATGCGCTTACTCATCCGTCAAAACACATACCCAAGACTTACAGAGTAACGATAAGACCTTCAATTACAAAGCAACAGGCGACTGATTTCAGAAACGGTATTGAAATTGATGGCAGAATGACAGCACCGGCTGATTTGAAAACTATCAGTGAGGAAGAAAACCGTACTGTTGTTGAGGTTACGCTTTACGAGGGCAGAAATAGACAGATAAGAAAAATGTTTGAAAACTTCGGTATAGAGGTTGCAAGGCTTAAAAGAATTAAGGTCGGCAATCTTAAACTCGGTATGCTCAAACAGGGTGAATACCGTGAATTAAAGGAAGAAGAGGTTAATGCTCTATTGGAGCTTGCAGAGAGGGTGTAATATGCTGTATTTTAAACCTGTAACCGATATTGATGAAATTAAAGCTGTTTATAAGGACAAGCAGTTAAGTGCAGACTCTGCCCGTATTATAGCCATTGACGGCGACGAGGAAAAAGGCAGCTGCTATATCAGTGTGGACGCACAGAAATGCTTTTTAAGCGATATTGTTTCTGAAGAAAATGACGATTTACTCGTTGAGGGCTTAATTCGCAGCGCATTGAATTTTGCCGCTAACAGAGGCGCATATATTGCTGTTTGCCGTGAGGGTGAATTTAAAAGCGTGCTTGAATTTTTAGGCTTTGAAAATACTGACGGCATATATCAGGGCGAAATACCCGAGCTTTTAAAGGGCAGCTGCTGTAAAAAAACTGATAAAAGTTGACAGTATAAGGTAAAATGTAGTAAAATAAATAGATAAAAATCAGGTGGGTTTTATTTATGATAAGAAGTATGACGGGCTATGGCAGAGCCGAGGAGATTATCGACGGCTTCAGCATATGCGTGGAGTTTAAAAGCGTAAACCACAGGTACTTTGAATTTTATGCCAAGGTGCCGAGAATATATGGCTTTCTTGAGGAAAAGCTTAAATCCTTCACCAATTCGCTGGTTTCAAGAGGCAAGGTTGAGTGCTATGTCAGCGTCGACAGCCTGGAGGAAACAGAAAGCGAAATAATTGTAAATCACTCTTTGGCAAAGGGCTATTATGATGCTGTTAAGGAAATATCCGAGCAGCTTGGAATTGACGGTGAGATTTCAGCCGCTTCAATTTCAAGATATCCCGATGTTATAACTCTGCATAAAGCTCCCGATGATGAAGAAAAAATATGGAATTGCGTTAAGCAGGTAGCTGCAAAGGCTGTTGAAAAATTCGTTGAAATGAGAACGGTTGAGGGCGAAAAGCTTAAGGCGGATGTTCTTTCGAGAGCTGATTATATTATTGAATGTGTCGAGTTTGTGGAGGAGCGTTCACCGCAAACCGTCAAAGAATATAATGAAAAGCTTATTGCACGCATTAAAGAGCTTATAGGCGACGCTTCTGTTGATGAGCAAAGACTTCTTAATGAAGCCGCTGTATTTGCAGACAAAATTGCGGTTGCAGAGGAAACTGTCAGACTCAGAAGTCATATTGACCAGCTCAGACAGTTTATGGAGGCTGACGAGCCGATAGGCAGAAAGCTTGATTTTCTTGTTCAGGAAATTAACCGTGAGGCAAATACCATAGGCTCAAAGGCTCAGGATGTTGAAATTGCAAAGAGGGTAATTGCAATTAAGGCAGAGGTCGAGAAAATCAGAGAGCAAATTCAGAATATTGAGTAAGGGTTGTTAAAATGAAGCTTGTTAATATTGGTTTTGGCAATGCAGTAAATGCAGAAAGAGTTTTATCGGTAGTAAATCCCGAATCTGCGCCCGTCAAAAGACTTGTTCAGGACGCTAAAGAGGAAAAGCTGCTCATTGACGCTACTCAGGGCAGAAAAACCCGTGCAGTTATAATAACCGACAGCAATCATGTAATTCTTTCGTATTTACAGCCTGAAAAAATCATTGCCCGTTTTAATGAGGATTCACTTCTGGAGGATGTATAAATGGCGAAAAAGGGTAGGCTGATTTTATTCTCGGGACCCAGCGGAGTAGGCAAGGACACTTTGCTTGACATACTTTTTGAAAAATGTCCCGATTTACAGCATTCCGTTTCGGTAACCACAAGAGCAAAAAGGGATAACGAAACAGAAGGTAAGGATTACCATTTTATAACGGTGTCTGATTTTAAGAAAATGCAGAAAGACGGCGAAATACTTGAATTTAACAAGTATAACGGCAATTATTATGCAACGCCCAAAAAACCTATTGACAACTGGCTGAAAAACGGCAAGGATGTTATTCTTAAAATAGATGTTCACGGCACCGAAAATATAGAAAATCTTTATAAAGACTGCTGTCTTTCAATTTTCATTTTACCGCCGTCAATTGAAGTGCTTGAAAAGAGGCTTCGCCAGAGAGGCACCGAAAGCGAAGAGGATTTGCAGGGAAGAATGAAAATTGCAATTTCAGAAATTAAAAAGAGCGAAGAGTACGATTACCGTATTGTCAATGATGAGCTTGAAAAAGCGGCAGATGAAATTCTTGCCATTTTAGATAAATAATATTGTGAGGTAGAAAAAATGAAATTCAATCCAAGTCTTAAAAATGTTCTCAAAGACCATATGAGCCGTTATTCTCTTGTAATTGCTACTGCAAAAAGAGCAAGAGAAATTTCAGAGGAAGCAGAAAAAAACGGTGAAATTTTAACCGAAAAGACCGTCAGCCTTGCTCTTGAGGAAATAGTTGACGGTAAGGTCAGGGTTGTTGAGCCTGAAGAAATCAGAAATATATAATATATTTTGATTATCACTTGTCGGGAGGTGTAGTGCTGTGTCCGAAATTATTGCAAAGGTTGCCGTTGAAAATGCAACCTATAGCTTTGACGAGGCATTTGATTACGCCATTCCCGATATTTTGCTGTCTGAAGTTAAAGCCGGCACTATGGTGCTTGTACCTTTCGGCAAGTCAAATCAGAAGCGGATAGGTATTGTTTTTGCTTTAAGAAAAAACGATAACACAAAGCAGCTTAAAAAGATAAATGCGGTGCTAAGCTCAGCGCCGCTTCTTAATAACGAGCTTTTAAAGCTTGCTGTGTATCTTAAGGAAAACACCTTCTGCACGCTTTTTGACGCAGCTAAGGCAATGCTTCCCGCAGGTGTTGGAATCAAGCTTGTAAATTCTTACATTTTAAATCCGTCTGTAAACAAGGAAATGGCTGAAGCCTTGAGTGCCGATGAGCAAAGCGTAATAAATTATCTTTCTGAAAAAAGCACTTATGTCAAGGAAGATAAGCTTTTGCATGATTTAGGCTTTAATAAAAGCTCCGACATAGCTTTAAACCTTTCTAAAAAAGGGTATCTTATTAACAATCTTGACTCTGTTACAAAAATCGGAGACGCAACGGTGAAGATGGCACGCCTTTCAGAGCTGTATTTTGATATTGAAGAGCCTTTGAAGCTTACTGCAAAGCAGAAAAGTATTGTAAAGCTACTTGAGGACATAGGCTCTGCAAGTGTGAAAGAGATTTGCTATTTTACAGGCGTAACTGCGGCTGTAATAAGTACGCTTCAGAAGAAAGGTATAATTGAAATTTTTGAAAATAAGGTTTACCGACGCCCGCAGTTTATAAAAAATTCACAAAATAATGAAGATATATTATTAACTGAAGAGCAAAATATAGCATATAGCAATCTTTTGCAGAAATTCAATGAGGGCAAAGCGCATACATCTTTGCTTTACGGAATAACAGGCTCAGGCAAAACGCAGGTTTATTTAAAGCTTATTGACAGCGTTATTGAGAATAATAAAACTGTTATTGTAATGGTGCCTGAAATTTCGCTTACGCCTCAGCTTTTAAAAATATTTTTTGAAAGATACGGCGACATCGTTTCTGTTTTTCACAGCGGTCTGTCAATGGGTGAGCGCAAGGACGAATGGCAGAGAGTTGTTGACGGAAAATCAAAAATTGTAATAGGCACCCGTTCCGCAGTTTTTGCACCGCTTGAAAATTTAGGGCTTATTGTAATTGACGAGGAGCAGGAGCAGACATATAAATCCGAAATGACGCCGAGATATAATGCTAAGAGCGTTGCGGCTTTCAGAGCTAAACAAAATAATGCTTTACTGCTGTTATCCTCTGCTACTCCGTCAATATCGACTTATGCTAATGCCATAAGCGGAGTATATTCGCTTAATACACTTACCGAGCGTTACGGCAATGCCGTTTTGCCCGAGGTTATTGTTTCCGATGTTAAGCAAAATGCAATTTCAGGTGTAAAAAGCAACCTTTCCGAGACGCTTGCAATGGAAATACAGAATAATCTCAACAACGGCAAGCAGACAATACTTTTGCTTAACAGAAGAGGGTATAATACCTTTGCTTCCTGCGCAAACTGCGGCAAGGTTAAAACCTGCCCGAATTGCAGTATTTCGCTGACATACCATTCCAAAAACAAACGCCTTATGTGCCACTATTGCGGTTATTCCGAGCCGTTTAACAATGTTTGCAGTGAATGTGAACAAAGCAGTGTTGTTTTTTCAGGCGCAGGCACGCAAAAGCTTGAGGATGAGCTGTCCGCAAGATTTCCGCAGGCAAGAGTTTTGCGGCTTGATACCGACAGCGCTTCTTCCAGATATTATTTTGAGGACTCACTCAAAAAATTCTCTGACGGAGAGTACGACATACTTTTAGGTACGCAGATGGTCGCAAAAGGTCTTGATTTTCCGAGAGTTACACTTGTCGGAGTAATAAGCATAGACCAGTTACTGTTTAACGATGATTATAAAAGCGCAGAGCGTACCTTTGATTTGCTTACGCAGGTTGTAGGGCGTTCGGGCAGAGGCGATGAAAAAGGCAAGGCGATTATTCAGACTGCCTTTCCTGACAATGAAATTATACAGTTTGCCGCAAATCAGGATTTTGAAGCATTCTATAATCTTGAAATCAAGATACGAAAAGCGCTTATATATCCGCCTTACTGTGACTTTTGCGCAATAGGCTTTGTCGGTGCTGACGAGCTTCTTACAAAAACAGCGGCAAAAAGCTTCTTTGAAAATATTAAAAAGCTTCACAAGGAAGAATACAGAGATATTGATATTATTCTGCTTTCGCCCATAGCCGCAAGAGTTTCAAGGGTTGCGGGCAAATACAGGTACAGGGTAATAATCAAATGTAAAAATACAAAACGGTTCCGTGAGCTTGTTTCAAGATTGCTTAAGGATTTTGCAAACGATAAGCAGTTTAAGAAGGTTACGGCTTTTGCAGATATAAATCCCGAAAATATGTTTTGAGGTGATAATATGGCTATAAGAAACATAAGGGTTGACGATGACCCGATTTTAAAGAAAAAGAGCAGACCTGTCGAGGTGTTTGACGAAAGACTCGGCGTTTTGCTTGATGATATGAAGGACACTTTATATAAAGCAGAGGGCTGCGGTATTGCCGCTGTGCAGGTAGGCGTTCTTAAAAGAGTTATACTTGTAGATGTGGGCGACGGTCTTTTAGAGCTTATAAATCCCGAAATAATTGAAGCCGAAGGCGAACAGTACGAGGTTGAAGGCTGTCTTTCGCTTCCGGGTAAAAGCGGAGTTACGAAAAGACCGAGTATGGTAAAGGTAAAAGCCCAGAACAGAGAAGGCAAGTGGTGTCATTATAAAGGCGAGGGACTTAAAGCCAGAGCCTTCTGTCACGAAATAGACCATCTTGACGGGCATCTTTATACAGAGCGTCTGGCACCGCAGGAGGTCATTGACAGAATTAAGAAAGAAAACGAATTGGACTGATAATATGAGAATTGTTTTTATGGGAACTCCCGAGTTTTCGGTGCCGTGTCTTGAAAGACTTGTTTCTGACGGCGAAGAGGTCGTCGGAGTATTCACACAGCCCGACAAGCCGAAGGGCAGAGGCTATGAAATGGCTTTTTCTCCCGTCAAAGAATGTGCAATTAAGCACAATATTCCCGTCTTTCAGCCTAAGTCAATGAAAACGGGCGAGGCGCTTGAAATTCTTAAAGAGTTAAATCCCGATTTATCAATAGTTGTGGCATACGGCAAAATATTACCCGCTGATATTTTGTATGCTCCAAAGTATAATTCAATAAATATTCACGCTTCGCTTTTACCGAGGTACAGAGGCTCTGCGCCTATTCAATGGTGCGTAATCAACGGCGAAAAAGAGTCGGGCGTTACATCAATGCTTATGGATGAAGGCATTGACACGGGCGATATGCTTATTAAAGATAGCGTTGAAATTACAGAGAATATGACTGCAGGCGAGCTTCATGACAAACTTTCCGAACTTGGCGCAGAGGTCTTGTCAAAAACGGTTAAGGCTCTGAAAAACGGTGAGCTGAAACCTGTCAAACAAAATGATGACGAAAGCTGTTATGCACCAATGCTTACAAAGGAGCTTTGCCCCGTTGATTTTACAAAAAGCGCACAGGAGGTACACAACAGTATAAGGGGATTATCACCATGGCCCGTTGCTACAGCTGTACTTGACGGAAAAAAGGTTAAAATTCACGCTTCTGTTTTGTCGCAGTTTACTGCGCAGGCGCAGGCAGGGGAAATTGTTAGGGCAGACGGTGCGCTTACTGTTATGTGCGGTGACGGAAAATGTATTGATATAACCGAAATTCAGCTTGAAGGCAAAAAGAAAATGTCTGTTAAGGATTTTCTGTTGGGTCATAAGGTAGAAATCGGAACAATTATGAAAAGAGGTTAAAATATGGCAGAGGGATGGATTAACTACAATTTATCTTATTTTATTCTTGTTTTACCTGTTGTAATTATATCTTTTATATGCAGCGCAAGGGTTAAATCTGCTTATCAAAAGTATTCGGGTTTTAACAATTCAAGAGGACTTACAGGCGCTCAGGCGGCTGCTCTTGTGCTTCAGAGCTACGGAATTACCAATGTGCAGATTCAGAGAATTGACGGTGAGCTTACCGACAATTACAATCCGTCAACAAATATAATAAGCCTTTCAAGCGGAGTATACGGCAGCTGTTCAATAGCCGCAGTGGGTATTGCATGTCACGAAGCAGGACATGCGGCTCAGCATGCTGAAGGCTATGCTCCCATTAAAATAAGAAACGCATTTATAAAGCCTGCGCAGATAGGCTCAACGGCGGCAATTCCGCTTGCTATTTTAGGCTATATCTTAGGCTTTCAGGGCTTGATTCTTTTTGGCATATTCCTTTATGCGTTTATTATGCTGTTTCAGCTTGTAACTCTTCCTGTTGAATTTGACGCAAGCATGAGAGCTGTCAAGATAATTGAACAGCAGAATATGCTTCAGGGTGAAGAATTAAACGGCGCTAAAAAGGTGCTTAAAGCTGCTGCTATGACTTATGTAGCTTCGTTTGCTGTCAGCGCCGCAAACCTTTTAAGGCTTCTTACCCTTGTGTCGGGCGGCAGAAGAAAAAGGTAAGTTCAGATGAATGACAGACTTGTTGCATTTAAAATTCTTAACAGAATTGAACGGGATAAGGCATATTCCAATCTTGTTCTGGATTCATATTTACAGCAGTATCATGCCGAGGTTTATTCCTCGGCATTTGTCAGTGCTCTGGTTTACGGTGTAACGGAAAGAATAATTACGCTGGATTTCGTTCTCGCAAAGTTTCTTACAAAGCCTTTGAAAAAGCTGAAGCCCGAGGTTTTAACTATACTTCGAATGGGCGTTTATCAGCTGAAATTTATGAACGGCGTACCTGCTTCTGCGGCAGTAAACGAAAGTGTTAAGCTTGCAAGAAAAAACGGCTGTGAATATGCCTGTCCGTTAATAAATTCAGTATTGAGAAAGGTTTCACAGAGTGAAATTGAATACCCCGAAACCGATAATGCAATATATAATCTTAGCATTAAATACTCGGCTCCGGAAACGCTTGTTAAGCATTTTTGCAACGATTACGGAGTTGAAAATGCAGAGGGAATACTTAAATTTTCCCTGCAAAGACCTAAAATCTGCGCCAAAGTAAACACTCTTAAAACAAACAGCGACGAATTGATAGCCTCTTTAAATAAATGCGGAGTTGAAGCGCATAAAAGCGATATAATTGACGGGTATATTGAGTTTGACAGTATCCAATCCGTTGAGTCGCTTGACGAGTATAAAAACGGGCTTTTTCACATTCAGGATTTATCGTCAGCGCTCTGTGTAAAAGCATTGCAGGCAGAAGAAAATCAAACTGTTGTTGATGTTTGCTCGGCTCCCGGCGGAAAGGCGTTCACAGCGGCAGAGTATATGAACAACAAGGGCAGAATAATTGCCTTTGACATCTATGAGCAAAGGGTTGACTTAATTAAAAAATCAGCCGAGCGTTTGGGTATTGATATTATTGACGCAAGGTGCCACGATTCAAGCGTTACAGACGAAAGCTTAACAGGCATTGCAGACAGGGTTTTATGTGATGTACCCTGTTCATGTCTTGGCACTATAAACAGAAAGCCCGAAATCAAGTACAAGGACTTCGGCTTCGTTGACAAATTGTGTGAATTACAGTATAATATTCTCTTGAATTCTTCGCTATATTTAAAGCAGGACGGTTTGCTTGTATATTCGACCTGCTCGTTAAATAAAAATGAGAATGAAAAAGTTTGCGACAGATTTTTAAAAGAAAACGGTAATTTTGAAAAGTTCTGTGAGTACAGAACGCTTTTACCGCATATTGACAATACAGACGGCTTCTTTATAGCTGTCCTCAGGAGAAAAAGTTGAGTAAAACCGATATCCGTTCATTAACATATGAAGAGCTTTCAGAAAAGCTGAGTGAATTGAATCTGCCGAAATTCAGAACAGCTCAGGTTTATTCGTGGCTGTATGAAAAGGGAGTAACAAGCTTTGATGAGATGACAAATCTGTCAAAGGACTTAAGAGCTGTTCTTTCAGATAACTTTGAAATCAAAAACTGCAGAATTGATTTAAAGCAGGTTTCAAAGATAGACGGCACGGTTAAGTATCTTTATGAGCTTGATGAAGGCGAGTTTGTTGAGTGCGTAGTTATGAATTACAAATACGGCTATTCTGTTTGTATTTCAACACAGCTCGGCTGTAAAATGGGCTGTAAATTCTGCGCTTCGGCAATCGGCGGTTTCAAACGGCATTTAACACCTAGCGAAATGCTTTCGGAGATTTATACCGCTCAGAAGGATTTGAATATAAAAATTTCTCACATAGTTCTTATGGGCACAGGCGAGCCGCTTGACAATTTCGACAATGTCCTTCGTTTTTTAGAGCTTGTTACAGCTGAAAAAGGGCTTAACATAAGTATAAGGCACATTTCG
Organism: uncultured Eubacteriales bacterium; assembly: GCA_900315985.1. GTDB lineage: Bacteria > Bacillota > Clostridia > Oscillospirales > Acutalibacteraceae > Fimenecus. Next base: position 9,893 of record ONBD01000026.1, on the reverse strand, counting down.
CTTTCAACCTGCGGAATTGTGCCGAAAATATACGAGCTTGCCGACAGACAGCTCGGACTTACTCTCTCGGTGTCCTTGCACGCACCCAATAACGAGCTTCGTTCAAATACAATGCCTGTAAACGATAAGTGGAGTATAGAAGAGCTTCTGAAAGCCTGCAGGTATTATACAGAAAAAACCTCAAGGCGTATTTCCTTTGAGTATGCAATGATTAAAGGCGTTAATGACAGCGAGAGCTGTGCAAAAGAGCTTGCAAAAAGGCTCAAAGGTATGCTTTGTCATATAAATCTTATTCCTGTCAATAATGTCAGGGAGAACGCCTATTTAAAAAGCGATAATAAAAGCATGAAAGCTTTTATTGATATATTGGAAAAAAACGGACTGACCGTTACGGTAAGACGGACTCTCGGCAGCGACATTGACGCTTCCTGCGGTCAGCTGAGAGCCAAAAAGATTAAAACTGACTAAGGGAGGTTATGTTTTAGTTGAAGATTGTTGCCAAAACCGATATAGGTAAAAAGAGAAACTCAAATCAGGACTCTTATGCGGCAGGCGAGCTTCCGAATTCTGTTGCGTGGGCGATTGTCTGCGACGGAATGGGCGGAGCTGCAGGCGGAAATGTTGCCTCATCAAATGCCGTTAAGGTAATATCGGAAAGAATTACCTCTGCATACAGACCCGGTATGAGTCCCAATTCAATTAAAAATATGCTTGTTTCTGCCATTACGGCGGCAAATATAAGCGTATACGATATGAGCAAGGTCAACAAGGAGCTTGAGGGTATGGGCACAACGGTTGTGTGTACGGTTGTTACGGACTCTGTTGCATATATCGCCCATGCAGGCGACAGCAGAGCGTATGCTGTGAGCGACAACTCTGTTCACCAGCTGACAAAAGACCATTCGGTAGTTCAGCAGCTTGTTGAAAAGGGTACAATTACCCCAAATGAAGCAAAAAAGCATCCCAAGAAAAATCTTATTACAAGAGCGTTGGGTGTTGAAGAAGAAATAAAAGTTGATTACTGTGAATATGATATGAAGCAGGATGATATTCTTATTCTTTGCACAGACGGCTTTACAAATTATGTTGAAGACGAAGAGTTTTTAAATATAGTAGAAAAAAATTCTTACTATGAAATAGCCGACAAATTAGTTCAGGCTGCAAACGATAACGGCGGCGGAGACAATATTACAGTTGTTGCGCTCGCTTATTAAGACAGGAGATAATTATGGAAAATTACTGTGGAAAAAGACTTGACGGTCGCTATGAAATAAGAGAAATAATCGGCGTAGGCGGTATGGCTGTTGTATACAAGGCGTATGATAACATTGACGACCGTATTGTAGCCGTAAAAATATTAAAAGAGGAGTTCCTTGCAAACGAGGAGTCACGCCGCAGATTCAAAAACGAATCAAAGGCAATTGCCGTGCTGTCACATCCTAACATTGTAAAGGTTTATGATGTCAGCTTCGGTGACAGAATTCAGTATATCGTTATGGAATATATTGAGGGTATTACTCTTAAAGAGTATATAGAGCAGCAGAAGGTTGTTAACTGGAAAGAGGCTGTTCATTTTGTAAGTCAGATTCTTCTTGCCTTACAGCATGCCCATGACAAGGGTATTGTCCACCGTGACATAAAGCCTCAGAATATAATGCTTTTGCAGGACGGCACTATCAAAGTAGCCGATTTCGGTATAGCAAGATTTTCCCGTGACGGCACAAGAACCATGACCGAGGACGCTATCGGCTCGGTTCACTACATCAGTCCCGAGCAGGCAAGGGGTGAAATCACAGACGATAAGGCTGATATTTATTCTATGGGCGTAGTTATGTATGAAATGCTCACAGGTCAGCTTCCGTTCCAGTCTGACAATGCGGTTTCAATAGCAATTATGCAGCTTCAGCAGGAGGCGAAGCCGCCCAGAGAGATAAATCCTGAAATTCCGCTTGGCTTAGAGCAGATTACCATGCGTGCCATGCAGAAAAATCCTAATAACAGATATCATTCTGCAGCCGAAATGATGCTTGACATTGACGAGTTCAAGAGAAATCCGTCAATTAAATTCAATTACAATTATTTTGTTGACAGCGAGCCGACAAAATATGTTACAAAAAACACTCAGCCGCAAGCTGAAGAAAAAGAAGCGATTGATACTTCAAAGATTTCCGATGATGTTATTGAAGAAGAGGGCGAGCCCAACAAGACAGCACCGATTCTTTTCGGAATACTTGCAGGTCTTATAGTAATTATAGGTATTTTTGCAGGTATATTCTTTGTAAGGAATTCACATAAGCTGACTGTGCCTAATTTCAAGGGACTTAATTATACAGATGAAATTCTTACCAACACGGAATACACTGATAATTTCAAGTTCGAAACGGAATCCGTATACTCAACCGATAAAAAGCCCGGCATTGTATTAAACCAGAATCCCGAGGCTGAAACTAAGGTTAAAAAGGGCAAAATCATTAAATTGCAGATAGCCTATAATGATGACAGCATACTTGTAACAGGTATTTTAGGTTTAACTGCAAATGAAGCGGAAACAAGACTTAAGCAGAGCGGTTTTGAGGTTAAGGTTATTACATCATACGATAAAAACTCAACTCCGGGTGTTGTATTCGACTCATACCCGAGCGAGGGCTCTTATGCCGAAAAAGGCTCTCTTGTTACTATCTATGTATCTACAGATGAAAACCCCAACGCTAAAAATGTTCCTAATGTTGTAGGTTACAATAAGGACATTGCGACACAGCTTCTTAAGGCTGAAGGCTTTACCGTAACAGCTACAACGCAGGACAGCGACAAGCCTGAGGGCGAGGTTATTGACCAGACTCCCAAAGCAGGCGAAGAGGCAGACAGCGGTTCAAGCGTAACCATTATTGTAAGCACGGGCGTTCCCTCGGAAAGCACTGCCACAATTACGGTTAATCTTCCTACTACCGTAGGTTCGTCTACGGGCGTTATGAAGGTTTATCTTGAAAGTGATCTGTATCAGAAATTTGACGAGGTTCTGCTTGCAGGCGGTACCAAGACAGTTGAAATCAAGGGTAAGGGCACAAAGAGCTTTAATGTTCTTGTAAATGACCAGACCATTATGAAGGGAACTATTGATTTCACAAAATCACCCGCAGTTGTTTCAAACATTGAAAAGGCTGATTATGTAGAAAAGCTTGCAATTCCCAATGTTGTCGGCAAGTCTGTTTCAGAGGCTAAAACAATTCTTGAAAATGCCGGCTTTAAAAATGTTGATGTGTTTGACGCAGAAAACAATCCTGTTTCAAGCGGTACTGTTGTAACGCAGACCCCTGTAAGTGATTCGACAACCTATACGCTTAATCAGAAGATAACATTGAATGTCGAGTAATATGAATCAGTTTGAAGGTACAATTATAAAGGGCATTGGCGGCTTCTATTATGTTGAAGCCGCCAATGCGGTATATGAATGTAAAGCCAGAGGCTCATTCAGAAACAGTAAGATTACGCCGCTTGTAGGCGATAAGGTTGTTATTTCTGTTAATGAAAACGCCGAAAATACTATTGATGAAATAAAGCCGAGAAAAAATATGCTTTCAAGACCTCCTGTTGCCAATATTGACAATCTTATCATTGTTGTGTCAACAGTTGAGCCTAAGCCGTCAACGCTTGTAATAGACAAGCTTATAGCGACAGCTGAATATAAAGAGATTGAGCCTTTTGTCGTTATAACAAAGTCCGATTTGTCATCTGCTGACGAGCTTTACGGCATATATTCCAATACAGGAATTAAAACTGTTGTTATATCAAACGAAACCAGAGAAGGCGTTGACGAGGTCAGAAAAATTCTTGAAAACAAGGTCAGCGCATTTACGGGTAATTCAGGCGTGGGCAAAACCTCGCTTCTTAATAATCTTGACAGCAGTCTTGAAAGGGAAACAGCGCAAATCAGCCAAAAGCTCGGCAGGGGAAGGCATACAACCCGTCAGGCAGAGCTGTTTAAGGTAGCTTCAGGTTATATTGTTGATACCCCTGGATTTTCGTCATTCGAAATTGAGGGCGAAAATATTATTATGAAGGATGAGCTTGCCGACTGCTTCAGGGAGTTTGCTCCTTTTGCTGACAAGTGTAAATTCTACCCGTCGTGTACTCACACCTGCGACAAAGGCTGTGCCGTTATCAAGGCTGTTGAAGACGGAATAATAAGCCCTTCCAGACATGCAAGCTATGTTCAGCTTTATAATAAGGTTAAGGATATAAAAGAATGGAATTTATAGAAAGAAAACGCTGTGTAATTGTTGCTGCAGGCACGATATCAGATCTTGATATTCTTAAAAAGAATATTTTTTATGACGATTACATAATAGCTGCAGACGCAGGCTATACAAAATTAAAATCAGCAGGAATTGAACCGCATCTGATAGTCGGTGACTTTGACTCTTCGGACATTCCGGAAAATGATGTCGAACTGATAACCTTAAGTCCCGTCAAGGATTATACTGACACTGAATTTGCTGTTATGCAGGCAGTTGAAAGAGGGTACGGCGAAATTCTTATTATTGGCGGTCTCGGCGGAAGAATTGACCACAGTATGGCAAATATAGCGGTTATGCTTCGTTATAAAAAACAGGGTGTAAATATAACAATGGTTGACGAAAATCACAGAGTTTTTACATTGGCAAATGAAAGCAAAGTGATTGTAAAAGGTAATTATTATGTGTCTGTATTTTCTCCTGACGGTGAGTGCAAGGTAAAGCTTGAAGGCTTTTATTATAACAATGACGAGCTTACTCTTTATCCTGACAGCTCTGTCGGAGTAAGTAATGAAATAGTTGACGACAACGCAAAAATCACTGCATTGAGCGGTACTGCTTTGGTAATATTTTCAAATCTTAATATGTAAAGCTCTATAAACGATTTAACACTTTATGGACACCTTCATATAATGTATTAAAGTATGAAAGGTGGTGCTGCAGTTGGGTAGAAGGAGAAAGAGTATAAGCTTGGGACTGATATTTTCCGTTTTCGGAATTGGTCTTGTGTCCGCTTTGCTGATTCCTTCCAAGTATCTTGTCGTTATTCTGGCATTGGCACTTGTTGCGGGCGGCATTGCTATTTGTAAAGCTTAATGGAGGTAGTGCATTATGAAAATAGTCGTTTTAAAAAGTCCGAAACTGCTTGCCGGCATATTGAGAAAAATATTCGGTATAAAAAAAGAAGAAATGTCAGGTACTTGACATAGGGTGTATTATATATAAAAACAAAAGACAGAAGGAAAAATATGAGAAATTTTGAAAAATCACATAAGCTTGATAATGTTTGCTATGATATACGAGGTCCGATTATGGACGAAGCAAACAGAATGGCTGAAAACGGAATAGAGGTATTGAAGCTAAATATAGGCAACCCTGCACCGTTTAATTTTACTGCGCCTGATGAGATTATTGTCGATATGATATATAACCTCAGAAATTCAGAGGGCTATTCAGACTCAAAGGGAATTTTTGCGGCAAGAAAGGCAGTTATGCAGTATTGTCAGCTGAAAGGTATTGCCAATGTAAGCCTTAATGACATATATACGGGCAACGGCGTCAGCGAGCTTATTACAATGTCTATGCAGGGACTTCTTGACGATGGCGACGAAATACTTGTGCCTGCGCCTGACTATCCGCTGTGGACTGCCGCTGTAACCCTTGCCGGCGGTAAGGCTGTCCATTATATGTGCGACGAGCAAAACGAGTGGAATCCCGATATTCAGGACATCAAATCAAAAATCACAAATAATACAAAAGGTATTGTAATTATAAATCCCAACAATCCTACGGGTGCGCTTTACAGCGAAGAAATACTTAAGGAAATTGTTGAAATTGCAAGAAGCTCCGGCATTATTATTTTTGCAGACGAGATTTATGACAGACTTGTAATGGACGGCTTGAAGCATGTGTCAATAGCTGCGCTTGCTCCCGATGTGCCGTGCGTAACATTTAACGGGCTTTCAAAATCCCACAGGGTTGCAGGCTTCAGAGCAGGCTGGATGGTTATAAGCGGCGACAAGTCGAGAATTAAGGGCTATATTGAAGGCTTGAATTTGCTGTCAACTATGCGTCTTTGCTCAAATGTGCCGTCACAACAGATAATACAGACAGCTCTCGGAGGTTATCAGAGCGTTGACGATTTGCTTAAGCCCGGCGGAAGAATATATGAGCAAAGAGAATTCATATATAACGCTCTTAATTCGATTGAGGGCGTTTCTGCAGTTAAACCTAAGGCAGCGTTTTATATTTTCCCGAAAATTGACGCTAAGAAATACAATATCAAGAGCGACGAAAAGCTTGCGCTTGATTTGCTCAGACAAAAGAAGATACTCGTTACTCAGGGTACAGGCTTTAATTACCCGACAAATGACCATATCAGAATTGTGTATCTGCCCGAAATCAAGCAGTTGAAACGGGCGGTTGACGATATAGCAGACTTTTTGTCGACATATTCACAGAGCTGATTTAACTTAAATAAAAAAAATAAAGGAGGTATCAGGATGCTTGGCGTTAATATCGGTCTGGATTTCGGTTCGTCTTCAACGATTATTGCCGTTGAGGGCAAGGGCATTGTGCTTGACGAGCCTTCAATTATTGCCGTGGATGCCGAGAGTAAATATCCTGTTGCCTTCGGAAACAGCGCATATAATGTGCTTGGCAGAACGGACGAATTTACCGATGTTGTCAGACCTGTTGTAAACGGTGTAATATCAAATTATACATATGCAAAAAAGCTTCTGACTTATTATTTTCAGAAAATCTGCGGTAATATGGTCTTTAAGCCTAATGTAATTATAACGGTTCCGAGCTCTGCTACAAATCTTGATAGAAGAACATTTCTTGATGTTCTTACAGCCTCTGGCGCAGGTAAGGTCTGTCTTGTTGAGGAGTCGCTTGCTTCGGCAATCGGCGCAGGAATTAAAGAGAATTCATTTTCGGGCAAAATGCTTATAAACCTCGGCGGCGGCTCGGCTGATATTTCGGTTATTACAAGAGGCAGTATTTCTGTTGCAGACACAATTAAAATCGGCGGCATAAGCTTAGATGAGGAAATACAGAAATATCTGAAAAAGACAAGAGATATACTTATAGGTCCTCTCACAGCAGAAAGGCTTAAGATATGTCTTGGCAGCGCAGTGAGAAGGGAAGAGGAGCTTACTCTGGTAGCTTCCGGCAAAAGCGGACTTGACAATATGCCGATAAGCTTTGAAATAACCTCGGATGAAATATACGAATGTATGCACGAGCAGATAATGCTTATAACAGACGGTATAAAATCTGTACTCGAAAAAACGCCTCCCGAGCTTGTAGGCGATATTTCGGATAACGGCATTATTCTTACAGGCGGCACAGCCTTGCTGTTAGGAATTGATAAGCTTATTGAACAGGAAACGGGTATACAAACCAAGCTGACAAAAGACCCTATGAACAACACTATTAACGGAGTCACAGACATAATTAAGAACTTTGACCTGTTAAGCGAGGGTTATGCTTTTAATACAATTCATCAGCTTATATCTTAGTAAAAATATTTTAGAGCAGGCGTAAAGCCTGCTCTTTTTATTGGTATGAGGCAAAAATGTTGTGAATTACAGCGCAATTCAGCTTTCTACAATTTTATATCTATGCTATACTTATTAAGCCAGTAATTTATCTGCAACATATATGCTATTGTCTGCGGTGTTGTCATCAGCTGACCGTAAAAATTCTGCGGTATTTCCTGTGAGAGTAAATCCTCAAGCTTTTCCTTTTTTATAAATTTGAAAATCGGCGCAGCTTCATCCTCCAGCAATTCCGACAGCTCTTTTCTGACCAATTCAAAATAAAGAGGATTATGAGTTTTCGGGAACGGACTTTTCTTTCTCCAAAGCATTTCTTCGGGCAGGTAATCTTTAAATGCTTCTCTTAATAATCCTTTTTCATATCCCTTGTAATCTTTATACTCCCATTTTACATTATAAAGATATTCCACAATTCTGTAATCGCAGAAGGGGACTCTGACATCAAGCGAAGCGGGCTGGCACATTCTGTCTGTTCTGTCAACAAGTGTCATCATAAACCAGTCAAGATTGAGCTTCATAAGCTCTTTTTTTCTTTCGTCAGCGTCAAAGCCGAAAAGCTTAGGCGTTTCGTTTACGGTAGAAATGTATTTCTGATATACATAATCCTCAGTGTTAAAATCACCCAGAATATCGTCAATAATCAGGCTTTTTCTGTAATCAACGGAATGAGCCCACGGAAAGCTCTGAATGCTGTTGAGCTTCGGGTCTCTGTACCACGGGTAACCGCCAAAAATTTCGTCAGAACATTCGCCTGACAGCGTTATGCTGAATTGCTTGCCTATTTCATTGCAAAACAGAAGCAGAGCCGAGTCGACATCTGCCATACCGGGCAAATCCCTCAAGTCAACTGCATCATAATTTGCTTTTATCAAATCCTCGGTTTTGATTTCTATTATTTCGTTTTCAATTCCCATTTCGTTTTTCATAATTTCTATGTATTTTGAATCACTTTCGGGCTGAAAACGGTTTTCTTTAAAATATTTATCGTTATCTGTATAAGTTACCGAAAAGGTTTTCAGGCTTTTTCCTTTTTCGTTAAGAATACGGCTTGTAACGGCTGTGATTATGCTTGAATCAAGTCCGCCCGAAAGCATAGTGCAAATAGGAACATATGACTGAGCCTGCTGTGTTATTGAGTCGGTAACAAGAAAATTGACTTTTTCGACTGTTTCTTCAAACGAATCAATATGCTCCTGTGCCTTTACAGACCAGTATTTATGAATTTTCAATCCGTCATGTGAAAATGTGCCGCAATGGGCAGGCTTTAATTCCTCAATATTTTTAAAAACGCCGTAGCCGAGAGTCCTTCCCGGACCTATAAGCATAATTTCCATTATCGAATTAAAATCAATTTCAGCTGTGATTTCCGTGCTTTCAAGCAAGCCCTTAATTTCGGACGCAAATATAAAATTGCTGTTAATATTGCTGTAAAAGAACGGCTTTACGCCAAGTCTGTCTCTTGCAAAGAAAAGCCTTTTGTTTGCGTTATCCCATATTACAAAAGCATATACTCCGTTAATTACTGATAAAATATTATCGCCTAATGTCAGATAACCCTTTAATATTATTTCATAATCTGAGTATGAGTTTAAAACGCAACCTCTGTTTCTTAATATCTCAATAGTTTGCTTTTTGTTGAATAACATTCCGTCCAAAGCAATAATATACTTTTTTTCATCAACCGTAACACAGTAGGGCAGAGGACCTACAGGAAGCTCTGTCGCTTCATTTGAATTCTGAATAATAGCGGCATTGCTGTTTATGTAGCTTACCTGAATATCTTTTCCTCTGTGCAAGAGAGACTTTTTCATTTCCTCAAATTCCTCAAGCCTTTTGTTAAGACTGCTTGTAAATGATATTTCGCCGGCAATAGCACTCATAAAAACACCTCGATATATATTTTTTAATATATATGAGGTGTGTTTATTATGTTATTACCGTTTATCGATTATCTCACAGAAATCTTTAATCATTTTTCTGTTTTCTGCATTATCGTTGTCTTTCGGGTCAACGAGAATCAGATTTTCAATTATAGTAAGTCCAAATTCCTTTTTAAACTTATCGAGCGCCTTGTCTGCACCGCCGCCGCTGAAACAGAAATAAATAAAAATTTTCTTTTGTTTTAGTGTTTCAATGTTTTCTTTGATGAATGTTCTCAGCGGAGGAGTAATACTGCTTGCCCAGACAGGCGTGCCGAGAATAATAGTATCATAATCAGCGGCATTAAAGCTGTAGTTTTTAAGCTTCGGAGCTTCGCCCATAACAGCGCTTTTGCCTCCCCAGATGAATTTCATTAAACCCTTATCGTGATAAGTTT
>ONBD01000011.1 GCA_900315985.1 uncultured Eubacteriales bacterium | reverse complement strand
CCCAGTAATACAGCGGTTTTCGGACAATCGAGCAAATTTGGCATCGGGCAGGACGAACGCTTCTCGGTAACTTATCCAAGAGCAAATCCGATCAAAAAGTGTGAGAGTTGAGTTGTCAAGATAGATGTCACTATGTTGAGTTGCCGAGTTAGATGTTTCATAGTTGTGGCTGTGAGATAGATGTCAAAAATAAGGCTCCCACTTTGCCATCATCGGCGGTTGGGAGCGGCACAAGGAGATGAAAGATTGGACGAAGCGAAACTCTACAAGGAACTTGGGGTATTGACCAAGGAAAAAGAAAAATGGGAAGAAAGCATTCCTTATGTCTCATCTCTCCTTAATTATGAATCCGTAAAGATACAGGCAAAGGTGCTTTGGCTGCTCGGCGAAATGGGTCTTCTTTATCCTCAGTCCGTGCAGGATACAGTTCCAACCATCGTTTCCTTCCTTGACAGCCCGGAGCTGCTTCTGCGGGAGCGGGCAGTGAACGCCCTCGGCAGGATCGGGCGGGGCGACTATAGCATAATCGAATCGTACTGGGCGAGCCTGTTCCGTTTCGCCTCCGATGAGGAGCCAAAAGTCCGACTGGCGTTCATCTGGGCATCAGAAAATATCGCCACAAATACGCCTGACATTTACGAAAACTATATGTCGGTATTTGAAAAGCTCCTGCACGACGTAGATGACAAGGTACGGATGGAAGCACCTGAGATCTTCCGCGTTCTCGGAAAGCGCAGGCCGGAATTCGTCAGGCCGTATGTGGAGCAGCTGCGACATCTATCGGGAATCGACGAGAATCGTGTAGTAAGAATCCACTGTCTGGGCGCAATCAGGGCGACAGGAGTGAAATAGAAAGGGCTCCCACACTGCCATCATTGGCGGCTGGGAGCGCACTTTACCAGACTCAACCAGCGGTAATCTAACGAGAAAATATGTGCCAGTTAATAATTATTCAATGTACTTGTACGGACAGACCAAGGCTCCCACACTGCCATCAACGGCAACGGGGAGCGCAATGTCGGGTAAGGAGTTTACTTTCCGTGCAAATCCGACCCGTGTTGAGAATTTAAAGCTGCTCGGCGTAGACATTGTAGGTCTTGCCAATAATCATGTGTACGATTACGGAAAAACCGCCCTGCTTGACACCTTTGAAACTCTGGAAAATGCAGGCATCCCCTATGTCGGCGCAGGCAGAAATCTCGAGGAAGCCAAAAAGCCCGTATATATGGAGGTCGAGGGCAAAACCGTTGCGTTTGTGGCAGCGTCCCGTGCCGAAAAGTACAAACTGACGCCGCAGGCTACACAAACGGAGCCGGGAATACTTCGCTGTTATGACACACAGCTTTTTAAAGAGGAAATTGCCGAAGCGGATGCCAAAGCTGACATAGTTATTGCCCTGCCGCATTGGGGCACGGAGTACTCAACCACATTGGAATCCGTTCAGGTAAGCACCGCTAAAGAATATATTGACGCAGGGGCAGATGTGATTATAGGTGCGCACACTCATTGCCTTCAGGGCTTTGAATTTTATAATAATACGCCCATAGTTTACAGCCTCGGCAATTATTGGTTTAACGACAAAACTCTGGACACAATGCTGATTACGGTTCATTGCTACGGAAATGATAATGAAGAGCATCTTGAGGTTATAATTACGCCTGCATTGCAGAAAAACTTCAAAACAGCCTATGTTTCTGATGCGGCAGAGCAACGCAAGCTCTATGACCGTCTGGAAGCTATTTCAATAAATGCTGTTATTGATGACAGCGGAAAAGTTACGGAAAAATAAATTTGATTTTCAGGACATTGCAGAACGGATAATCATATAAAAGGTGAATTAAATGAAAAGCATTAAAAGTGTATATAAAATCGGTAACGGTCCGTCAAGCTCACACACTGTTGCGCCTTACCGTGCGGCAAAGCTTTTTTCGGAGCGTTACCCCGATGCCGATTCATATAAAGTAACATTGTACGGCTCGCTTGCTTTTACGGGCGAGGGACACGGCACGGGTAAGGCTATAAGGTCCTGTCTTAAAAACTGCACCGTTATTTTTGACCGTGATACAAAGGATTTGCCTCACCCTAACACCATGCTTTTTGTTGCTGTAAAAGACGGCAGGGAATATGCTTCTCATCGGATTTTCAGCATCGGAGGAGGCTCAATACGCATTGAGGGCGAAACCTCCGACGACGAAATTGATATTTACGAGCAGAAAAGTTTCACCGAAATGATTGAGGTCTGCAAGCAGAGAAATATAAGCCTTGTTGAGTTTATAAAGCAGGCTGAGGGCGAAGGCTTAACGGATTATCTTCGCACAGTCTGGGAAGCTATGCAGTCGGCGGTGCGCCGTGGACTTAAAGCAAGCGGAACCCTTCCGGGTGGGCTTGAGCTTGAAAGAAAAGCGAAGTTGCTTTTTGAGAAGCGCTGCTATAACGAGAGCGCAGATGTTACAATGAACAGAATGATAGCTGCTTATGCCTATGCCGTAAGTGAGGAGAATGCAGACGAACAGCTTGTAGTTACTGCGCCGACCTGCGGCAGCTGCGGAGTTTTGCCTGCAGTTATGTATCATATGCAGTATGACAGAGGCTTCCCCGAGAATGAGATACTTGATGCGCTTGCAGTCGCAGGACTCATAGGCAATGTTATCAGGACCAATGCAAGCATATCGGGTGCTGAATGCGGCTGTCAGGCGGAAATCGGCAGCGCATGTTCAATGGCGGCAGGCGGTCTTGCGGCTCTGTACGGTCTTAACATAGACCAGATTGAGTATGCCGCTGAAATAGCTATGGAGCATAATCTCGGACTTACCTGCGACCCCGTCAAGGGCTTGGTGCAGATACCCTGTATTGAGCGTAACGCCGTTGCGGCAATGCGTGCTATAAGCTCCGTGAATTTGTCAAGGTTTCTATATTCAACCCGTAAGATTTCCTTTGACGAGGTCGTTGCAACAATGTACCGTACAGGTAAAGATATGGACGAAAAATACCGTGAGACCTCGCACGGCGGTCTTGCGCAGATATATAACGGTAAGGCTTAACATTAAAACAATTCAGTATGCAGCTGATAAAAAAAGGGATTTGTTTTTATCAAAAAGCATACAGTTAATTACAGGGCATAACATTGAATGTAAACTAACATAAAAATATAATTTTTCAACAAGGAGAGAATAACATGTCAGAAAAGGAACAGCTTAATGAAACAGCCGAACTTGCTGTTGACCGAAATAAAATCATTGTAAAAACAAGTATAGTGGGCATTGCCGCAAATCTGTTTTTAGTGGCATTCAAGGCGGTTGTAGGTCTTTTGTCGCACTCAATAGCCGTTATTCTTGATGCGGTAAACAACCTGTCTGATGCGCTTTCGTCAGTAATTACTATTGTAGGCGCAAAGCTTGCAAACAGACAGCCCGACAAAAAGCATCCTTTGGGTCACGGCAGAATTGAATATATAAGCGCAATGGTGGTCGCCGCTATCGTGCTTTACGCAGGTATAACCTCGCTTGTTGAGTCGGTTAAAAAGATAATCACACCTGAGGAAGCTGACTACTCCGTAATTTCGCTTATAATAATTGCCGCCGCAGTCGGCGTTAAGCTTGTGCTAAGCCGCTATGTCAAGGCGCAGGGCAGAATTGCAAATTCACAGTCGCTTATAGCCTCAGGCTCAGACGCAGGCTTTGACGCAATTCTTTCGCTTTCAGTTCTGGCATCTGCTCTTATTTATACAATCTGGGGCATATCGCTTGAAGCATATGTCGGCGCATTTATATCTCTTTTCATAATTAAAGCGGGTATTGAAATGCTTATGGAAACCATAAACGATATACTCGGCAAAAGAGCTGACCCCGAAATTACAAACAAGATTAAAAAGATAATTTCCGAAGAGCCTGATGTCAGAGGCGCATATGATGTTTTTCTGAACAACTACGGACCCGAAAAAAATTATGCTTCTGTTCATATTGAATTGCCCGACACTATGACCGTTGATAAGGTCGATGCGCTTTCACGCAGAATACAGGCAAGGGTTTATACCGAAACAGGCGTAATACTTACGGGTGTCGGCGTTTACTCCTACAACACAAGCAACACCGAAATTGCACATATGAGAAACGCCATACTCGAAAAGGTTATGTCGCACGACTGGGCGCTTCAGCTTCACGGCTTTTATGTCGACGAAGAAACAAAACTTATCCGTTTTGATGTTGTAATGAGCTTTGATATTGACTCCAAGGACGGCTTGCAGACAATTTACGAAGAGGTTTCTGCAATGTACCCCGATTATAAATTGCTTATAGCGCCTGATGTTGATATTTCCGATGTTTGATTTCAAAAGGCAAAAAAATTACGGCAGATGTTTTTTACATCTGCCGTTTAATTATGTAATTCTTAATTATTCTCTTATTCCCTTTTTCTTAAGGAAAGCATGAATTCTGTCAGCAGGGTTAAGCAAACCGCTTATTGACATTTCGTGGTTGAGGGTGTCAATGATATATGCAACATACTTTGACATATCAACCTCGCAGAACCAGTCTCTCTTGAGAAGCTCGGGCAAACGGTAAACAAGGTTTGTTGTAAACACCTTTGTGAAAAGCCCTTCCTTGTATTTCTCGTCGAAAACATCAAGTCCGTTGCAGAAAAGACCGAAGGCTGAGAAAATGAAAATTCTCTTTGCGCCAAGCTCTTTAAGCTTTGAAGCAACCTCAAGCATTGACTCGCCTGATGAAATCATATCGTCAACAATCATAACATCCTTGCCTTCAATGTTGTGACCGAGGAATTCGTGAGCAATAATCGGGTTTCTGCCGTTAACAATTCTTGAATAATCCCTGAGCTTATAGAACATACCAAGCTCAAGTCCGAGAACTGTTGAGTAGTAAATACATCTGCCCATACCGCCCTCGTCGGGTGAGATAACCATCATATGCTCCTTGTCGAGCTTAAGGTCGGGCACATTGTTTACAAGAGCCTTTACCATCTGGTAAACAGGCTGAACATTTTCAAAGCCCTTAAGAGGAATAGCGTTCTGAACTCTGGGGTCATGAGCGTCAAAGGTGATTATGTTGTCAACGCCCATAAGGTTGCAAAGCTCCTGCAATGCGAGTGCGCAGTCAAGCGACTCTCTTGAGGAACGCTTGTGCTGTCTGCCTTCATAGAGCATAGGCATAATAACCGTAATTCTGTGAGCCTTGCCTGCAACTGCTGCAATAGCTCTTTTAAGGTTAGCGTAATGCTCGTCAGGAGTAAGCGGAACATTCATACCGTACATACTGTGAGTTACACCGTAGTTGAAAACATCACAGATAATAAACAGGTCATAGCCTCTGACCGACTCTCCGATTGTACCTTTGCCTTCGCCTGTTCCGAAGCGGGGGAAGGTTGCTTTGATAAGATAGGAATCTCTCTCATAGCCTGCAAAAGCTATGCTGTGCTTATGCTCTGACTGCTTCTGAGCACGCCACCTGACGATGTAACGGTCAATCTTTTCGGCAAGCTCCTCGCACCCGGGTAAAGCAATAATTCCTAAAGGTCCGTAGGGTATGTTGGTAAATTCCTGAGTATAGTCCGGCATTGATTATTCCTCCGTAAGCATATTATATTTTCATATATATTTTACTATAATTTACGGAAATATCAAAGCGAAATTTTAACAAATTTTAAATTTGGACAAACGCATATGATTTTGAACTATAATAGTGAAACTTTGTATATTTTGCTAAAAATTAAAAAAATGTGTCGATTATTTGCCTGCTTTGACTTCCTTTGCGAGCTTTGTAATACCGTCAAGACCCTCCATAAACAGAACCTTGAGAAGCATTGCAACTTCTTCGGCAGATTTTCTGTTAGGTGAGTTGTCGCCGAGCCAGAGCCTTAAAATGCCAACCGTGCCCGACTCAAAATATGAGCTTATATAGAGGTAATTTATTTTTGACTGTTCGCTGGTTATGTCCTTTGTCATATGGCTGAAGCAGGTTTTGGAAATAATAGCTCTGATTTTAAGCAAAAAGTTGATGTCGCCGTTGTCGCTTAAAAGAGCGTGGCAAATCTGCTTGTTTTCATCAAGAAATTCACAAACGCATTTGAAAACGGTAAGCGTGTCGCTCGTAGTTGTGCAGTTTGTTTCCGAAAGTATTTGTTCAAACCGCTCGCAAAGCTCATTTTCGATCTGGTCAACAAGGTCATAAATGTCCTTGTAATGAAGGTAGAAGGTGCCTCGGTTAATCTCAACCAGGTCGGCAAGCTCTCTTACCGAAATCTTTTTGATGCTCTTCTGAAGAATAAGCTGAGTAAGGCCTTCCTTTAAAAGCTTCTTAGTGCGCTTGATTCTCGTGTCTTCCTTTTTTTCCGCCATTGTTACCACTCCGTTTCTAATACACATTAAATTGCACTATGTATTATAATATAAAATTGTCTATTATTCAACAAAATTCTTTAAGTTTTTTTGCAAATTAAAAATTCTTTTAATTCTTTTTCTCTGCTTGCTATTTACTTTTTGTAAAATGTGTGATACAATTTTAAAGAATGTATAAAAATACTTACTATCAGTTTGGAAGGTGAAAAAATGGCTGCAAAAATGCTTGACGAGGTTCTTGCAAAAGAGAAGGAAGCCTCAGAAAAAGAAAAGCAGGCTAAGCTTGACGCCGCCGGAATTATTGAAAAGGCGCAGGCGCAGGCAACAGCTATAATCAAAGAAGCAAATGACAAGGCTGAACAGCTTGAAAACGAGCAGACGGCACTTGTGCAGAAGCAGGCACAGGAGCTTATTGACAGCGCAAAACAGCAGGCAGCCGAAATTGCCGAAAACCTTACCGGGCAGGCGTCCTCAAAGCTTTCCGAGGCAGTCGGTGCGGTTAAGGAAATTATAGTAAAATAAATCATTTATCATATATCCGACAGAATCGAGGTGATGACTTACGGCAAAACTGAAAATGCAGAAAATTGAGCTTATTGCAATGCTTGAGGACAGCAAAAAAATAATCGACTTTTTACAGCGCAAGGGGCTTGTTGAGGTTTCAAATCACGAGCTGCCCGAGCAGATGTATAATTTTGACACCTCTTACAGTGTTACGCAGTTTGAGAAATTCCGCACAACTGCAGTGCAGGCGAAAGAGATATTAAACAGCTTTGCACCGCAGAAGGTTTCGCTTGTTGACTCATTCAGACCGCCGAAGGAAATACCTGTTTCAAGGTTTCTTGACATGACTGACGACGCAGACCTTACAATGAGCCGCTGCTACGATATAATCGAAGCGAATAAGGCTATTGACGAAGCAAAGGTCGACATAATAAGGCTTGAAAGCACCAATAATTCTCTTTCGGTCTGGAAGGAGCTTGACATTCCGCTTAAAGCGCCGTCAACAAAGAGTACAAAGACCTTTGTCGGCACCTTCCCGGATTTGCAGACTGAGCAGTCCGTCAAAGAAAAGCTGGCAGAGCTTGTACCCGACATTGAAGCCTTTGAGGTTGAGGTCGTTTACTCAAGTGAAATGCTTTCCTGCGCAGCGGTAATGTGTCTGCGTGAGGACGCAGAAAGGCTTGTCGAAGCGCTCCGAAGCTTCGGGTTTGTTAAACCCAACGAACTGCCTGACAGACCTGCCGGGGAAGTCATAAAAGAAAACGAAGAAAAAATACAGGCTTTGAAGGATGATATTGAAAAGCAGCAGCAAATTATAAAATCATTTGAAGCCGAGCACGAAAACATAGATTTTCTTATCGACTATTTTTCACTCAGAGTTGAAAAGTACGAGGCGCTTAAAAAAATATCGGTTACTGACAGGGTGTTTTATCTTTCAGGCTACATACCCGAAAAATACAGCAGTAAGGTTGTAAGTCAGCTTGAGGAGAAGTATTCGGCGGCGGTAACTCTTTCGGAGCCGTCCGAGGACGAGGAGGTACCCGTACTGCTTGAAAACAATGCGTTTGGCGCACCTGTTGAGAGCATAACCGAGATGTATTCCTTACCGGGTAAAACCGATATTGACCCGAATGCGATAATGGCATTTTTCTATTATCTGTTCTTCGGTATGATGTTCTCCGACGCAGGCTACGGTTTGTTAATGGTAATTGCGACGGCATTTGTGCTTATAAAGAGCAAGCCGCAGGGCAGCAAAAGAAAAACGGTGCTTATGTATATGTACTGCGGAATTTCAACAATGTTCTGGGGTATTATGTTCGGCTCATTCTTCGGCGACCTTATAAATGTTATAAGAATAAATTACCTGAATCTGCCTGAAACAAGGCTTTATGTATGGCTTAATCCGCAGGGCGACGATCTTATGACCACAATGCTGTGGTGCTTCCTGTTCGGTATAATCCATCTGTTTGTCGGAGTCGGCATCAAGGGCTATATGCAGTGGAAGCAGGGAGACAAATTCGGCGCAATAGTTGATCCGCTTTCAATTTATCTTGCGGTCGGCGGCGCAGCTCCTATTTGCGCAGGCATGATAATTGAAATACCCGACAGCATTACTCAGGCCGGCAAATACTGTGCCCTTGCAGGCGTAGTGCTGATAGTTCTGACTGCGGGCAGAGCTTCAAAGGGAATCTTCGGAAAGCTCGGCGCAGGACTTTACGCACTTTACAATACGGTTTCAGGTTACCTGAGCGATGTGCTTTCATATTCAAGGCTGCTTGCGCTCGGACTTGTAACGGGCATCATAGGCTCGGTTGTAAACCTTATGGGCACTTTGCCGAGCAATATGGTCGTAAAGACTGTTCTTTTCACAGTGGTGTTCGTTTTAGGGCACGCGATAAACTTCGGCATAAATATAATCGGCGCTTATGTTCATACAAACCGTTTGCAGTATGTCGAATTCTTCTCAAGGTTTTACGAGGGCGGCGGAGTTGCCTTTAACCCTCTAAAAGTAAATTCAAAAACATTCAAAATAAAGGAGGAAACCAATAATGGTTAGTTATTTAGGTTTGGCATTAGCCATCGCAGGCGCAGCCATCGCAGCACTTTTAAGCGGTATGGGCTCAGCAAGAGGAGTAGGTATGGTAGGTCAGGCAGCGGCAGGACTTATTTCAGAGGACCCTTCAAAATTCACAAAGGTACTTATTCTTCAGATTCTTCCCGGTACACAGGGACTTTACGGCTTTATTACAGCTATTATGGTTATGATTAAGACCAAGCTTTTAAGCGGCGACCCCGTTATGCTTACACCTCAGCAGGGTCTTGCAGTGCTTATGGCATGTCTTCCTATGGCTTTGGTAGGCTATTTTTCAGCAGTTGCTCAGGCAAAGGTTGCCGCATCGGGCGTATCTGTTGTAGCTAAGAAGCCCGAACAGCAGTCAAAGGCTATGGTTCTTTCGGCAATGGTTGAAACCTATGCAGTTCTTGCACTTCTTATTTCACTTCTTATAATTTTAAGATTAAACTTCTGATAAAGGAGTATTTCAATGACAGGTCTTGAAAAGATACTTTCACAAATTGAAAATGAGCAGGATAACCGCTGCCGTGAGTTGATATCAGAGGCCGAAGCAAAGGCGAAGGCAATTATTGACGAGGCGAATTCACAGGCTGAAAAAATTGCCGCCGATAAGGCTGAGGAAACGGAAAAGAAGCTTGAAAACAGCAGGCAGGCGGCTGAATCTGCCGCAGAGCTTGCAAAGAGCAGAATTCTGCTTGAAACAAAGCTCAGACTTATTGACGAAACACTCAAACGCTCTCTTGAAGTAATCAAGGTGCTTCCCAAAAAGGAATATTTTGAAATTCTTAAGGAGCTTGTGCTTAAAAACGCACAGAAGGGCGAGGGAGTGTTAAGGCTTTCACAGGCTGATGTGAACAGATTGCCGTCAAATTTTGTCGACAGTATAAACAACGCCTTTAAAAGAGGCTATAAAATCAAGCTCGGCGACACAGCAGACATTGACAGCGGCTTTATACTTGTATACGGCGATGTTGATGTTAACTGCTCGTTTGAAGCTATTGCGGCTTCAAAGCGTGATGAGTTGAGAGATACGCTCAACAGTTTGTTATTCAATTAAAAAAGGAGGGAAGCGTTTTGAAAACTAATGATTATCTTTATGCGGTTGCGGCTATAAGAGCAAACGAGTCTGCGCTGCTTAAAGAGGCTGATTTGGAACAGCTTATCAACGCTCCCGATTATAAAAAAGCAACAGAAATGCTTGCCGACAAGGGCTATGAGCTTCCCGACGGAACAGATTATTCTTCAATGCTCGACAAGGAGCTTGAAAAAACCTGGGAGCTTGTCAACAAAAGCGCACCCGACGCCGACGGACTTAAGGCTCTTGCGGTTAAAAACGATTTTCAGAATTTAAAGGCAATTTTAAAGGCTGAGGTAATGGGCGAGGACGCAAAAAGCTTCCTTGTTACGCCGAGTGTAATTGACACAGACGAATTATACGAAAAAATCAGTCAGAGACGCTTTGAGGAATTACCCGATTTTATGGCGGACGCCGCAAAAAAGGCTTATGACACCATTGCCAAAACGGGCAACGGTCAGCTTTGCGATATTATTGTTGACAAAGCGGCTCTAAAAGCTATGTGCGCCCTTGCAAAAAGCAGCGGCGAGGAGCTGATTGAGGAATACGCTCAGACCTTCTGCCTGGCGGCTGATATTAAATGCGCATACCGTTGTGCAAAGACAAATAAAGGCAGAGCTTTTATGGAAAGCGCTGTCTGCGAGTGCGACAAGGTAAATAAGCAGGGGCTTATTGAAGCGGCGCTTGAGGGTGAGGAAGCATTGCTCGACTTCCTTAAATCAAATGGACTTGCAGATTATGCTCAGGCTCTCGAAAACGGCACCTCGGCTTTTGAAAAGCTGTGTGATGACCGTGTGCTTGACATTATGAAAAAGGCAAAGTTCACAGCCTTCGGCTTAAGCCCGATTTCAGCATTTTTTGTTGCCAAGGAAACAGAGCTTAAATGCTTAAGGATTATACTTTCTGCGAAGCTCAGCAATGCTTCAAACGATGTCATAAGGGAAAGGATGCGTGAGCTGTATGTATAAAATTGCCGCTATGGGCGACAGGGACAGTATTTACGGCTTCGCCGCTCTGGGCGTAGGTATTTTTCCCGTTGACGATTCCCTTGAAGCAGTTAAAACCGTAAGAAGACTTGCCGACAACGGTTATGCCGTAATTTTCATTACCGAGGCAATAGCTTCGCAAATTCAGTCGGAGCTTGACAGGTATAAGGACGAGCCGTTACCTGCAATTATTCCAATTCCTGCTGTTTCGGGCAATACGGGAATAGGTATGAAGCAGGTAAGCCAATTCGTTGAAAGAGCTGTCGGCTCAGATATAGTTAAATAATATCTAAAATAAAAATCAAACCAAACCTTGAAGGGTGGTAAGCATATAAATGAGTAAAGGCACAATATTAAAGGTATCAGGACCTCTTGTTGTTGCAGAGAATATGAGAGACGCCAATATGTTCGATGTTGTCAGGGTTTCCGAGCACAGACTTATAGGCGAAATCATTGAAATGCACGGCGACAAGGCTTCAATTCAGGTTTATGAGGACACGGCAGGACTCGGCACGGGCGAGCCTGTTGAGTCAACCAATGAGCCTTTGAGCGTTGAGCTGGGTCCCGGTCTTATTAAGGGAATATTTGACGGAATTCAGAGACCGCTTGAAAAAATTATGGAAAAGAGCGGCAACAACCTTGAAAGAGGTATTGAGGTTCCTTCCCTTGACAGAGAAATCAAGTGGCATTTTAATCCTACCGTTTCTGCAGGCGACGAGGTAGAAGCAGGCGACGAAATAGGATTTGTTCAGGAAACAGAAATAGTTAAACATAAAATAATGGTACCCTTCGGCGTAAGCGGTAAGGTTAAAAAGATTACCGAGGGCGATTATACCGTTGAGGAAAAGGTTGCCGAAATCGAAACGAAAAACGGCACAACCGTAAAGCTTACGCTTATGCAGAAGTGGCCCGTAAGGCGTAGCAGACCCTATAAGAAAAAGCTTCCGCCCGATATGCCGCTTATTACGGGTCAGCGAGTAGTTGATACACTTTTCCCGATTGCAAAGGGCGGCGTTGCGGCAATTCCCGGACCTTTCGGAAGCGGCAAAACGGTTACTCAGCATCAGCTTGCAAAGTGGGCTGAGGCTGATATAGTTGTTTACATAGGCTGCGGTGAGCGTGGTAACGAGATGACGGATGTTCTTAACGAATTCCCCGAGCTTATTGACCCGCACACAGGCAAATCCCTTATGGAGAGAACGGTGCTTATTGCGAATACCTCCGATATGCCTGTTGCCGCCCGTGAAGCTTCAATTTACACGGGTATTACAATAGCCGAGTATTTCAGAGATATGGGTTATTCTGTTGCGCTTATGGCTGACTCAACATCCCGTTGGGCAGAGGCGCTGCGTGAAATGTCGGGCAGACTTGAAGAAATGCCCGGTGAAGAGGGTTACCCCGCATACCTCGGCTCCCGTCTTGCACAGTTCTATGAAAGAGCAGGCAGAGTTGAGATTTTAGGCTCAAAAACACAGGAGGGCTCGCTCTCCGTTATCGGTGCGGTTTCACCTCCCGGCGGCGACATTTCAGAGCCTGTTTCACAGGCTACGCTCCGAATTGTAAAGGTATTCTGGGGATTGGATTCGGCTCTTGCATACAAGCGTCATTTCCCTGCAATCAACTGGCTTACTTCATATTCGCTTTATGCAGACAACCTCGGCGCATGGTTTAACGAAAATGTCAGCGCCGACTGGACAAAGCTTCGCACAAGAATGATGGGACTTCTGTCGGATGAAGCTTCGCTTGACGAAATAGTTAAGCTTGTCGGTATGGATGCGCTTTCAGCAACAGACAGACTTAAAATGGAAGCTGCACGAAGCATCCGTGAGGACTTTTTGCATCAGCTTGCATTCCATGAAATAGACACCTACTCATCACTTAAAAAGCAGCATTATATGATGAGCCTTGTTCTGCAGTATTTTGACAGCGCAAACGAAGCACTTGAGCAGTCTGCAGATATTGAGAAGCTTGTTGCAATCCCCGTTCGTGAGGCGATAGGCAGATTTAAATATGTTCACGAGGAAAATATTGACTCTGAATATGAAAAGATAAGCAAGGAGCTTTCCAAGGAAATTTCCGAAGTTATAAATGCAAAGGAGGAATACTGATGCCAAAGGAATACAGAACCGTTGAAGAGGTAGCAGGTCCTCTTATGCTTGTAAGAGAGGTCGAAAATGTCAAGTATGACGAGCTTGGCGAAATAGAGCTTACAAACGGCGAAACAAGGCGCTGCAAGGTGCTTGAAATAAACGGCAGCGATGCGCTTGTTCAGCTGTTCGAGCCGTCAACAGGTATTAACCTCTCAAATTCAAAGGTACGCTTTTTAGGCAGAATGATGGAGCTTGGCGTATCTGAAGATATGCTCGGCAGAGTCTTTGACGGACTTGGCAGAGCTATTGACGGCGGTCCCGAAATCATTCCCGAAAAGAGAATGAACATCAACGGACTTCCCATGAATCCTGCCGCAAGAGCATATCCGCAGGAGTTCATTCAGACAGGTGTTTCCGCCATTGACGGACTTAATACTCTGGTAAGAGGTCAGAAGCTGCCCATTTTCTCAGCTTCGGGACTTCCTCACGCACAGCTTGCCGCACAGATTGCCCGTCAGGCAAAGGTAAGAGGTAAGGACGAAAAATTCGCCGTTGTATTTGCGGCAATGGGTATTACCTTTGAGGAGTCAAACTTCTTTATTCAGTCTTTCAGGGAAACAGGCGCTATTGACAGAACGGTTATGTTCTCAAATCTCGCAAATGACCCTGCAATTGAGAG
Organism: uncultured Eubacteriales bacterium; assembly: GCA_900315985.1. Lineage (GTDB taxonomy): Bacteria > Bacillota > Clostridia > Oscillospirales > Acutalibacteraceae > Fimenecus. Next base: position 13,434 of record ONBD01000011.1, on the reverse strand, counting down.
AATTGCAACACCTAGAATGGCACTTACCGCCGCCGAATACCTCGCATTCGACAAGGGTATGCATGTTCTTGTTATTATGACGGACATCACCAACTATGCAGATGCGCTTCGTGAGGTTTCAGCCGCAAGAAAAGAGGTTCCCGGCAGAAGAGGTTACCCGGGTTATATGTATACGGATCTCGCTTCAATCTATGAACGAGCAGGCAGACAGAAGGGCAAGGAAGGCTCAATTACAATGATTCCTATTCTTTCAATGCCCGAGGATGACAAAACTCACCCGATTCCCGACCTTACGGGTTACATCACAGAGGGTCAGATTATTCTGTCCCGTGATTTGTACCGCCGTGGAATTCTTCCGCCTATTGATGTTCTGCCGTCGCTTTCCCGACTTAAAGACAAGGGCATAGGCGAGGGTAAGACGAGAGAGGACCACTCAAACACAATGAACCAGCTCTTCTCGGCTTATGCAAGAGGTAAAGACGCAAAGGAGCTTATGGTTGTTCTGGGCGAAGCGGCTCTTACCGATATGGATAAGCTCTATGCAAAGTTCGCAGACGAATTTGAGAACGAGTATATCAATCAGAGCTTTGACTCAGACAGAACTATCGAAGAAACGCTTGACATAGGCTGGAAGCTTCTTCGTATTTTCCCGAGAAGCGAATTAAAGCGTGTCAGCGACGAATTGCTTGATAAGTATTATTAAGATTTGCAGGGCGGGGTGCCCGCATCCCGCCGCATTTTCCCTTATAAAAGGATTGATTTTATGGCAGTAATGAATGTAAACCCCACGAGAATGGAGCTTACAAATTTAAAAAGAAAGCTTACTACTGCAAGGCGTGGACATAAGCTCTTAAAGGATAAACGGGATGAGCTTATGCGTCGCTTTCTTGACCTTGTGCGTGAAAATAAAGAATTGCGCCGTCAGGTTGAAAGCGGTATAAAAGAAGCTAACAAGCATATGGCTGTCGCCCGTTCCGTTATGAGCGATTCGGCTCTTAATGTTGCGCTTATGATGCCCACGCAGGAAATGAGCCTTGAAATTGAAGAAAAGAATGTCATGAGCGTTATGCTGCCTGTTTTTGACACCAAATTCAAAACGGCAGACGAAAACGATATTTACTCATACGGTTTTGCCTTCACTTCAACCGACCTTGATGCGGCGGTTAAATCACTGTCAGACATTATGCCGCTTATGTTAAGACTTGCAGAGGTTGAAAAATCCTGCCAGCTGATGAGCGCCGAAATCGAAAAGACAAGACGCCGTGTAAATGCGCTTGAGCATGTTATGATTCCGAGGTATGAGGAAACAATAAAATACATAACAATGAAGCTTGACGAAAATGAGAGAAGCGCAACAACAAGGCTTATGAAGGTCAAGTCCATGATGCTTGAGGATGCCCGTCAGAAAGCGCTTGCGCATGACCGTGAGGTTGCTTCGGCAAGAGCATAATAACAGATTTTCAACAAACCCCGACCGGCTTTTTGCCGACCGGGGCTTTTTTTGCGTGTTTTGTGTAAAAACACAGCAAAAAACCACAAAATATAGTAAATTTGATATTGTAATATACTATCTATATGTGGTATAATATTCTATATAATTGCATTATTATATTCTCGGAGCAGATTATGAACAGAACTGACGACAAAAGAACAGAAGCCAAGCCTGACCTTATAATCGGCAGAAACGCCGTTTCTGAGGCAGTAAATTCAGGCAGGGAGCTTGACACATTACTTTTAATGCGTGGTACACAGAACCCTGCGCTTTTGCGCCTTGCCTCTATGGCAAAGGAAAAGGGAGCTGTTGTCAAAGAGGTCGACTCAAAAAAGCTTGACTATATGTGCGGCGGCGCAAATCATCAGGGCGTGGCGGCTTTTGTTGCTGTACACGAGTATTCAAGCGTTGACGATATACTTGCTTTCGCAGAAGAGAAGGGCGAAGCTCTGTTTATTGTAATCTGCGACGAGATTGAGGACCCGCATAATCTCGGCGCAATCATCCGTACGGCCGAGTGTGCAGGCGTACACGGTATTATTATTCCCAAGCGCAGAAGTGCGGCGTTGAATTTTACCGTCGGCAAAACCTCGGCAGGTGCGCTTGAATATATGCGTGTCGCAAGAGTTTCAAATCTTGTTTCAACCATAGAGGACTTAAAGCAGAGGGGCGTCTGGGTTTACGGCGCAGATATGAACGGCGAAAGCTATAAGAAAATTGATTTTTCAGGCGCAACAGCACTTGTAATAGGCAACGAGGGCAAGGGCCTGGGTAAGCTTGTCAGGGAAAAGTGCGATGTTATTGTGTCGCTTCCCATGAAGGGAAATATAAATTCTCTGAACGCATCGGTTGCCGCAGGCATTTTAATGTACGAAATATCTTCCAAAAGATAACTTTCTTATTTTCGGGGTGTGAAAATGGATAAAAAGGGTTTTGACGGTTTTTCGATTGATGAAATTTTAAGAGATGTAAAAAAGCTGACGGGTGAACAAACCGATGACGGCAAGCTTTGGTCATTGTCAGAAATAGACGCTCTTTTAGGCGAGGACGAGCCGAAGGAGCAGGAAGCTGCAGCAGAGGAAAAAGCCGAAGAAACAGCTGAAGATGCAAAAAAAGAAACGGCAGAAGAAACTGCAGAAGCTGTTGATGCTGTTGAAGAGGCTGACGAAAATGATTTTGCCGAGGAAATCGGCAAAGCATTTGAAGAAAAAGCTGAGCCTTCACATCAAGAGAATGTAATCAGCGAAGAACAGGCTGAGGAAATATCTGCCGTGGAGCCTGAGGATGACGGTGTTGACCTGAAAGCCTTTGCTATGTCAAATATTATTGACAGAACGGGAAGAATTGAAATTCCTAAGGACATTGACCTTGAAAACGAAAGCATAGAGGACATTTTAAAGCAGTTTGAGCCGGGCTATGACGAGCAGCAGGCAGAAGCTGAAAAGCAAGCCGAAGAGGAAAATGCCGAAGCCGAAACAGAGGAAGAAGCCGAAGCTGCTGAGCCTGAAGAAAACACCAAACCGTCTGAAGAAATACTTGAACAGTACAGCGAGTATTTTCAGGAGGAGGAAATAGAGCCGCTTATTGATTCCGTTGATTTTGACGGTGAAGATACCGAGGAGGACGAAGCGGACCTTGAAAAGACAAAGGCTGTTGATGTGCCGGGGCAGATAAGCATTGAAAAAACAAGAGTATTCAATGAGGTGGACACCCGTGCAATTCACAATGAAAATATAGACCATCAGATAGGCACAAACAATAAAATTATCCGTACGGGCGAGCTTCCCTACACCAACAGAGGCATGGAAACCGACCCTTACAGAGAGCGCTTTTTAAACAAGCCCCAGCTCAGCATTGAAAAGACGCAGGACCACCGTGACCTTTTAAAGAATTTACCCGAAAAGACCATTGAAAGACACGGCGTTGTAGTTAAAAAGTCTGATCTTGAAAAGACTGACGCTGACGGACTTTCACCCATACCGATTTTAGTTGACGCCGCTGAGGAATATGACGCTCAGCAAAGACTTGAGTTTGAAACTCAGGAGGGCGCATTAAAGCAAAATGCTTTTGAGGACGACAATCAGATAGTTCTTGAAGGCTTCGGCGAAGAGGAAGAGGTCAACATTGTTGACGAAGCGCAGGAGGAAGAGCGGCTTCGCAAAATCCGTAAGGATAAGGCAAGCAAATTCAAGCTGTTCCCCAATTTAACTGACGGTGAGGAGCTTGAAGCACCCGCCGAACAGCAGGACGGGGAGGAAGCTGCAGACGAAAACGGAAAAACAAAACCCGTAGTTCTCGGCGATGCTGAGGCTGAGCCTGAAGAGACTGAGGCTGAAGCGGCAGCAGAGGAAAAAGCCGGGGACAGCAAGCCGGAGCAGGAAACTGTCAGAGTCGCAAGAGAATTCTTCGGTCCCAAAGATGCCAAAGCGGTATATGAAATATATCTCAAGCAGAACAAAGCACAGAAATTAAAGGTAATAGTAAGCGCAATTTCATTTGCAGTATTGCTTATCAGCGCCATTTCGACCTCCTTCTTCTCAAGCTTTGCTCTCTTCGGCGAAAGCTCATATGTATACAGCGCAGTAAATCTTTTCCTTGTGCTTATTACGGCGGCTTTCAACTATGACTCCTTCCCAAAGGCTGTCGAAAAGGCTAAAAAGAAAAAGGCAAATTCCGATTCGGCTGTCAGCCTTGCGCTGATAATAAGCCTGTTCCAGATTGTTGTGTCCTTCTTCTATTCTGACCTTGTATTAAGCGGAACACATATTTATGCGGCAGTTGCAATGTTTATTGTGCTTATGATAAATATAGGCGACAGCATCAAGCTGAAAAATGACATTGAAAACTTCCTTTTGCTTAATCAGAAACAGAGCGAGTTTTATGCCACAAAAGCAATAGACGACGAAAACACTGCATTTGAAATAGGCAGAGGGCTTATGATAAAAGAGCCCGACATAAGAATTGACTGCAAGGTCGACTTCCCCTATAAATATGTTGAAATGACACGCCTCGCAGACCCCACGGCTGAAATTTACCGCAGAGTTTTGCCAATAGCCTTGATTGCGGCGGCGGCAGTAGGTATAATTTCTTCGTTTGTCAATATGAATCTTTTTGTCGGCGTAACCTCTATGACAGGCGTATTCCTTATGGCTGTTCCCTGCGCAATAGGCATTGCGCTTTACAGATTGCTCAGCACTGCAAACAAAAAGCTCAATGAAGAAGACAGCTTCATTTCAGGCTACGAAGCAGTCGGCAATGCGCTTGAAGCAAATGCCGTAGCAGTAGACGCCTCAAAGCTCTTTGATGAAGGCTCTGCAAACATTTACGGCATAAAGCTGTTTAATTCAATGCGTATAGACGAGGCAATTCTTTACACGGCGGCTGTTGTTGTTCAGTCTGACGGAGCGCTCAGCGATGTGTTTGACTCTATAATCCTTTCAAACCGTGAAATGCTGCCTCCCGTTGATTCGCTGGCATATGAGGAAAAATTAGGCTGCTCGGGCTGGATTTATAATTACAGAGTGCTTGTCGGCAACCGTGATTTGCTTATAAAGCACAATGTTGATGTTCAGTCCAAGGAAGAGGAAGCTCGCTTTACGGCTTCGGGCAAACGGCTTTTGTACCTTGCGGTTGAGGGCAAGGCTGCGGCAATGTTTGTTGTAGGCTATACGGCAGACCGTGAAATTGCAAAGTATATGCGCTTCCTTGAGAAAGCAGGCGTCAATATACTTGTAAGAACCACAGACGCAAACATAACCGAAGAAATGGTTGAGCAGTCCTTCGGACTTCCGAGAAATTTCATAAAGGTTATAAGCCCTGTTGCAGGCGTAATGCTCAAGGAGCTTACTGACAGACAGGCTGAAAACGAGCCGTGCAGAATAGTACATAACGGCAAAATCAAATCTTTCTTATATTCGTTTGCCTGTGCGCTGGCTTTAAGCGAAAAGAGCAAAATCAGTACGCTTTTACAGTATATCGGCATAGGCGCAGGAATAGCTCTAATGGCTATGTTCTCATTCCTGTCAGGCAATGCCCAGGCAGGCGTTGTGCAGATAATTCTGTTTGAAGCGCTCTGGTCGCTGGCGGTAATTTTCCTGCCTAATATAAAAAGGCTGTAAGCATAAGTATAATTTGTCCCTTTAGTATATACACACACGGTAACAGCAGAAAACGGATGAAAGCAGTTCATCCGTTTTTTGCTTTTCGGTATTGTGGATTGCTTTTCAGGATGATATAATTAAAAAAACAAAAGAAAGGGAAAAGAAATGATTAAACATATAGTTTTATTTAAGCTCAAGGACAATTCCGAGGCGGAGTGCAAAAAAGCGGCTGAAATTTTGCTTTCAATGAAAGGCAATGTGCCTTTGCTTCGGGGCATTGAGGTAGGCTGTGATTTTCTTCATTCGCCCCGTTCATATGATGTAATTCTTCAGGTTGTGCTTGATGACGAAAAGGCACTTGACGATTATCAGAATGACGAGTATCATTGCTCGGTGGTAAAAAAGCATATGCATGCTGTTGCCGAAAGCTCAGTTGCCATTGATTATGAAATATAAAGAAATAAAGAGATGTCTTAAAAGTTCATAATTTGTTAATGAAAAAGTCCGTAATTTGTACTAAAATATCCTTCTGTGAAAAGGATGTGACGGTAATGAAAATTACAATATCGGACTGGAAGGGCGCAAAGATTGAGACGCTCAGGCGAATAGGTGTTTCGCTTGTTTCACTGCTTATTATATTGATTATGTCAAAAGTTCTGGCACCTATAATAGCGCCGAATTCAGAGCTTTTTGACCAGGTGGGTATGGCGTTGGCCATAGTTGCGCTTTCGCTTTTGCTGTGGAGGTTTCCTATCGGTACTTACATTATGGCGCAGATGTTTACCATGAGCGCAGCAGCAGGTTCAATATTAAAGCTTTACGATATGTTTCCCGGCTATGACAGAGTAGTGCATTTTATAAGCGGCGTTATACTGGGCTACATTGGCTATACAATAGGCTATTACATTGTCAAACGCCTTGAGCTGCCTCCCGAAAGGTTTGTAATTATTTTTATTGCAGGACTGTTTTCTTTTGCCTGCGCAGGCTTTTGGGAAATAATCGAGTTTATGACAGACTGCGTAATGCATATGGGTGTTCAGCATTCAAATACAGATACAATGGGCGACATAGTCGCAGGGTATTTAGGCGGAACGCTTTTCCAGCTTGTCAAATTTATTGAGCATTATAAAGAATTCAGATTTGAAAGAATAAGAAGTCTTTTTAAACATTCTGATTAAAAGTTAAAAACACACGGCAGAATCAAGGTTTAACCTCGGTTCTGCCGTGTTTGGTATTATTAAAATGTTAAAAGCTTAAGCTGTTAAGCTCTTTACTATGAAGAACAGCAGCACCACTGCGCCCAAAGCTATTCTGTACCAGCCGAAAACCTTGAAATCGTGGCGCTTTACAAAATCCATAAGGAATTTGATTACGACCCACGAAACGGCAAATGCGACAGCCATGCCGAGTATAAGGTAAAGCACCTCTGCGCCAGTGTAATGCGTACCGTACTTTACAATTTTCAGAAGGCTTGCGCCTGCCATTACGGGCACGGCGAGGTAAAAGGTGTATTCAGCCGCAACAGTTCTCGAAACTCCTAAAAGCAATGCGCCGACTATTGTAGCGCCTGAACGGGAAGTGCCGGGGAATATAGCCGCTATCATCTGAAACAGACCGATGAACAGAGCTGTTTTATAGTCAATCTGTGAAATGGAATTGATTTTCGGCTTAACTCCCTTGTTCCTGTTTTCAACCCATATGAATGCCACGCCGAAAACTATAAGTGCAAGCGCCACAACAACATAGTTGTAAAGATACTTGTTTATAAGGTCATCAAACGGCAGACCTATTATAATTGCGGGTATACAAGAAACAATTACATGGAACCACATATTAAAAATGGACTTCTTTACAACGAGCTGACGGTTGTCAAGACCGAAGGGCCAGAGCTTATCCCAGAACTGAATTATAACTGCAATTATTGCCCCGAACTGAATTACAACAAGGAACATTTCCTTGAATTCTTCGGTTACATTGAATTTTATAATCTCGTCAAAGAGTATCATATGCCCCGTACTGCTTATAGGAAGCCATTCGGTTATACCCTCGACAATGCCGAGCACAATTACTTTTAAAATCTCTAACAATTTAATCATATGTATTTTCTCCCCCGACCTATATTATACTATTTTTAATGAATTGTAAATATTTTTGTTTGTTTTGTTAATTATATGTTCACTTGCTTTTTGATATATCTGATAGTATAATTATCATAGCTATTTATGAGAATTTGAAGGGCGGTTCGTAATTTGGAACAGGAAAAGCACAAAAAAACTCCGGAAGAAAAAGCGGAAATCAAAAGAATGCTCCGTACCGTTTTGCTGGCGCTTTTAGCGTGTGCGGCAATAGTTTTTGTGTCCGTTTTTTATTTGAGCAACAAGGCGGCAAACGAGGAACCGCAGGTGAAAAAAGAGGAGGTTACCGACCTCGAAAGCATTACGCTTTCGTCAAAGGCTGTGGCAATACCTTATGTTAAGACCGACATTGACACCGTTGTTTATACTGCAAACACCGCCTCGGAAATAGTGTTTTATGAATTTAACGGCAAGGAATATCTGCCCGTGGAAGAAACGGGGCATATTGATGTTACGCTTACTCTCAGCAATCAGCAAATTCCCGTAAGAATTCACTATATTCAGCGTGAGGAAAAGCTGACGGGTTACGGCGTGTTCACCGCAAGGGATGACGACAGCGTTTATATTTACGATTACCTGCTTTGCAAGATTACGGCATTGCCCAAGGGCTTTGAAAAAGAAGGCAAATGCCTGTTGCTTGTAAATACCGATATTAAAAATGTTTATTCGCTCAATCCCGTCTGGGAGGAAGCGTTTGAGTTGGATATGTCAAGCGGCGCAACTGCTGTATTTTTCTCGCAGGGCAACCGTATGCTTGACATAAACGGCGCATTGCGCTCCGATTTCAGCCTTGTAACCGACGCCGAGCTTAAAGAGGTGGGCGGCAGTCTGCCGTTCTTTACAAGAAGGGCATATGAAATTTCAGACTCCGAGGATGCGCTTTATGACATCTACCTGAAAACAGGAAGCAATGAAGCACTTGCCGTTGAAAAGGTTATAGACAAGTATGCAGGCATAACTGCTGACGGAGGCTTTGTATTTTTGCAGAATATCAACGGCGGCTTTGCCTCCCAGCGCTATCTCAACGGCGAGGTCGCAACCTTAAAGGAATACTACTCAGAATACGGTGACACCTATATCAGAGGCGGGGACTGGCTTTTGTGCAAGGAGGACGGCAGAGTGTATTCGCTTCTTGAGGACAAGGTTATAGAATTGCCTGAATTCAAGATGAATCCCTCGCTGTTTGCTGTAAGCCCCGACGGTAAATATATAGTGCTTGCAGGCACGGTTACAAATGTTTTTGATTATCAGATTTACATTTACAACACCCAGACCGGACATTTCAAGAGCTTTCAGGACGCTGACTACTCCGTGCATTACAGCCTGTTCTTTGCAAGCAACACAAGCGTTTGCTTCTACACCGAGTCGGCAGACGGCTATGTTGAAAAAGTTGTGGATTTATCAAGAATTTCGTGAGGTATACAATGGCAAAATTTGATTTTGTGCTGTTTGATTTTGACGGCACTATGGTAGACTCCTCAAAGGGCATTTTCAAAAGCCTTATTTATGCGCTCAAGGCGGCAGGGCATGAGGAGCCTGACGGGGCAACGCTTCGCAAATTCATAGGACCGCCTATTTATGACAGCTTTAAAAATCTTTTCGGCTTTCCCGAAGAGAAAATTCAGTTTGTTATTTCAAAATACCGTGAGGACTATTCCCGTGACGGCATCTTTGAGCTTGATATATATGACGGCATACCCGAGCTTATTAAAAAACTGCACGAAAACGGGGTTAAAGTCGCAACTGCTTCATCAAAGCCTACGGTGTTTATAGAAAGAATTTTAAAGCACATCGGACTTTTTGATTATATTGACTACATAGGCGGCACGGGCTTTGACGAAAAGGGCGCAGGTAAGACAGGCATACTTTTAAATGCGCTTGAGCACTTGGGCTGTACCGACAAGTCAAGAGCCGTTATGGTAGGCGACAGAAAATTCGACATTGACGGCGCAAAGGGCGCAGGCATTGAAACGATAGCGGTGCTCTACGGCTTCGGAAGCGAAGCGGAATTTAAAGAGCACGGCGCAGAGTATATAGTAAAAGACACAAAAGAAATTGAAAACATTATTTTTGGAGAGTAATTATGTCAAAACCTTTAGCTGACAGATTAAGACCTGAAAAAATTGAAGATATGGTAGGGCAGCAGCATCTTCTCGGCGAGGGGAAGCCGCTCAGAAACATTATTCTTTCGGGCAACATTCCAAATATGATTTTTTACGGTCCGTCAGGCACGGGCAAGACCACGCTTGCAAGAATAATTGCAAACGCCACCAACAAAAAGCTGCACAAATTAAACGGCACCAATGCGTCTATTTCAGACATCAAGGACATTGTTGCCGAGCTTGACACTCTTGCCGCACCAAACGGAATTTTACTCTACCTTGATGAGATTCAGTATTTCAACAAAAAGCAGCAGCAATCCCTGCTTGAGTACATAGAGAGCGGCGCAATCACGCTTATTGCTTCAACAACCGAAAATCCGTATTTCTATGTTTACAGCGCAGTTCTCAGCCGTTCAACTGTGTTTGAATTCAAATCCGTAAACGAAACGGAAATTCTGCCTGCTGTTAGAAGAGGCTTTGAATTTTTAGAGAATGAAAGCGGTATCAAAGCTGAAATTGAGGACGGCGTGTGCGAGCATATTGCCATGTCCTGCGGCGGTGATGTGAGAAAATCCCTCAATTTCTGCGAGCTTGCATTTTTAAGCGCAAATGAAGAAAACGGCGTAAAGAAAATCACACTCGAAAGCATTGAGAGCCTTACACAGAAAAATTCTTTCAGATATGACAGGGCAGGCGACGAGCATTACGATGTAATTTCGGCTTATCAGAAATCAATGCGAGGCTCTGACACGGACGCTGCGCTCCACTACCTTGCAAGACTGCTCGAGGCAGGCGATTTACCCTCGGCAACAAGACGGCTTATGGTCTGCGCCTGCGAGGATGTCGGGCTTGCCTATCCGCAGATAATACCGATTGTAAAATCCTGCGTTGATATTGCCCTGTCCGTAGGACTTCCCGAGGCGAAAATCCCGCTTGCAGATGCGGTGATTTTAGTTTGCACGGCGCCTAAGTCAAATTCGGGTGATGCGGCTATAACGGCGGCTATGGCGGATGTCGAAAAGGGCAATTTCGGCAGAATTCCCCGTCAGCTTCAGAATAAGCATTTTGACGGTGAGGACAATCAGAATAAGGGACAGTTTTATTTGTACCCTCATTCTTATCCCAATCATTATGTTAAACAGCAGTATCTGCCCGACGAAATCAAAAACGCCCGTTATTACGAAGCAGGCGACAACAAATTCGAGCAGGCTGCGAAGGAATATTGGGATAAGATAAAAGGGAAGAAGTAACATCAAATATAAATATTTAACGGGTGCGAATATCGCACCCGTTATTTTTTCTTGTTATAATCTTTTGATATAAGTTCATTGAATCTTTTTGGATCATACCAATAACATCCAATACAAGGGGAAGTATTTTCATCTCCAACTACCCAACCTTCTTTGTACCCAAGTTTTCGTGCATCATATCGTTTTCCGCTTTGAATACAATCCTTACAATGCTGTCTTTTTGCATCGTTTGCCGCTTTTGATAATGGCTGAAAATCACTTATTTTTTGATCTTCTAAAAGAATATTTGATAATTCGTCATATTTGCCATTTTTATGGTCAACTTCAATATTCGAACTGACATCCAAGACGACACATCGTTGCTTTGATATTTCATCCCTTATATCTTTGCGTATTCCTCTAAATCTTTTTATAGAATTTCGATTTGGTCCATCTAACTGTATTGCGAAAACCTTTCCTCCCTTTTTTGGTCGCTTAATTATATATTTTTTGCCAAGATAACTGCCATCAGAACGAGCCCATTGGCAACCATTAGTGCTTTCAAAACCGGGATGTATATTTTTCAATTCGGTAATTGGTATTTCTCTGGAAAAACAAGAGGTTGGATCATCAGGGTCATAATCAATTTCTGCGTACATCTCAAACAACATACCTAATGTCAAAGGTGTTAATGCTATTGTTTGACACTCACCTTTAACAAATCTTATAACTTCATCTGAAGAAATTGATTTATCCATTATTTTATTTTGAATTGTTTTATTTATTTCTTTTTGATTCATATGAATACCTATGTTAATTCAATATTATATTCTTTCAAACGCTTGATTGATTGTTCATAGTATTTAGATGATACTTCACAGCCAATAAATCTTCGACCTTGATTGTGTGCAGCTATAGCGGTTGTTCCAGAGCCAGAAAAACAATCTATTATTAAATCGTTTTCATTTGAGTGCTTAATAATAATTTCTTCTATTAAGGCTAAGGGCTTTTGCGTTGGGTGAAAGCGTCCCTTATCATGACAAATAGGATACATATATAAACCGTTATCATATTCGGAATGAAATGTAGGCTTGCCGCCTTTTACTCCAAGCACAGCAATTTCTCTTGCGTTTGTTAAATAATTTGTTTTACTGTTTAACGGTACAGGATTTGTTTTTATCCATTCAATAAGTCTTATCTGTTTGAAATTGGCACAGTCAAAGTATTCTTTTAAAGTAGTTATTTTCCAAATATCGTAAAAACAAATTAAAGTGCCACCTTTTTTTAGAATACGATATGCCTCTTTAATTACAATATCTAACCCTTTGAAATTGAGATCCCATTCTCCAAAATCCATAGATATTCTAAACCGGTCGGTATCTTTACCTTTTGCTTCACCAGATTGAAAATTTGTGTCACGTGATACTTCATATGGAGGATCAATTAGGAACAAATCTGCTGAATTGTTTTCAAGCCTTTTTAAGACATCAAAGCAACTCTCATTTGTAAGCTCAATCCTATTTTTTATCTTATCCATGTAATGACCCTCTGTAATATACTTATAAAAATATATATTTATATAAGTATATATGTATATAAGTAAATTGTCAAGGAACTATATATTTATTAAAATGTATTCAAGAGGTGAAAACATGGTAAGAATATGCCTTGACAAAAAGCTAAAAGAAATTAAAACAACAAGATATGCTTTAGCTCAAAAAGCAGGAATACAGTATCAGGTTGTTGATAATTATTACAAGAATAAAGTTAAACGATATGATAGTGATATTTTGGATAGAATATGTATTGCATTGAATTGTGATATAAGTGAAATAATTGAATATGAAAAATAAGCACCTAAACCAGTTGAGAGTTAGGTGCTTATTTATTGCAAACAACTAACATACAACAAGAAAAGCAGATAAGACAAATGTCTTATCTGCTTTTCTGGCGCGGAAGGAGAGACTCGCAGTGCTTTGCACTGCGTAATTTGCTTCGCAAATTATCCTATTGTATGTCCGTCTCGCTCCGCCTGCGGCGAACCGCTCGACATGGACGAAAACGTTCGAGTCTCTCTGCTTTATCTTAATCATCACGAAACAAAAAGGATACCCAAAGGGGTATCCTTTTTGCTTGGCGCGGAAGGAGAGACTCGAACTCTCGCGCCGGGGTTTAGCCGACCTACGCCCTTAGCAGGGGCGCCTCGTCACCAACTTGAGTACTTCCGCAAATTTGTAACTTGTTTTTAAACTATTTAATTTTTTGAACTTTCCGAACGACTCGGCTTGCGTGCCCTCTTGCGGTGCCCGGCTCTGCTGCACTGCCGTTTGCAATCGCCGACCGCTGCGCCATTTTCGCCTCGCTTCATCCGCCGCA
>ONBD01000033.1 GCA_900315985.1 uncultured Eubacteriales bacterium | reverse complement strand
TGAAACTTCAATTAAATTTGCAAAATCTTTAATAAAATAAAAATAAACAAAAATCTTAAATCTGCATATTAAAATATTATACTTTCCGGCAATGTTTTTAAATACAAATCAAGTTAACATAGTAGAGTAAGCGAGATAGACAGGGTATGAAAAAGATTTTTGTAAGTTTTATTCTAATTTTATGCTTTAGTTTAATCGATTACGTACATGCCTGTGGAATAACAGGTGGTGCCTGTCCTATTCAAACAGTCGAGAGAATAAATAACACTATGTTTATGAAAGAACAAAATGATGTTCGCAGCTTATTGCCGTTATTAATGAAGCGTAAAACGCTTTACCCGACTGTTTGTAAAACAGGTACTTGTTTAAAATCAATATTTGAATTTCAATATGATAAAAAAAATAATTATCAATACACCGAACGAACAAACAAATAAATTTTATCAGGTGCAATATCTGTTTTTAACCGTCATAGTGCCTATATTCATAGGCGAAAACATAATATCGTAGCTCATAGCAATCCCCTTATTTATTTATTTCCTTCAGCTTCTTCTTAAAGCGTTCAAGCTTGTTCGTTTCAAGCTTCCAGTAAACTGTTCTTATGGGCGGACAAATTCCCATAAGCACCTTTGACAACGCAAACATAGCGCAGGGCGAAACCGTCTTTTTGCCTTTTTCAATTCCCGCCACCATTTTTCTTGCAACAACATCGGGCGTCTGTACGGGGAAGGGCTTTTCAAATTCAACCTCGTTTGCAACATTAAAGAAGTTTGTGTCTGTCGCAACGGGGTACAGACAGGTAAGCTGAAGATTGTCAGGCTTTTCAAGCCTTATTGCCTGCTGAAAGCCGTGCAATGCGAATTTAGTAGAGCTGTATATAGCATAACCGGGCATTGCCATCTGTCCTATTGCGCTGACAGTATAGGCGAGTATGCCTTTTTCACCGTTCAGGTGCTTTATGTACTTTGCATAGGTATATATGGGCGACAGGGTGTTTGTGTCAAACATAACCTTAACCCTGTCCCAGTCTGTGTAGTTGAATTCCTCATAATACGGGAAGCCTGCGTTGGCGTAGAAAATATCAATTTTCTTGCCTCTGAACACTTCGTCAGCCTTCTCAAAAACAGCGTCAACGCCCTCTTTTGTGCTTATGTCCATATCAAACGGAATAACTCTGTGGCTTATTCCTTCAAGCACTTTTACGGCGTTTCTCGACACGGCGAAAATTCTGTTGCCCTCGCCCTTTATAAGCAGCTGAAGCACTTCAAAGCCTATACCGCTTGAAGCACCTGTAAGTACTATGTTTTTACCCGAAATCATTAAAACCATCCCCTTGATAATTGTTGATTTAATTATACAAATGATTGTGCGTGTTGTCAAATAATCCTGTGCTTGTAAATAAGCGTTAAATCATTTATAATATCAGCATAAAATATGGCGAGGTTTTTATTATGAGCGAAATGGAAAAAATGCATACGGGCGAGCTTTATTTATGCAATGATGAAAAAATTGTCGAAAAGCAGACAAAGTGTCTTGAACTGCTTTACGATTTCAACGCAACAAGACCCTCACAGCTTAAAGAGAGGGAGGAGCTTCTTAAGAAAATGTTTGCAGAAATCGGTGAGGGGTGCTATATAGAGCCTCCGTTTCATGCTAACTGGGGCGGAGCGCATTGTCATTTCGGAAAATATGTATATGCTAATTTCAATCTCACAGCAGTTGACGACACACATATCTATGTAGGCGACTACACTATGTTCGGACCTAATGTTACGGTTGCAACGGCAGGGCATCCGATAGAGCCGGAGCTTCGTAAAAAGCAGTATCAGTACAATATGCCTGTACGCATAGGCAAAAACTGCTGGATTGGCGCAGGCACTGTAATTGTTCCGGGAGTTACGATAGGCGACAATGTGGTGGTCGGCGCAGGCAGTGTTGTAACAAAGGATTTGCCGTCAGGCGTTGTAGCCTACGGTAATCCCTGCAGGGTAATAGCTTGACATATAATTAAAATTGAGTATAATTTGATTGTACTCAATTTAATTTTGCAAAAATATTCAGAGGAGATTTTTATGGAATTTACATACAGGACAAAGGGAGTTTGCGCTCAGCAGATTAAATTTGACCTTGATGACAACAAGGTTACAAATGTCGAGTTTTACGGCGGCTGCAACGGAAATCTAAAGGCTATTTCAAAGCTTGTTGACGGCATGAGTGTTGACGAGATTGAAAGTGTTTTAAAGGGTAACACCTGCGGCTTCAAGCCTACCTCATGCGCAGACCAGCTTGCTATTGCGGTAAGGGCTGCGGCAAATCAGATGAGCGAGGGTTAATATGGCTGAGAATTACGATTCATTAAAGCTCGAAAATCAGCTTTGCTTTCCGCTTTATGCGGCGGCAAAGGAGGTTGTCAGAGTTTACAGACCGTATCTTGACAATCTTAATTTAACCTATACGCAGTACATTACAATGATGGTGCTTTGGCAGGAGAAGGAGATAAGCGTCAAGGCTCTGGGCGAGAAGCTGTTTCTTGACTCGGGTACGCTGACTCCGCTTTTAAAGAGTATGGAGCAGAAGGGCTATCTTCGCCGCCACAGAAGCGAAAAGGACGAAAGAGTCCTGCTTGTAAGCCTTACAAAAGAGGGCGAGGAGCTTAAGAAAAATGCCGTTTCCGTTCCGCAGAGCGTCGGCAGCTGTATAAAGCTTAAACCCGAAGAGGCAATCCAGCTTTACAGACTGCTGTATAAACTGCTTGGCAATATAGAAGAAGAGTAAATTAAAAGGCGGGTGTTACCCGCCTTTTTTGTATCATCAAATAAGGTTGCGAGAAATGCAAAAAAACGGAAGCTTTCATTTGCTTTTAGGCTTTGCTACAAGAGCAACCGCCAAAGCTGAAACAATAGCCGCCGTTATGCCTGCCGAGCCTGCCGTAAGCGGTCCTGTAATAATACCGAGCCATCCCTTTTCGCTTATTGCCTGCTTTGTACCCTGAACAAGCGTGTTACCGAAGCCTGTAAGCGGCACCGTTGCGCCTGCGCCTGCCCATTCAACAAGCGGCTGATAAATTCCCAATGCACCGAGTACAACACCCAGAACAACAAAGGCGACAAGAATTCTTGCAGGCGTAAGCTTTGTTGTATCAATTAAAATCTGCCCCACAACGCATATAAGACCGCCGACAATAAATGCTTTTAAAAATATCATTTCAATTCCTCCCGTTTTATTATTTTCTGTAAATATTTACTTATTCGGGAATTGGTGATAAAATTAGTTTGAATTTTACCAAATAATTCAAGAGGTGAAAAAATGAACAGCCTGACAGATTGTTATAAGCTTATAAACGGTGTTGAAATTCCTTGCGTTGCTTTCGGTACTTGGAAAATGCCTGAAAGAATTGCCGCCGAAGCGGTGAAATGCGCCCTGCAGACAGGTTACCGACATATTGACACAGCCGCCGCATACCAAAACGAGCAATTCGTCGGCGCAGGTATCAAGGAAAGCGGAGTTGACAGAAACGAGATTTTTCTTGTATCCAAGCTTCCAAATGATGACCACGGCTACGAAAAAACAATAAAATCCTGCGAAAATTCTCTTAAAAGGCTTGGCGTCGATTATCTTGACTCATATCTTATTCACTGGCCCGTGCTTGTGCAGAATGTTGACAGACTTGAAGAGGATTTGTGCGACACCTGGCGTGCATTTGAAAGGCTTTACAATGACGGCAAGCTTCGCAGTATCGGTACAAGCAATTTTATGACGGAGCATATTGAAATAATAAAAAGTAATTTCTCTACCTATCCTATGATAAATCAGGTACAGATGCATCCGCAAAATCCGCAGGAGGAAATGCTTGAGTACTGCAAGCAGAATAAAATAATAGCAGAAGCGTGGAGCCCGCTTATTCAGGGGCAGGCTTTCAAACGGGAACTGCTTATAGAAATGGCGGCAAAATACGGCGTGTCCGTAGCACAGCTCTGCGTAAGGTTTATAGTGCAGAAGGGTGCAATACCCGTGCCGAAATCGGCAACACCCGAGAGAATTAAAAATAACGCCGATGTGTTTGGCTTTGAAATAAGCGAAGAGGATATGAAAGAGATTGCAACGCTTAAGAAATACGGCAGAATAGGCGACCCGCCCTCAGTGCCGAGAACACATCAGGTAGTCGGATTTTAAAAAGTAAAAAAGAGCCGCTGTTTGCGGCTCTTTAATATTATCAGATTATTACTGCTTTGCGCCGTTGTCGAACATTTCAAGAGCTTTAACGCTTGCGGCGAAGCAATTAGCAAGACCCTCTGCGTTCATATTGTCATAGGTGTCTCTTCTTGTGTGGTAGTAATCCTCAAGCTTGTGATTAAGACCTGTAATACCTGTTGAACGGAAGCCTGCCTGTGAGAAAGCTGCGTTATCGGTTGCGCCGCCGAGCGGAGGAACCCAACCCTTTTTAATCGGTACATCAATAGCCTGTGCAGCCTCGAGGAAGAGGTCTGAAACATCCTCATCTGATTTAACTGTGCCGTTAAGGTCACGGTAGTTAACCATAAGCTGTTTCGGGTCATGTATTGTGTCGTATGAAATGAAGAAGGTAGGAACATCCTGGAACTCACCTGCATGAGCTTCGCACCAAGCTTTTGAGCCTCTGAGTCCGGCTTCTTCGGAGCCTGTAAGTACAACGCCTATTTCTGTATTTTCAAGCTCAATGCCTTCGTCCTTAAGGTACTTAAGAACTGCAATGCCCATATAGCAGCCCGAAAGGTTGTCATTAGCGCCGTCAACTATTCTGTGTCTGTTCCACATCCAGTAAAGACCTACAAGGAACGGAACAAAAAGAAGACCCCAGAAGGCAAACTTTGTCCAGAAATCGCCCATGTCAGCAAGACCGAAGGCTCTGCCCTTAACGCATGCAATTATAGAAATTACAAGGTAATAAACAGCGCCGAGAGCGCATATAACTGCGTGGCTTTCAAAACCAACGCCGCCGAGCGCATAGTTTACGGGCCATTCCCAAGCAGCGTCGGGGTGACCGTTGAAGAGGATTCTGCGCTTAACCTCGCCTGCGGGCTTTTTGATAGCCGTAACATTGTGACCTGTAAGCTCGGGGAAGAAGCGGTCAACAGCCTTTTTGTAAAGACCGAACTGTAAAAATACAATTACAAGACCTGCGGCTATTAAAATAGCCGAGCAGATAGGCGCAATGAAAAACAGCGGAATTGCCAAAAGTACAAATGTGATTGTAAAGAAAATCCAGCCGAAGAATGAGCCGGGGTTTTCCTTGAAGGACTCAACCTCTGCGCTGTCGCATCCGCATTCGTTTTTGAGCACCTCTGCCATGTACTCGCATGACTGAAGCTCACCCTTGGTGCCGGGGCTTCTTGTTTCGAAGTCTTTGCATATATGAGTGATTTCGTCAATCATATACTGAGCAGCTTCGTCTTTTCTTGCGATAACTTTGCTTAAATCCATATAAATCTACCTCCTGCGGTTAAAATTCATACTAAATATACCATATTTTGCAATTTAATTCAACCGTTACTGTATAAATTAACAAAATTTAATTTTTATCTTTTATTTTATTTTTGCTTGCGAACATCTTAACAAAGTTATATACTAATTAAAAGCAAGGAGGGCATAATTATGCAGGCTAAAAAATTGGGCTTCGGCTGTATGCGTTTACCGCTGAAGGTACCGAAAATTCAGACCTCTGTTGACAAAAAGCAGGTCTGTGAAATGGTTGACAGCTTTATTGAAAACGGATTTACCTATTTTGACACGGCATATATGTATCACGCTTTTAAAAGTGAAAGCGCAATGAGGGAGTGCCTTGTAAAAAGACACCCGAGAGACAGCTTCACTCTTGCCGACAAGCTGCCCACTATGATGATAAAATTTCAGGGCGAGCAGGAAAGAATATTTGAAAGCCAGCTTAAAAAATGCGGCGTTGAGTATTTTGACTACTATCTTTTGCATTGCCTTAACGAGTCCAATTACAAGGCTTGCAAAAAATACTCAAGCTTTGAGTACACAGCAAAGAAAAAAGAGCAGGGCATAATTAAAAAGCTCGGCTTTTCCTTCCATGACAATGCAGAGCTTTTAGACAAGATACTGACCGAGCATCCCGAGATGGATTTTGTTCAACTTCAGATAAACTACCTTGACTGGAATTCAGAAAAAATTCAGTCCCGTCTTTGCTATGAGGTAGCAAGGAAGCACGGTAAGGATATAGTTGTTATGGAGCCTGTCAAGGGCGGTGCGCTTGCAAATGTGCCTGCTGAGGCAGAAAAGCTTTTCAGACAGTATAATCCCGACGCTTCGCCTGCAAGCTGGGCTGTTAGATATGCCGCAAGCCTTGACGGCGTTATGATGGTTTTAAGCGGTATGTCAAATATGCAGCAGCTTCAGGATAATATTGAGCTATATGAAGGATTTCAAGCCGCTTAACAATGAAGAGTACCATATCATTAACGAGGCTGTCAGAATTATTAACAAGTCAATTTCAATTCCCTGCACAGCCTGCCACTACTGCACTGATGAATGTCCTCAGAATATTGAAATACCGAAATATTTTGAGCTGTTCAATTCATCTGACGCAGACAATGCGGCAAAGCAGTATAAAGAGCTTAATGCTGAATTCGGCAAGGCGTCGGACTGCATAGGCTGTAAGAGCTGTGAAAGGCATTGCCCTCAGCACCTTGAGATTACAAAATATCTTAAGGATGTAGCAAACAAATTTGAACAGGAAGTATAATAATGAATTTAACCCCGCAGGCACTTGACTTTTTATTTGAAAACAGAATTAAGGACAGCAAACCCTGGTACAGGGAGCATAAGGAGCTTCACAAACAGCTTGTAGTAGAGCCTTTCCGTGAGTTCGTAAGCAATATGCAGCCCTATATTGACAAAATAGACCCGAATTTAAGCTGTAACCCAAAGCATATTTCAAGAATTTACCGTGATACCCGTTTTACCAAGGACAAATCAATATTCCGTGACCATGTCTGGTACGGCTTTATGCACGGCAAAGAGCTTTACGAGGGTTACCCCTGCTATTATTTTGAATTCTCACCCGAGGGCTTTACTTACGGCTGCGGTTACTACAAGGCAGGCACGAAAACCATGGAGGCAATAAGAGAGCTTGTTTTAAAGCATGACAAAAGCTATCTTTCTCTCAAAAAGCTTATGAAAAAGCATAAGGAATATATTTTCTATTCCAACCCGTATAAGAAAAATCATTTTCCCGATGCGCCTGAAGAGGATTTACCCTTTTTAAATATTCGTGATTTTGCCGTAAGCGTAAACAGTCGGGACTTTGACCTGCTTTTCAGCGACAGCAAGGTGCTTGCCGAGGCAATAGGCAACAAATTCCTTGAAATGAAACCTATATATGATTTCTTAATGAAAGCCGAATCAACAGTGCAGAGAGAAAATCAGTAAAAAATCAAGCCTCCCAAAAGGGAGGCTTTTTAATTCAGTTCTTAATACCCACAACAGAAAACCATGCTTCTGTCGGGTGTCTGAAAATTTTTACATCTTTAAAGCCGACTGCCTGCATAATTTCTTCTGTCTGCTTTGCAGTGTAAAATTTCATATTCTCTATAAGCTCCAGAGTCTGCTGAGCCGAAGCGGAATTGCCCTCGGTTTCGTTTGTAACAAGAAACGAGCCGCCGTTTTTAAGAACTCTGTAAACCTCTGAAAATGCCTTTTCAATCTCCTGCCAGAAGTAAACAGTTTCAAAAGCGGTTGCAATATCAAAGCTTCCGTCAGCAAAGGGGAGTGAGGACACATCCGCTTTCAGAATCTGACATCTTCCGTCTTTTACTGCTTTTCTGTTGAGACGCAGTGATTTTTTGACGCTCGTTTCGGAGCAGTCAATACCTGTAACCGACCCTTCACAGCATAAGCCGAGCAGCTTCTCAACATTTGCACCGCCGCCGCAGCCGACATCCAAAGCAGTGTAGCCTTTTTCGGCTTTAAGCTGCCCGAGACCCCATTGAGCCAGACGGTAATGCGTACCTATATTCATTCTTGAAATGAGAACCGTGCCGAGAAATCCTTTCGGATTTGCGGCATTCTTTTTAAATTTTGCTTTTAAACTCATATCATTCAGCCGTTTTCTGTTTGATTTGTCTTTTTGCAGGGTTAAATTCCGTCAGACTTCTTTTTACATCTATTCGGTCATAGAATTGCTTGTACCTTACGCAGAGTCTGAGGTATCTTTTACAGTTAGGGCAGTAGTACTCCGAACGGAAGGACTGGTTTACAAACCGCCATTTTTTCTTTGTTTCAACCTTGCCGCCGCAGACATCACACACGCAGGTCTGCTTTGAAAGGTCAACTGCGGGATTTTTCATATCCTTAATAACATAAGGCTTGAACAAAAGCCTTTTGTGAAAGCCCTCATCGCAGGTGTGAATGTAGCCCTTCAGCTTTTCACGGTCAAAAACCTTTTTAATGCATTCAACTGTCATAAGGCTGTCATCAAGCGCTCTGTGATGTGAAAAATCGTCGGGATTTATGCCGAACTGCTCACACGCCGCCGCAAGTCCGATTTGCTGGTGCGAAGCGGTGTTTATGAAGCTCTGACAGTATTTCTGAGCGTCGCCGTAAAAGTTGATGTACTCAATATTATCGTTACCGGTAAAGTATTCGTAATTCTTTATAAGTACTCTTATGTCGCCGTCGCCCCAGGTGAGAAAAACATTTTTATCGTCACCCAGCCACTCGGAAAATTCCTTGACCGCCTGAGCGAAGACCTTGCCCTGCGATACATCTTCATTTGTAATGTGTGTTAAATCCTTCGTTCTGCCTCTTAAGGTTTTGCTTATCTGAGGTTTAACTATAATTGAAATTTTATCAATAATCTCAAAGCCTTCGTTTAGTTTGACTGCGCCGATTTCAATTACTTCGTTAAAAAATCCTCTGTTCTTTTTTGAATAAGCGGTATTCCACTCGAGGTCCATAACAACAAACTGCAAAGTCAATACCCCTAACTTTAAAAAATCATATTGAAAAAGGGCAGGTGACCTGCCCTTAAAATTTACAATGCGAATATGCCGTAAGTAATAAGTGACATAATCAAGCCTGCAATAAATACGCCCAGTGCAATTATCGGCAGAGAGCGTTTGAAATCAATGCCCAGAAGAGCCGCCATAAGTGCGCCGGTCCAACCGCCTGTACCCGGCAGAGGAATTGCAACAAACAAAAGCAGTCCCCAGGACTTGTACCTCAAGACCTTATCTTTGTTCCTGTCGGTTTTGGCTTCCAATCTTACAATAATTTTTTCAAAAAATTTAAAACGCCTGAGCCATTCAAAAATCTTTTCAATAAAAAGAAGTATAAACGGAATGGGGAGCATATTGCCTATAAAGCAGATTGAAAATGCCTTTAAAAAAGGAACCTCCAACAGCCTTGCGGCTATCATACCGCCCCTCAGCTCCAGAATAGGCATAAGCGAAATTACAAAAATAGTAAGCTCGGGCGGAATTTTGTCTTTAAACAAATCTACAAAAAAGGTCGCTAACTGTTCAGCCATATTAACTCCTCGTCAAATATTATGCTTTTCAAGATATTCCTGAGCTTTCTTAAGAATATCTTTATCGTTCGGGTAATTAAGCGTTTTCATAGCCTGCTCATATTCAAGCCAGATGTAATCCTCAATTTCCTCAGGCTGTATTACAGTCTGCGTGTCATCAGTTGTGGCAAGGAAAATAGAAACGGATTTTTCAACTCTGTTCCTTATAGTATACTCTGACTTGTATTTGAAATCGGGGAACAGCTTAATGTGTATTCCCGCTTCCTCAAGCACCTCACGGCAGGCGGTTTCCTCTTCTGTTTCGCCCCGCTCAATATGTCCTTTCGGGAAGCCCCAGTTATTGCTTCTGTGGTTTTTAATAAGTAAAAAACGCTTCTGAGAGTTGATTATTCTGAAAATAACTGCGCCGCAGGAGCGCTCGTAAAGGCAGTCAAGAGAATAGTCCTGCTCATTATACATAAAGCTCAGCGCATCAACAATTTCGTGAACAATAAATTTTTTGCTTTTGGGTGCAACAACGAGATATACTCCCCCGTGCTCATTAAGCCTGATTACTGCTATAACTCTGCCTTCAAAATTATAAACCCTGTGGGCAATGCCCATAATGTACGCACCCTTGACAGGACTTTTTCTGTCAAGACCGCTTTCCACAATACCGTAATTCAGGCGCAGCACCTTGCGGGAATTACTGTCAAAGGCACCCAGGGGTTTTGTAACCCTTACTCTGACATATTTACCCAGCATCTGTGTACTCCTTAGAAAAATCTAACAGCTATTATACAATTAAATGTTATGCGTTTCAAGAGTTTTTTATTTAATTGTGTTGAATTTGTCAAATATAAATGTTAAACTATACACTATGAAGAATAAAAAAGGTAAGATTATAATATGCGCTGTTGCGGCGGCAGTCAATTTGGCTTTATTTTTGGTGAAGCTTTATATTGCTATGGTTTCAAACAGCATAAGCATATATGTTGACTCGCTCAACTCGCTTGCAGACTCGCTTGTTTTAATTTTAAGCTTTGCGGGCTTTTACATATGTCTTGCCAAGCCTGATGAAAAATACCCCTTCGGCTTCGGCAAAACAGAGGAGCTTATAAATGTACTGCTTTCCACGGTAATACTTGTAACGGGCTTTGCTTTTGCGTATACCTCTCTGCAACGCTTTATGTACCCCGTGCCCGTGTGGTATTCGGTAAAATATGCCGTTGCGCTGTTAATAGGCGCCGCAGTAAAACTCGGTCTGTTTTTTGTATTCAGAGCGAGCAGTAAAAAGTATAATTCTCAGGTCTTTTCAAACCTGACGCTTGACAGCATACTCGACTTTCTCATTTCAGTCTGCATAGTAGTTTCGTTTACCCTGACTCAGCGTGTGGGCTATGCGGTAGACTCGGTAATGGGTATGGCGGCGGCAGCAGTAATTATAATTAACGGTATAAAATCCGTTTTGCTTTCAATTAAAACCATAATCGGCAGACGGGATGACAGACTTTGCGGCGAATGTGAAAGCATTATAAAAAGCTTTGACGGCATAGAGCTTTATTCCCTTGAATGTCATATTTACGGCGAAACAAAAATTTTCAACGCCGACTTAAGCTTTAAATCGGACGATTATTCGGTAAATAACGAGCTGTTGAACAGCTTGTGTTTAAAAATTAAAGAGCAGCTCGACGCTGAACTTTATATAAATACCACAGGAGGTAAGATATGAGTAAGGTTATGGATGCGCCTGAAACAAAGGCAGAGGTAAAAAAGCCAAAGAAAAAGGGCAGGGCAAAAAAGGTACTTTGCATTATACTTGTGTTGCTCGTTCTGTTTATAGGTGTTACAACACTTATAACTGTTATAGGCGTACAGTCCGGTCTTAAAAGAGCAAAGTCATATAAGCCGGTTGAATATGATCAGGCACTGCCTGAGTTTGAAAACTATGACAACGGCTGCTGGAAGATTTTTGCCGACAGGGATATTAAGGTCCTTCAGCTTACCGATGTGCATCTGGGCGGCGGCTGGATGTCAATTCGTAAGGACGCTATGTCCATGAACGCCGTTGCAGCTTTAGTTACTGCCGAAAAGCCTGACTTTGTAGTAGTAACGGGTGACATTTCGTATCCCGTTCCCTTCCAGGCAGGTACCTTCAACAACAAGTCCGGCGCAAAGCTTTTTGCAACTCTTATGGAAAGCCTCGGCGTTTACTGGACGCTTTGCTACGGCAACCATGATACCGAAGCTTACAGCTATTACAGCCGTGAGGAGCTTACGGAATTCTATTCAAGCGGCGAATTTCCGCATTGCCTTGTTCAGTCAGGTCCCTCGGATGTTGACGGCGAAGGCAATCAGGTATTCAATGTTATAAATTCCGACAATCTTGTTACCCGTTCACTTGTTCTGTTTGACTCACACTCATATGTTGACGGCGACTACTTCGGCATTTTCTGGAAGTACGATAACATTCACGAAAATCAGGTTGAGTGGTACAGAAGCGTAATTGAAGAGGCAACCGAAAACAACAGAAGCCTTATAGCTGATATGGATGCTGAAAAGCAGGCTCAGTACGAAGGACTCAAAACTGTTAAATCAACTGCATTTATGCACATTCCGCTTACAGAGTTCAGAGATGCGTGGAACGAGTTTACCGAAAACGGATACAAGGACACCGAAAATGTAAAATACAATTACGGCACTATCGGTGAAAGCGGTAAGTTCATTTACTGCGGTATTCATGAGGACAGCCTGTTTGAAACAATGGAAGAGCTTGGCTCAACCGATTCCGTATTCTGCGGACATGACCACCTTAACAACCTTTCGCTTAACTACAAGGGTATTAACCTCAGCTACGGCATGAGCATTGACTACCTTGCATACAGCGGCATTTACAAGCTCGGCGCACAGCGTGGCTGCTGTGTACTTGATATTGCCAAGGACGGCACGCTCAACGCTCACAACGAAAACTACTATCAGGAAAAATACCTCTCTCAGTACGCTAAGGAAGAGGTTACAATGCAGGTGCTTAACGAAAACCTGTAAATTATAAAGCAAACAAATAACGGAACGGACAAATTGCCCGTTCCGTTTTACTTTTATACGGAATTTGTTATTCGTCGTATATACCGAGTATTACAATACCTGCAATAGCTGTTGCAATGGTCAGGTAATGCTTCCATGAAAGCTTTTCCTTTAAGAAAATTCTGCCCCAGATTACAGATGCAAGACAGTAAGCCGAAATAATCGGTGCTGACATTGCGACATGCTCTGAATCGGCAAGCGCATAAATATATGCAAACTGACCTGCTGTTTCAAAAATTGCGCCTATGTACTTCGGAGCTTCCTTCTTGGGAAGGTATTTTTGCTTTTTAATAAATTTAACAAATATAAACGATATTATACCGCAAACAAGGAAGGTAAGCTCATATGCAACATTTGCAGAATCCTCGTCAAGCGTTTCAAGCACCTTGCTGTCAGCAAATGTTCCAAGAGCGTCAAGCAGGCAGTAAATAACGGGAATTAAAATTGCCCATATGCTTTTTGCATACTTGTAATTTGCTTTCTGCTGCCTGAGGGCACGAAGCTCGTCGTCCTCTTTAGCTTCAACAAAACCGAGTCCTATAACGCCTATCGCAACAAGTGCAATCGCAACATACTGCGCAGGTGCTATGCCTATTTCTTCCTTATGGATAACAGCAAGGCAGATTGTCATTATAGCAACAAGCGCACCCGAAGAATTGCATATGGGCGAAGAAATCGAAAGCTCTATATAACGCAGACCGAGATAGCCTATTGCCATAGATAAAATATACAAAGCCGAAACGGGCAGGTAGGTGAGTATAACCTGAAGGCTTATATCTACGCCGCTGAATATTTCATATGCTGCGTGCAAGCCCATTACAATGCCGACGGCAGTAACCATTTTCAGATGAGAGTACTTGTCCCTTGAATCTGCACAGCCTATTTTAGAAAACAGGTCGGAGCCGCTCCAGCATAAAAGTGCAATAATTGAAAACCAAAACCACATTATAAATTACCTCAAATTAAACTTTCCAGAATTTTCTGTCAAGACTGCGATACTGCACAGCCTCCATAATATGTTCCGCTTTAATTTCACCGCCGCCGTCCAGGTCGGCGATTGTCCTTGCAAGCCTCAACACCTTGTCATAAGCTCTTGCAGAAAGACCTAAAGAATCAAACGAAGCCTTTAACAGCCTGCTTGCCTCATCGCTTAACTGACAGTATTTCCTTGTCTGTGCCGATGTCATCTTTGCATTGCAGTTAACGCCCGAACCGCTGAAGCGTTCTCTTTGAATTTCCCTTGCAGCGTTTACACGCTTCTTTATGTCCTTTGAGCATTCTTCCTTAGCCTTGCTTGAAAGCTCCTCATAATTTACGGCAGGCACTTCAATGTGAATGTCAAGCCTGTCAAGAAGGGGACCGCTGACCTTCGCAAGATACCTCGCAGGTGCGCCTTTAGGGCAGGTGCAGGGCTTGGTCGGGTGCCCGTAAAATCCGCACGGGCAGGGGTTCATAGCGCACACAAGCATTACAGAGCAGGGGTATGAATATGTAGCCGCCACTCTTGCAATGGTGATTTTGCCGTCCTCTATGGGCTGCCTTAAAATTTCCATTGCATTTCTTGTGAATTCCGGCAGCTCGTCTAAAAATAGCACGCCGTTGTGCGCAAGTGAAATTTCACCCGGAGTGGGTATGGTGCCGCCGCCCGAAAGACCGGCAGGTGAAATTGTATGATGCGGTGAGCGGAACGGTCTTGACCGCATAAGAGATACGCCTTCGGGCAGCTTACCCGAAACCGAATAGATGTTGGTGGTTTCAAGCGACTCCTCAAAGCTCATATCGGGAAGAATTGAGGGTATGCGCTTGGCAAGCATACTTTTGCCCGAACCGGGAGGACCTATCATCATAACATTATGACCGCCCGAAGCCGCAACCTCAAGCGCTCTTTTTGGCTGATACTGACCCTTGACATCCGCAAAATCAGGCAATCCGTCTGCCGTTACAAGCTCGTTGTAGTCGGACTCATCAACAGGCTCAATAAGATTTATTGAGTTAAGATGCTCCAACAGCTGTGCTACGGTCTTGACGGGAAATACATCAATACCCTTTACAACAGCGCCCTCGTGCCTGTTGTCGAAAGGCACAAATATGCTTTTTATTCCTTCCTTCTGCGCTCTTATTACCATAGGCAGCACACCGTTGATTGAACGGACTTCGCCGTTTAAGGCAAGCTCGCCGACAAACGCAAGGCTGTCTGTGTCAACTCTGAGCTGACCTGTGGATTTAAGAATTGCAATAAGTATTGGCAGGTCGTAAACAGGACCTTCTTTTTTTATGTCCGCAGGAGCAAGGTTTACCGTAATTCTTGACACGGGAAAATCATAGCCGTTGTTATGAATTGCGGCTCTTACTCTCTCCCTGCTCTCACTTACGGCAGCATCGGGCAGACCTACCACATCAAATCTCGGCAAACCGCTTGAAAGGTTTGCTTCAACGCTGACACGGTAAGATTCCATTCCGTATAAACCTATGCTTGTAACTCTTGAGAACATAATAACACCTCAAACAGAAAGATTATATCATAGCATTCGCTATAATTCAACAAAAAACATATATCGGGTATAAGTAAAATCATAATTTTAAGCCGATTTGCCTGTAAAGGTAAAAAGCTTTACATATCATTATTACCCTCTAAAAAATACACAATATATAGTTGCTGAGCATATATATTATAATGGTATACTGTTTTCGACAATATATATGGTCTATATTATTTATAATAGTATACAAAAAAAGCTCTCCGCAGAGAGCTTTAAGAATTTTACTGTCATACTAAGCCATTGTTATAGAATTCTTCCTTGAACCACACATCGTTTACTTCAAAATCTTTTCCGTTAAGGTAGCTGAGTATTCCTGCCTCACCCGTGAAATCGAATTTAAGCCTGTAAGAGTACAGAAGCTGTTTTTTGTAACCGCCGTATTTTTTGTTGGTCTTATTGCTTCCGTATTTTCCGTCACCCAGCAGGGGACAGCCAACCCAAGCCATATGCGCTCTTATCTGATGCGTTCTGCCTGTCAGCAGTTCAATGTCAACAAGACTTAAACCGTTAACCGAGTCAAGCACAGTGTATTTGGTCTTAATGGTTTTTGCGTTTTCGCAGGGGGATTTGAGCACCTTGACTGTATTGCTTTTTTCATCTTTAATCAGGTACCCTGTCAGAATATCGCTTTTTTTAGGAGGTGTGCCCACAACAACACAGAGGTAGTATTTGTGAAGCTCACGGTTTTTGATTTTTTCGTTTAATATTCTGAGTGCCTCTGCATTTTTAGCGGCAATTACAATACCGCCTGTATTTCTGTCAATTCTGTTTGCAAGCGAAGGGGTAAATGAGTTTTCCTCATCGGGTCTGTACTCACCCTTTTCATAGAGATAACGCTTTATTCTGCCTATAAGCGTGTCAACATATTCCCTGTCATCAGGGTGACATAATACGCCTGCCTTTTTGTCAAGCAGCATTATGTTTTCGTCCTCATATATTATGCCTGTAAGCTTCGGTGCTTTGAGAAAGTCATACTGCTTCTCGCTTTTAGCAAAGAACTCGTCGTTTATATACATATCCACAACATCGCCCTCGCAGAGCCTTGTTGAAATCTCGGCTCTTTTTGAGTTTACCTTTATGCGCTTTGTGCGTATGTATTTGTATAATAACGATTGCGGAAGAAGGGGCACGCTTTTGTGTATGAATTTGTCAAGCCTCTGGTCAGAATCGTTTTTTGAAATAACAAAGCTTTTCATATTTTTACCTCAGAATGTGATATAAAAATTGTAACACACAAACGCTTATATTTCCATTCAAATTTTAAAAATCTTAATTCCCACAAAATACGGTAAAAATCAGGTGCTTTTCCTTGCTCAGAGGTGAAAAAAACTCAAAATATTGAGATTTTTTAAAAAAACATCAAAAAAATGAATAAATTTTTCCAAATTGCATATAATTTAAGTGGGAATAGTTAAAAAATGAATAAAAAAACAGCTGAAAAAGGCTTAAAAAATGCCCTTAATCCACCACAAAGGCGATTTTTTAACATTTTCACAAAAATTCACTAAAAACGCTTTAGCAGGCAAAAACATTTAGGGGCAAAAAAAGTGTAATTGACAAAATTTGACATTTTATTTTGGTAGTATTGCACAAAAATGATACCCGAAAAAACTTGACAATCACCAAATAATAAATATAATTTACAAACAGTCACAAGCGAAAATAACAGTGATGCGCAAAAGGATGTCCAAAAAATCTTACAATAAAGTTTTGAGCGTCTGCATCCAACAGCCTTTATATATAAAAGGTATGAGTTAAGGAGCAAAATGATGATTACACAGGTAAAGGGCAGCAGGGGAGTTTTAAAACTTCCTGTTTCAAGACTTGCAGTGCTTATTTTAGCGGTTGCAATTCTTTGCGCAGGAACAGCCTTCGCCGCCGCTCCGGGCAATATGTATAATGTTGACATATATGACGGCTCGGAGATAACAAGGGTTTCAACCCTTAAAACAGATGCAGCAGCCGTATTAAAGCAGGCTGACATCGAAGTTGCCGAAAACGATAAATTGGTGCTTGACGGCTTCACAGCAGGTCAGGACAGCATTATTACAATTTACCGTGCGGCAGGAATTGAATATGTTGATTTGAACGGCAATGCCGAGTCGCTGATATATGCAGGCACAGTTTCGGATTTCCTTGCTGAGAGGGGAATTACTCTTAACGAAGATATTCTTTCAAGTCTTCCCGAAAAGACCGTATTAAAAGACGGTATGACCCTGAAGCTTCAGAACGCCCAGCATATTACGGTTTCGGCTGACGGCAATTCACAGCAGCTTGTAATGGGCGCAGGTACTGTTGCAGACGCTTTGAACCGGGCAGGTATTACTCTGGGTGAAAATGACGAAACAAATCCGTCGCTTGACACAGAGCTTACAGACGGACTTGAGATTTCGGTTTTGCGTGTTGAGTATCAGCTTCGTACAGAGCAGAAGAGCATAGCATACTCCAAAAAGAGCGAAAACACCAGTGAGCTTTACAAAGGCAGTTCAGAGGTTGTTCAGAAGGGCGAAAACGGAGTTAAAGAGGTAACCTATAAAGATAAAATCGTTAACGGTTCACTCGAAAGCTCAACAGTTGAAGCTGAAAATATCATTAAGGAAGCTGTTGACCAGATTACAAGGGTAGGCACAAAGTCAAAGCCCGTAACTGTTGCGGCGCTTAAAAACGGCGGCGCAGCCATATCAGAGCTGAGTGTTCCCGCAGGCCTTGAAATTGAAAACGGTGTTCCGAAGAATTATAAGAGCATCGTAACAGGCAAGGCAGCGGCGTACACAGGCTCAAGGTCCGACAAAACCGCAAGCGGCAGAACAGTAAGACCCGGCTATATAGCTGTTGACCCCAAACAGTTCCCTTACGGAACAGAGCTTTGGGTAGTTTCAACCGACGGCATAGTTTACGGCTACTGTATAGCGGCTGACACAGGCGGATTTGTCAAGAAGGGCAAGTTCACGGTAGACCTGTTTATGAATACCGAGTCTGAGTGCAGACAGTGGGGCAGCCGTGATGTTATAATTTATGTTTTATAATTAAATAAAAAGCATAAAAACAGACCTGATTTTCATCAGGTCTGTTTATTTTTGCAAAGCTATCCTATTTCAATCAGGTCATAACAATACCGCAAGCATTGCAATGAGAATTATTTTTAATTTCTTCTTCATTTGCACTCCCTTTTATACTTAAGATTTTTCAACCCAAGATAATTTCTTACTTTCATCAATTATACTTTCATTTATTCTCTCTACAAAAGTGTCAGGCATTTTATAAAGAGGCAATTTATCAATTAATTTTCCTAAATACATGCCATAAAAATCGCAGCTGCAAAGATAGTAGTGTTCATTATATTCACAAATATAGAATGGTGTTTCATCGGTATAAAACAATCCGTCCGCCTTTTTGTAATGCAAAAACATATACCATTCATTTTGCCCTGTCTTGTCTGTTAAAAGCTTTAATGATTTTAAATTATCATTATAATTTAATGCATCGCTTGTAACATCTGTTGATTGGTGACTTGCTGAAATACCTGCTATTGTTTCTTTTAATTCATCTTTGGAAAATTCAGGGGAAAAATAATTATACTCTTCCAGCCTTAATTTGCCATTAAAAAAGCTATAAGCCCACTTTTCTCTGTGATTAGATAATTCAATTTTTAATATTTCATCACAATCAAGTACCGGACGATATAAATCATAAGGAAAATCTTTTAAAAATAATTCGCTGTATATGCTATCAAAAATATATAATTTATAAAAGCAATTTTCACTTACAAAATAATTGTTATTTAAATGCGAAAAGCTTGCTTTAGCACTTATTGGTTTATCTGAGTTCCAGTAAGTATAATCGTGTTCTTTAATCTTAATATAATCAGAGCGCTTATACGGTAATTTTATTTCGTTTTGAGGTAAAACCTTTTGATATGTTTTTTCCCAGCTTTTCATTCCCTCTATTTCCTCAATCACAAATAAAACAACAAATATAATTACTATTGAAGCTAAAATAACAGTCATTATTTTTAATGCTTTTTTCATTATTTTCAGAGCTTTGTTCATTCAATGCACTCCCTTTAATAATCATAATTATAACTGTCATTGTATTCAAGGCTGTCATAATACTCTTCAAGGTTTTTGAAGCCGTAGGGTACATAATACTGTAATTTTTTGTCGCCTAAGTTTTCAATTTTGGCTTCTTCGAGCGTTTTATATGTCAGGTATTTATATACCGTAAAATCAAGGAATTTCGGCTTTTCGGAATGAATTGTCGGTCCTATATTGCTGCCGGGATTCAAATCGGCATAGTAATTATACATATAGCTTATTGCCTCTTTTGCCTGTGCGCTTACCTTTTCGTCATCACATCCTGTAAGCTTTACAAGATAAGGCAGTGAGGAATAGCTTGAAAGATTTGACAGCGTGGTAATATCAACCGCTTTGAGCCTGCCGTTAAGGTAGGCGTTAACATTGTACGAAGCCACGCTTCTGTCAATGCCTGCAAGCGAAAGGGCTGTAAACACGGCGAGTGAAAATACAACAGCATATTTGACGGGCTTGGACTTTGGCGCAAAGAGCTTAATTGCAAGCACTACCGAAAACGAAGCAGTAGCAAGCATAAATACGCTTGTGAAAAGCCTTAAAGCCGTAAGTCCGTAAGTGTTTATATACATACGCATTTTAAGTGCGGCAGTTACAAGCATAAACAGAGTGAAAATGTGAATAAATAGTATTAAAAGCTTTGCAGCAAT
>ONBD01000035.1 GCA_900315985.1 uncultured Eubacteriales bacterium | reverse complement strand
TGAATACTTACGCAGCATGCCTACTTAACTTTTTCACAGCGTTTTCGGATTTGTCTTGTTCGCATAATAGTATAACATAATTTTTAAAATTTGCAAGAGGGAATTATGTTATCGTCTGTTCAGTTTGCTTATTTCAAGTAATTCCTCTCTGTTGTCGGCGGTCATAATATAGAAGCCATACCTTGTACCGCTGTCAACTATTTTATGTTCGCCGATTTCAGAAATTTCACTAACAAAATACAAATTGTCTTTGTAATTCTTTTTAACATTATCAAGGACATTCATATCTTCTTTTGAGAAAACAAACCGTATAGCGGCTGCTCTCGGCTCAAAATCAGGCGTTAAGTCGGGTTCTTTACCGCTTGCAACATCTATTACGCCTCTGACAAAATCTACGCCTGTCGAAAGATAAACAAGATTTGAACCTATACAGTCGCCGCCCATTCGTGAACCTATTTCTATAATACCTATTTCACCGTCAGGTGTAATTCTGAATTCGGAGTGTGAGGCACCGAATTCAACCTTCAAGGCTGTTAATGCTTTAAATATGGTTTTCTTGACTTTATTGAGCATTGCATCATTCAGTCCGGCAGGTTCCATGTGTCCTGTTTCGATGAAATGCGGAGCACCAGTTGTGAACTTTTGAGTTACAGTAAGAAAATGATGTACTCCGTTAAAAGAAATACATTCACAGCTGAATTCAGGGCCTGTAATGTAGTCCTCAACTATTGCTTTTTTTTCAAATGATTGCTCTACTGAAGATGTTATTGCTGCTTCCAGTTGGCTGACATCTTCGACCTTAGTGATACCTCTGCTGCCTGAGCGGTCAGTAGGCTTTACAATTACGGGAAAGCTGAATTTTCCGTAATCCTTTATATCGTCAACGCTGCCAACAATTTCAAAATGCGGAACTTTAACGCCGCCGTCTGCAAGAGCTTGTCTCATTTTATATTTATTAGTTGTAATATCAATACATTCTTCACTGTTACAGGGGAGTGATAGCCTTTGTGCAAGGTACTGCACAGTTATATTAGCAAGGTCAGAAGCAATCGTAGCAACCGCATCGGGCATGATGTCTTTACATTTTTTTAGTATTTCATCTTTTTCAACTATACTTATAGGATAAAAATAATCCGCTGTTCTTTCGCCAATTGAACCGTCTTGCCATGCAAATACATGTGTTTCAAAACCCATTTCTTTTGCTTTTAATATTAACGGGTTTTGGAAATCATTAGCACCTATTATAACTATTTTTTTCATATTTTAACCTCTTGTAAACGGAAAATAGAAAACAAATACGCCAAGTAAAATAAGAATATTACCTATCAACTTGTGTTTTGTAATTTTTTCTTTAAAGAAAATACGGCTGAGAATCATAATCAGGATAAAACCTAACGACTCTATAACAGGACCGTTCTTATAATCTACGCCCTTATACGCAAAAATAATGCAGATTGTAGAAACAAACATAAGGAAATAACCGGAAATTACCCAAACATTCAGATATTCTCTTATAAAACTACTATATTCCTTTTGAGCGCCCTTCTTCAAAAGCATCTGAGAAAATGCGGAAATAATTACTGCAGAAAACAGAAAAATCCAATAAACATAATCAGCCATCTTTATTCACCATCCAAGTTCCTATTACTATAATGACTACGCCAATTATATTCTGAATTGTAATGGCTTCACCGAAAATAATTACCGCCCAAAGCATTGACCAGAATATAGCAACGGCTCTGTTGGCATAAGCAATTGAAATGTCAACTTTTTTTATTATTTGTTGCCAAATCAGTGCATAAATTCCCAAGATGACGATTTCAATACCGTAGCAAATTATAAAGCCAAGACTTAAAAAATCATATTTGCTTGCAAATTTACCTGCAATACCTGAAACGGTATATATGCATACTGCGGCCTGTAACAGAATAAGAAGCTTAATTGTAAGCTTCTTAACCTTTTTACTATTGCTTTCGGTTTGAGACTGCTGGGCTGTCTGCAGATTTATATCATTGTTATCCAATATGTTCACTCCGTTTTTATTTAACTTCCTGATTGTCATTCTTTATGGTTCTGATAATATAAAGAGGTCTTTCCTTTGACTGCATAAATATGTTACCGACATATATGCCGACAATACCGATGGACATTATTGCAAGTCCGCCAAAGAAGCACAATGCAACAATTGTACTTGTCCAACCTGAAAGTATATTACTGATAAAGTATTTAATTATTATAGCAATTGCACCTAAAAGCGAAAGCATAGCCACAATAAAGCCAAGACCGACAATGAACTTAAGTACCTTGTCAGATTGCGAGGTTATAATCTCCATTGCCATACGCATACGCTTTTTGAAATTGTATGAGCTTTTACCTTCTGCACGGTCATTGTGTTCAACATCAATAGCTGTCTGTTTAAATCCAAGCCATTTAATGTATGCTACATATGCTCTGTGAACTTCACGCATAGAACAATAGCTGTCAACAACTTTGCGACTTATAATACTGAAATTGCAAATTGCCGGGTCAAATTTAGTATCCGTTGCAAAAGAGCAGACTGAATAAAACAGCTTTGAAACAAAAATTTTAAGTGCGCTGTCTTTTCTCTGAGCTCTGCGTGCAAAGACTACATCATAACCTTCCTGAGCTTTGTTGTAAAGATTTATAATTTCTTCGGGTCTGTCCTGAAGATCACAATCCATCACTACTACCCATTCGCCTTTTGAATTGTCAAGTCCTGCTGTTATGGCATATATCTGCCCAAAATTGCGTGAAAGCTCGATGCCTTTTACCTTGCTGTCCTTTTCACATATTTTTTCAATATCTTCCCATGAATTCTGAGGGCAGGCATCATTAACAAGTATGATTTCATAATTGTCAGTGATTGCAGAAAGCGACTCTGTCAGCCTTCTGTGAAGTTCAGGTAGCGCAGCACGGCAGCCATATACAGGAATAACAACTGAAATATCCATATTTACCTCTCGTATTATTTAACTTCTTTTTTTCTTGCTTCAATCATTTTGTTGAAGCGGCCTGATTCCATTTCTTTTTTATAATCAAGCATAATATCTTTATATGAACGGTACTTGGGAACGAAGCCGAAATCTTCTTTTGCTTTGTCCATACAGAAAAGGAATGAAGGCGTATTGTTGGGTTTGTCCGGTCTGTATACGATTTCAGAGCGTTTGCCGTTAGAAAAAACATCAATCGTATCCTCAACCTGCTGTCTAAGAGTAAGCTCGGTTGACGATGTCATATTATATAACCCGTAAGTTTTATCGCTTTGCAAAGCAAGCTCAAAAGCTCTAGCAACATCTTTTACATAGACAATGTCACGGCTGATTTCCGGATCACCCCAGATTTCAATCGGTTCGCCCTTCTGAGCCTTTTCAATAAAGGTTTGTATACCTGATTTATAATATTTGCCGTTAACATATATTTCAGAATGAGGACCTACACCGTAAACAGGGGGAAGCCTGAACCATGCGCATTGCATACCGTGTTGCTCATTATAGTATTCCATAACATCATTTGCGGCATTTTTTGAAATAACATATACTGCATGATCGCCTGTATAATAAAAATCTCTCGGTTCACTTTCTTTAAGTGCTACACCTTTTTTCCATGCTTTTTTTACATCGGCATAGCTTGAGGTTGAAATAACTTTTTTTATTCCGTTTTTACGGCAGTACTCAAGCACATTGATTGTGCCTATTACATTTACATTTATATAATCAGCTGCATTTTCGTCTTTAGTGATATCAGTCGCAGCGTTGGCAGGCAAAAGACCGCCGAGAAGAATAACGCCGTCAACATTTTCCTTCGGAAGTTTTTCAAAATCTTCAGGTTTAGTCATATCGAGCGACACATAATTTGCGCCTCTCTCTTCAACCATGCTTTTTATTTTTTCGTTTCTGCCGGTTCCTATAACTTCAAAGCCGTCGCCTACAAGTCTTTCAATAGTATAAAGACCGATAAAGCCTGTTGCGCCTATAATTATATACATAGCACAAGATCCTCCTTATTTGTAGAATTCGAGTATTTTTTCACATATGTATTCTGTTTCGTTTTCTTTGAGACCGTAGTAAAGCGGAAGTCGCATAAGTCTTTCACTTTCTTTGGTAGTATATCTGTCTTCACCGTGGAATTCACAATATCGTTGACCTGCCGGAGCGCTGTGAAGAGGAATGTAATGGAATACAGCCTGGATTCCGTTTTCCTTAAGATAAGATATAAGTTTTGTCCTTTCGGCAAGGTCTTTTGTTTTAACATAAAACATATGTGCATTGTTTGTGCATTCTTCGGGAATGTAGGGCAGAGAAACAAGCCCCTTATCCTCAAGCGGTTTGAGCTTGTCATAATAATGATTCCAAGTAGCTATACGATCTTTACAGATGTCATCTATTTTTTCTAACTGTGCCCAAAGATAAGCTG
This sequence comes from uncultured Eubacteriales bacterium, assembly GCA_900315985.1. Classification (GTDB taxonomy): domain Bacteria; phylum Bacillota; class Clostridia; order Oscillospirales; family Acutalibacteraceae; genus Fimenecus. The sequence goes on along the minus strand of ONBD01000035.1, from coordinate 12,935 downwards.
CATTGATATCGCTTGGTAAATAAGAAGAACCGTACTCTACCCATGTATATTTATCTACTTGACCTCTGAAAAATCGGCTTCTGTCTGTTCCTTTTTCTCTGATTATTTCAGCAAGCTCAGCTTCTTTTTCGTCAGCAATAAGAATTGCGCCGCCTTCACCCATTGAAAAGTTCTTTGTTTCGTGGAAGGAATAGCAGCCGAAATCTCCGATAGTTCCCAAAGCTCTGCCTTTATAATTTGCTGTTACAGCCTGAGCAGCATCTTCTACAACCTTTAAATTATGCCTTTTAGCTATATCGAGTATTGTATCCATTTCACAGCCAACACCGGCATAATGAACTGGGACAATAGCCTTTGTCTTTTCAGTAATAGCATCTTCAATAAGCTTTTCATCAATGTTCATCGTATCGGGACGAATATCAACAAATACGACCTTGGCACCTCTTCCGACAAAAGCATCGGCAGTTGAAACAAAGGTGTACGAAGGCATAATTACCTCATCACCTGGTTTGATGCCGCAAAGAATTGCTGCCATTTCAAGTGCGTGCGTGCAGGATGTGGTCAGCAAAGCCTTTTTTGTCTTTGTCGTTTCTTCAAAAAATGCATTACACTTTTTGGTAAACTCACCGTCGCCGCAGATTTTTTTGTTTTCAACGGCTCTTTTGATGTAGTCAAGCTCAGTGCCGATAAAAGGCGCTTCGTTAAAATTAATCATATCATTTCTCCTGTTTGATTGAACTGATGAAGTGAACTTTTAAATTTCTGAAATATAGATAATTTTTTTCATTATCTAATAGAGTATAACATTATTATATATAAAAATCAATAAATAATCGTAATATATTGCAAATGTTTGTCGTAAAAAAGGCAGCCGTAAGGCTGCCTGTATAAGATTTTATCCTTCGTATCCGTTGAATACCGCTGAAATCAGTTCAGCATCAGAGGAATTACCGTCAAGTTTTTCAAAGAACAGACGGCTCAGAAGATATAGCGCAGAAAGAGCAGTAAAAACATTCTTAAGGTTAGCCTTGTAATAATTTGGCTTTCCTGTTTTTTCATCCTTCTGACTTCTGTAATGCTTAACATAGGTGTAGTCTTTCCACCACTCTGCAGAGTTTTCGTCGAATTTTAAGAATGGTACAAAGTTGTAACCCTCAAATTGCCCGTTGGTTATAACTCTGAGGTTCGAAAGATTTGGATAAATAGTTTTGATAATATCAACTTTTATTCCTATGTTTCTGTTCTTTTTCTGCTTTTCTATCCAATTGCAGAATTCCGTTGAAATAGAATCTATCTCATTACACAGCAGAATAAATAAACTCAGGTATTCAAATGAAAATGCATCATTGTTTTCTTTCTCTATAGAAACATAATTTCCTGTAGCAAGAAATCTTTCTTCAAGATATAGATAGTTGCGCCAGTAATTCTTTAAAAAATCTTTTTTAGTCATTTTCTCACCTACATATGCATTACCCGACATTCAACTGAATGTCGGGTACAATCATAAATTATTTATCTCTTGATGTCATCCCACGGCACACCGTCGATGTGGAACAGCTCGTCAAACTCATAACGGTTGTTCTCATCCTTACGGTGATTGGGATACCAAACCTGTGCAAAGAACGGATTGTCCTTGGCTATTGCGTCATAATCCCATGCCTTGTGAGGAATAAAGCACTCAGGGCACCAATGTCCGCCTAAAAGGATAAGCGCAGGGCTTGCTTCAAACTCTGTGCCGCAGTGACCGCATTTCCATTTAAGCTTTGTGGCAAGGTCACCCTTGACCATTGTGTCTGAAAGGCACTCGCCGCCACGGAATTTAGCAGCCTGCTTCATATCGTTTATGTCAAGCTCCGACTCGGGCTTTGACTCATCATAACCGTGGTCAAGCTTGAACTGTTCTGCAGCTGAAGTATCCTTGTCAAACTGCTGAATCTCAAAATCTTCCCACTTCTTCGGAATCTTATCATATTCTTCCTTTGAGCCGTAATAAGCGCTCATTCTGTGCTTATTGTTTGTCTCTGCCCAGTCAAGAGTACCGAAATCCTTAGTCTTTGCAAGCTTCTTCATGAACGGCTTCGCTGCTGCTGCAACTGCACCCTTGGGAAGATGGCGGGGAATTCTGAAATAGAACTCAACCTGAGAAGCAAGTCTGTCAAAATACTCCTGTACGGGAAGATTTTCTCTGAAATGAAGGAATTCCTCAAGCTTGTCTGAGTCTGCATAGAACTGACCGTGGAAATTCTTTGTAATAAACCAATGAGGCTCAAAGAGCTTCTCGGGGCCTGCAAGGCCGAGTGTGCCGAGAAGAAGGCATTCAAACTCATAGTTTGTAATTCTGTATTCTTTACCGGAGCCGATATTATAGAAGTGATTCCAGAAATCACTACCGAGATTGCCCTTCATATCCTCTTCGCAGAGGTTTGCAAGCAATCTGCCCGAATCCTCAACAGTACACCATTCAAGTACGCCGTTAACGGGAACATGGAACATAATCGGGTCCATATTTTTAAGGATGTTGGGGTAGAGAATACCTGACTGACGCATTGAAACCCAATGCTTGATGCCGCTTTCAACAAAAACTGCTTCTGCACGGCACTTTGATACTGCATAGTGGTCATAAACAGAAACTTTAAGCGGGTCGCCGCAACGGCCCCAATGAATAGGATAGTTCCTGTCGCCTGTCTCTGCAACAGTACCTATGTAGCAAACCTTAATATCGTCAGCGTTAGGCTGTGCAAGCACTGCCTTGCAGATGTTCTGTGCTGCGCCGATATTGGTTTTCTGGGTCCTGTAAGGCTTCCAGTCAGCAGCAGGGGATACCATGCCGCCTACATGCAGGACATAATCTGCGCCTGTAACAGCGTCAAGAACATTGTCATAATTTGTAAGGTCGCCCCAGACAATTCTTACCGACGGGTCGTTAAGATAAGCTTTAAACTTTTCACGGTTTTTCTCACTGCCTCTTAAAAGAAGAGTGATGTTAAACTTGTCTTTTTTAGCATAAAGCTCTTTGAATCCGGCAAAGCCCATATTGCCCGATCCGCCTGTAAGCATTACGGTTTTTTTGTCAGCCATAATTATCCACCTCTTAATTTTAAAAGTATACAAAATAATTATAACATAATAAAAATCAATGTCAACTGAATGTTGTGTTATTCATAGTTAATAATCACATTATATGTAAATGCAAAATATGTTGCAAAAATAAATGTTGTCTGCTATAATTAAAAAAGAGCTTTTTACGGAGGTAATTATATGAAAAAAACATTGTTGATATTGGCATGCGTTGTAGTATTAGTCAGCTTGCTTCTCGTTTCCTGCGGTAAGAAGGATGACGGCGCTGATTCAAGCACAACCACAACCAAAAAGGGCGAGCCTGTAAGCGTTGAGGTTTCAACCGACGCACAGACAGGCGAGGCATATATTACAAATGTTAACGGTGAGCGTATACCCGTAACTACAAACAAAGACGGCGCTGTTGAGCTTATTGAGGATTTGGTTACCAAGACAGCCAAGCAGGTTGAAGAGGAAAAAGCTGCCAACAACGAAAACGGCGGCTCGGGCAGCAATACACCTGCAACGAATGCACTTTCACCGACAACACCCAATACAACAGCTTCTCAGGATGAAGGCTCTGTTGAAATCGGCACAGGCAGTGTTATGGACGAGGAGCACGCAGCTGTAATTGACTGGTCTAACTGATTAAACTAAAATTATATTTTTCAGACAGTAAAGCAGGGGATTATTCCTCTGCTTTTTCTTTTTGTTTCAATACCCGATTTGACAAATTATTAAACCCTGTGCCTGTATAATAGCATCAGGGTTAATTGTTTGCGGTGATGTTTATGGTGGTTTATGCCGATGTGCTGATTGCGCTGAATATTTTTGTAAATTATTTTCTTTTGCTGTCTGTGAAAAAGCTGATGAAGATAAATGTTAAAACGCTTAATATTGCTATTGGAGCCTTGCTCGGCGGCATATATGCGTTGAGCATTTTTCTTGAAAATGTGCCGAAGCCCTTACAGTTTTTAATGAATATATGCGCCTTATCAGTTATGACCTTGGTGAGCTTCAGACCGATAAGTTTAAAAGCATTTCTAAAATACATACTGTGCCTTTTCGGCGTTAACACAGCCTTTGCAGGCATAATGCTTGCCGTCTGGCTGTTCTTTTCGCCGAAGGGAATGCTGTACAATAATTCAATCGTTTACTTTGATATTGACATAAAGCTTCTTGCAGTATCAACACTTGTTTGTTATGCAGTTCTACGAGTTGTCGGCTTGTTTGTAAAAAGGGCGTCGCCTGCGGACAAAACTGTAAGCGTATCACTTTTTAATTCGGGCAAAAGCATTACGGTCAATGCTTTGATTGACACGGGCAACACGCTGAAGGATGCTTTTACGGGCGAGGGCGTTGTGATTGCAGACGAAGCGGTAATAAAATCACTTTTCGGCTGTTCACTCACTGCATACATAGAAAAAGAAAAAACGGGAATATACGAAAATAAGCTGAATATCAGACTAATCCCCGTAAATACGGTTTCGGGCGAAACGGTGTTGCCTGCCGTAAAAACCGAGCAGATGATTATAAACAAAACAGGCAAAACCAAGCAAGGCGTATTGCTGGCACAAAGCAAAACGAAAATCAGTAACGGCGAATATCAGCTGATACTTAATTGGGAAATAATGAATTAGGAGAATAGAATTATGCTTAACGGTTTACTTAAAAAAATATTTTTAAAAATCAAAGCTCTGCTTTTTGACACGCAGGTGGATTTTATAAACGGTCCGGAAAATCTGCCCGAACCGCTGACTAAAGAGGAAGAGGAGGAACTGCTTGAAAGAATTGCAAACGGCGACGAAGCGGCAAGAGAACCGCTTATTGTGCATAACCTCAGACTTGTGGTGTATATAGCGAAAAAGTTTGACAATTCCGGCGTTTGTATTGACGACTTGATTTCAATAGGCACCATAGGACTTATAAAAGCCGCCAATACATTCAAGCCTGAAAAAAATATAAAGCTTGCGACTTATGCTTCAAGGTGTATAGAAAATGAAATACTTATGTATTTAAGAAAAATAAATGTGCATAAGTCTGATATTTCGATTGACGAGCCGCTGAATATTGACTGGGACGGTAACGAATTGCTTCTGTCCGATGTTTTGGGGAGCGAGCCTGACGAAATTAACCGCAATGTTGAATATGAAGACGAAAAAATCATACTTTTGAAAACTGTTGACGCCTTGCCCGAAAGGGAAAAGCAGATAATGTCGCTGCGCTTCGGTCTGGGCGGCGAAAAGGAGTATACGCAAAAAGAGGTAGCCGATATGCTCGGCATATCACAAAGCTATATTTCCAGACTTGAAAAAAGGATTATTGCAAGACTTAAAAGAGAGCTTGAAAAGGTAATATAACTAAAAATCAGCATGAAAAGTTGATAAAAAATTGACAATCTTTTTTTATAAAAAAGCCTACACTTTTCTTAAGTATTATGTTATACTGAATAAACTAAATGTGTTTAATAACTGTTTCAAAATATACGGAGGGGTATTTTTGGTCTTTTCAAGCTTAACATTTTTATATGTTTTTCTTCCCCTTTGTATATTTTTTTATTTTATCACTAAAAGCATTACTGTAAGAAATATAGTGCTTTTAATTTTTTCTCTCGTTTTTTATGCATGGGGCGAGCCGAAATATATATTTTTAATGATATTCACCGTGCTTGTTGACTATGTGTGCGGCAGGCTGATATTCAAATACAAGTATTCACCGCTTTCAAAGGTGTATCTGGCAGTAAGCTGTATAGTTACGCTGTCATCGCTTGCGCTTTTCAAGTACTTTGATTTTTTTGCCTTCAGTCTGAATTCAGCTTTCGGCTGGAGAATAAATATATTAGGCTTTGCTCTGCCGATAGGAATTTCGTTCTATACCTTCCAGGCACTGACATATGTTATTGATGTTTACAGGGAAAAGGTAGAGGTGCAGTTTTCATTTTACAAACTGCTTTTATATGTTTCGATGTTCCCTCAGCTCATAGCAGGGCCGATTGTCCGTTACAGCGATGTGGACAGGCAGCTTAACGAGCGTAAAACCACGCTTGAGGGCGCCGCTTCGGGTATACTCAGATTTTGCGTAGGACTTTTGAAAAAAACGATTATTGCAAACTATGCAGGCGAGCTTTGCTCAAAGCTTATCGGCGGTGATTTGAGCTCACTCAGCTTTTTGGGCGCATTTTTCGGCATACTTGCCTTTACTGTACAGATTTATTTTGATTTTTCGGCGTATTCCGATATGGCAATAGGCTTAGGCAAAATATTCGGCTTTGATTTTCCCGAAAATTTCCGTTACCCGTATATTGCACGCAGTATAAATGATTTCTGGCGCCGCTGGCATATTACTCTCTCGTCTTTTTTCAGAGATTATGTCTATATTCCGCTTGGCGGCAACCGCAAGAATTGGGCGTTCAATATGCTTTTAGTGTGGCTTCTTACGGGTATGTGGCACGGAGCAAGCTGGAATTATCTTTTGTGGGGACTTTATTATTTCTTCTTCCTGATGCTTGAAAAACTCTATCTTAAAAAGCCTCTTGAAAAAGCGCCTGCTGTTATCAGCCATGCTTATTCGCTTATTGTAATTATTATAGGCTGGGCATTTTTCTATTTTGAGGATATGGCAAAGCTCAGGGAATTCTTCAGAGCGTTGGCGTTTAACAACGGTTTTGTAAATCTTACGGAAAAAACGATTATTATAAATTATCTTGCGGTTATTATTTTAGGCATTATATTCTCAATGCCCGTTATACAGCCTTTTAAAAATGTTGCACGAAATCTGTTAGGCTCCAAATCTCACAGAGCCATGCTCAGTACCGCATATGTGCTTATAGTAGGCTGTTCAATGATTATTTCAACCGCCGCACTTGTAGGCGACAGCTATAATCCGTTCTTGTATTTCAGATTTTAATTTTTGAGGTCGTTATGGTTTATAAGGAACTTAAAGAAAATAAAAAAAGCATAATTCCGAATAAGCTTTCTGCGGCGTTGATTTGCGCTGTGTTCGTGTTGCTTATTTTTTCAGGATTTCTTGTCAGCAGGTTTGATGTTGACAGGACTGTTTCCGTAAAGGAGAACAGAACGCTTGCCGCAAAGCCGAAAATAAGCATTGTTACATTTTTTAACGGCAGCTTTTCGGAAGACTTTGACGAGTATTTTTCAGACACCTTTCCGTTTCGTGACGGTTTTCTTGACATAAACGCCGGGCTGTCTGACTTTTTCTCCAAAAACAGCGGCAGAGATGATATGGTGCTTGTTGAGAAGCAGGACAAGGACGATTTCGCAGGGCAAAATATTGATTAAAGCAGATATTTAAGATATTTAATATTTGTTGTATATACTTAATTTTTAGGGGTGAAACTTATGAAATACGATGTTGCCGTTATCGGCGGCGGTGTTTCGGGCGCTTTAATTGCCAGGGAGCTTTCGGCGTATGACATAAGCGTTGTATTGCTTGAAAGGGCAAATGATGTTGCCATGGGTACAACTAAGGCAAACAGCGCTATTGTGCACGGCGGTTTTGATGCTGTACCCGGTACTCTTAAGGCGAAGCTTAATGTTGAGGGTACAAGGCTTATGCCTGTTATATGTAAAGATATGAATGTGCCTTTCAGAAATAACGGCTCATTGGTGCTTGCGTTTTCAGAGGAGGAAATGCAGACCGTTAAAAAGCTTTATGATAGGGGAATTCAGAACGGCGTGTCGGGGCTTGAAATCATTGACGGCGCAAAGGTCAAGGAACTTGAACCGCATACTTCGGACGAGGTTGTCGGAGCACTTTACTGTAAATCCTCAGGCATTGTTTGTCCTTATGAATTGACAATAGCCGCAACAGAGGTCGCTGTTACAAACGGCGCTGAATTTATAAGAAACTGTGAAGTAACCGCAATTAAAGACACAGGCGATTGTTATACTCTTACAACCACCGTAGGCGAGATTGAGGCAGGTTATGTTATCAATGCCGCAGGCACTCATGCAGATGAGGTTGCCCGTATGGCAGGGGATGACAGCTTTGAAATAATAAACCGCAAGGGTGAGTATTATCTTCTGGACAAGTCCTACGGCTATCTTGCAGACCGTACTATTTTCCAGTGTCCCAACCCTATGGGCAAGGGCGTGCTTGTAACCCCCACCGTTGACGGAAATCTGCTTGTAGGTCCTACTGCTCTTGATGTTGACGGCAAGGATGATACAGACACTACTCCCGAGGGGCTTGAAGCAGTTATTGCAAAGGCGTTAAAGAGCGTTCCCGAAATAAATCTTCGTGGCGCAATTACCTCTTTTGCAGGTGTCCGTGCTCACCCCGACAATGACGACTTCATTATCGGCTGGTCTGAAAAGAGCGACAGATTTATAAATGTTGCAGGTATTGAATCACCCGGACTTTCTGCAGCTCCGGCAATAGCTGTCTATGTTAAGGAGCTTCTTGCTCAGAAGCTTGCATTAAACGAAAAGCAGAGCTTCACTATGACAAGACCTGCTCCCGTAAGATTCAGACACATGACCGCTTCCGAAAGAGAAGCGCTTATAAAGAAAAATCCTGCATACGGCAGAATAATCTGCCGCTGCGAAACAATTACAGAGGGCGAAATAATTGACGCAATACACGCTCCTGCAGGCGCCCGTGATGTTGACGGAGTAAAGCGCAGAACAAGAGCGGGTATGGGCAGATGTCAGGGCGGCTTCTGCGGCAGTAAGGTTGTAGAAATTCTTGCCCGTGAGCTTGGCGTCGAAATGAATGAAATTACAAAATTCGGCGGCGGCTCAAAAATCATTTACGAGAGAACAAAGTGAGGTGTGTGCGGTGCTTAATTATGATTTAGTTGTAGTCGGCGGAGGCCCTGCAGGCATGGCAGCTGCATTGAAGGCTCACGAAGAGGGTATTGAAAAAATACTTATTTTAGAGCGTGCAGACACGCTCGGCGGTATACTTGAGCAGTGTATTCACACAGGCTTCGGACTTCATTATTTCGGCGAGGAGCTTTCCGGACCCGAGTATGCAGGCAGATTTATAAAGCAGGTTTACGAAACCGATATTGATGTCAAGGTTGACACAATGGTGCTTGATATTTCTCAGGACAATATTGTTACAGCCTGCAACAATTTTGACGGCTTGCTTCAGATTAAGGCAACAGCAATAGTACTTGCAATGGGCTGCCGTGAGCGTCCGAGAGGTGCGCTTTCAATAGCAGGCAGCAGAGCTTCGGGCATTATGACCGCAGGTACGGCACAGAAATATGTAAATATTGACGGCTATATGCCCGGAAAAACCGTTGTAATTCTCGGCTCGGGTGACATAGGTCTTATTATGGCAAGACGAATGACTCTTGAGGGCGCAAAGGTTAAGGCTGTATGCGAGCTTATGCCTTATTCGGGCGGTCTTACAAGAAATATTGTTCAGTGCCTTGAGGATTTTGACATTCCGTTAAGACTTTCCTGCACGGTTGTAAAAACTCACGGAAAGGACAGACTTGAGGGCGTTACGGTTGCCAATGTTGATGAGCATTTAAAGCCCATACCCGGTACAGAGGAATATATACCCTGCGACACGCTTATGCTTTCCGTAGGTCTTATTCCCGAAAACGAGCTTTCAAAAAATGCGGGTCTTGAGCTTGACAGAGTAACAAATGGTCCCTGCGTTGACGAATACCGTGAAACAGAGCATAAGGGTATTTTTGCCTGCGGCAATGTCTTGCAGGTGCATGACCTTGTTGACTATGTTACTGAGGAAAGTCAGATAGCAGGCGAGGGCGCCGCAAAATTCATAAAGGGTGAAAAGAAAACAGGCGATTACATAAAAACTCAGGGTACAAACGGAGTGCGTTACATTGTACCGCAGAGAATTAACAAGGAAACCGACAAGGACGCAAAGCTTTATTTCCGTGTAGGTCAGGTTTTCCACAATGTAAAGCTTGTTGTTAAATGCGGCGACGAGATTATAATTTCAAGAAACAAAAAGAAAATGACACCCGGCGAAATGGAATATGTCCCCATTAAGCTTGACACAATCAAGGGCTTGCCCGAAAACAGCACACTTACAGTAACTATTTAGGAGGCGTAAATTATGACAAAAAGAGAAATGATTTGCGTATCCTGTCCTATAGGCTGCGCTATAACAGTAGAGCTTGACGACAACAACGAGGTTGTTTCCGTAACGGGTAACACCTGCCCGAGAGGCGACAAATATGCCCGTCAGGAATGTACTCACCCTGAAAGAATGTTGACTTCAACCGTAAAGGTAGAGGGCGGCAATCTTCCCGTTGTGCCCGTAAAATCAGCAAGTCCCGTGCCTAAGGAAATGCTGTTTGACTGCATGAAGGAAATTAACAAAGTAAGCCTTAAGGCACCCGTTAATTTCGGTGATGTTGTTATTGAAAATATACTCGGCACAGGCGTAGACATTATAGCCACAAACGAGGTTTACTAAAAATAAGTAAGAGCTTAAGGCAGGATTAAAGTCCTGCCTTTTCTTTTGTCATTTATGAACAAAATGTAAATTTAAAGTGATAAATTCTGCGTTTTGTTGTAAAGAAAAAAATGTTGTGATAGAATATTTTTATTATGATGTTGGGGGAATAGGTATGCTGATTACTGATTATCTGAAAGACGGCAAGGTCTGCACCTCGTTTGAGGTCTTTCCGCCTAAAAACGATATGCCTTTTGAGCCTGTTAAAGCTGCTGTCAAGGAGCTTTCTGCGCTCTCGCCTAAGTACATAAGCGTAACCTACGGCGCAGGCGGCGGTACTTCGCAGAATACTGCAGAAATAGTTTCATATATTCAGGACGAGCTTAATGTTCCCTCGGTTGCTCACCTTACCTGCGCTTCGTCAACAAAGGCGGAAATTGATGAAATACTTGCCAGTCTTAAATCCAAAGGCATTAGGAATATTCTGGCTTTAAGGGGAGATTTGCCTGCAGATTATAACCCCGACGACAGCAATTATTATAAATATGCAAGTGAGCTTATAGAAAGAATCAAGCAGGACAGCTTCTTTTCTGTCGGCGCAGCCTGCTACCCTGAATGTCATGTTGAGGCTAAAAACTCAGTTGAGGATTTACAGCATTTAAAGCATAAGGTGGATTGCGGTGCAGAGTACCTTGTAACACAGATGTTTTTTGACAATTCCGCACTTTACAGCTTTTTGTACAGAGCGCTTAAAATAGGTATAGATATACCCGTTACAGCAGGTATAATGCCTGTTATGAATTCAAAGCAGATTAAACGAAGCTGTGCGCTTTCGGGCGCAACCTTGCCGTCAAAATTCAGGGTTATGCTCGACAGGTTCAGCGATGACCCCGTGTCGCTTCAGCAGGCGGGAATTGCCTATGCTACCGAGCAGATAATTGACCTTATCTCAAACGGCATAACAAATATACATATTTACACTATGAATAAACCCGAGGTTGCCCAAAAAATAATGGCAAATCTTTCTGCAATACTGTAAGCTTCAAGAGGTGGTAGTTTGTTCGGTTATGTTAAGCCCGACAAGCCTGAATTAAAAATAAAAGAGTTTGAAAGCTATAAGGCTGTTTATTGCTCTGTGTGCAAAACTCTCGGCAAAGAGTACGGTTTGCTTTCACGGTTGATGTTAACATATGACGCAACATTTTACTGTATTCTCTTAAAAGCCGTATTGCAGGACACACCCGATTGCGCAACAGGCGGCCGCTGCAGGTTTAACCCTCTTAAAAAGTGTAATTATATACCTGAAGATGATATATTAAAGCAGGCGGCAGGGCTTACCGTAATTATGTTTTACTATAAAGTTCTTGATAATATTAAAGATGCTTCAATACTTAAAAAGCTGTCAAGCTTTCTGATTTACCCGTATATAAAAATAAAATTTAAAAAGGCGGTAAAGAATTATTCATTTTTTAATGATATAATTTCACTGTCAATGGAGGAACAGTGGCTTGCCGAGGAAAATCCCGAATGCTCAACAGATTTAGCTTGCGACCCGTCGGCAAAGGCTCTGGGCAAGATTTTTGCATATAATATAACAGACGAAAACACAGCAAAAACGCTTTACCGTTTAGGCTACTGTGTCGGCAGGTGGGTTTATCTTACGGATGCCTTTGACGATCTGGAAAGCGACATCAAGCATACAGGCTTTAACCCGTTTATAATTAAATACGGCTTAAAGGGTAATGCAAACACAGCCGTAGACTGTGAAATCATTGACGGTATTATGAAATCAGTAAGACTTACAGCTAACGAAGCTGCTTCAGCGTTTGATTTGCTTGACATCAAATGCTACAGACCGATACTTGAAAACATTGTTTATGACGGTATGGAAGCACAGCTTCTGTTGATTAAGAACAAAAAGCAAAAGGAGTACAAGCGATGAACAATCCTTATTCTGTTCTTGGAGTAAGTGAAAATGCAGGCGTTGAAGAAATCAAGCAGGCGTACAGAACTCTTGCAAGAAAGTATCATGCTGAATATAACGAGGGAAGCCCTCTGTCCGATGTTGCAAAGCAGAAGATGGACGAGCTTGACCGTGCTTATGACGAAATAATGGCTCAGCGAAGCGGTAATTATAATTCGCAGAATAATTCAAATGCATACACCGCTTATAATTCGCCTCACAGCACGCAGTACGGCGATGTCCGTCAGCAAATAAACTCCGGCAGAATTGACGATGCGCAGACCATTCTTGACGGTATTCCGGCAGATATGAGAGATGCAGAGTGGTATTACCTCAAGGGTCTTATTCATCAGAAACGGGGCTGGTTTGACGAGGCTTACAGCAATTATTCGCAGGCCTGTCAGATGGACCCGTCAAATGCGGAGTATTCAAACGCTTTTAATTCATTAAACAGAAATGCAAACGGAGGTTACAGGCAAACGGGCGGCTCCCCATCCGGCGCATGCGGCGCCTG
>ONBD01000036.1 GCA_900315985.1 uncultured Eubacteriales bacterium | reverse complement strand
CTATGAGCAAAAAGGAAGTCAAAAAGCTCGTTGAGGACTTTATAAATGCGGCTGTAAGATGCAAAAAGGCAGGCGTTGACGCTGTTGAATTACACTCTACCCACGGCTATATTCTGCATCAATTCTTAAGCCCGAACACAAACAAACGGACAGACGAATACGGCGGCTCTTTTGAAAACAGATTAAGATTTATTTCAGAGATTATTACAGGCATAAAAGAGCAGTGCGGCAGGGATTTTCCGCTGATTGTCCGTCTTACAGCAGACGAAATGTATGATCGTATAGGTATGCCCGGCAAGGGTTACGGCTTGGAAGAGGGCAAAAAAATTGCCGTCGAGCTTGAAAAGCTCGGCGTTGACGCTATAAATGTTTCTTCCGCCTGCTACGATACATACAACTACTGGCTTGAGCCTACATCATTTGAGCCGGGCTGGAGAGCGTATCTTGCAAAGGAAATTAAATCTGTTGTAAATATTCCCGTTATTGCGGCAAACTTTATCCGCTCACCCGAGCAGGCTGAAAAACAGCTTGAAGAAGGTTATCAGGATTTTGTCGGCTCGGCTCGGAATTTCATTGCGGACCCGTATTGGGCAAAAAAGGCAATGGACGGCCATCCCGAGCAGATAAGACGCTGTATAGGCTGTCTGCACTGCATTAAATCGTTTATGTATAACGCCTCGTTCAACGGCACTCCCGGCGAATGTGCTTTGAACCCGACAGTAGGTCACGAAAAGCAGTGGAACGAATTAAAGCCTGACAGCGAGGGCAAAACTGTAAAAGGCGTGGCTTTGATGTAAGCGTGCTTGAAAAGGAAAAAAACGAGGGCGGTCAGGTAAACATTGCCGCCGCAGGTCCTCATAAGGCAAAGCTTCACTGGGCAATTGAGGACCTGACAAACGAATGTAAGTTACAGGGCATTAAAATTAAGACAGGCGTTGAAGCCAACGCCGATATGATAGCTGAATTAAAGCCCGACGCTGTGATAATTGCAACGGGCGGCACACCTATAAGACCGAAATCAATTAAGGGCATTGACAGTAAAAATGTTGTTACTGCACCCGAGGTACTGCTCGGCAAGGTTGATATTAAAAACAGCAGGGTCGCAGTTATAGGCTCGGGACTTACGGGACTTGAAACGACAGAAAAGCTCAACGAAAACGGCAACACCGTAACCGTTGTCGAAATGGCAAAGGAAATTGCAGGCAATGCGTGGTTTCAGTTCGTTGATGACTCAATGTCAAGAATCAAGCCTTACGGAACAGTATTTCTGCTTGACACGAAGCTTGAGGAAATTGACGAAAGCGGCATAACCGTTACTTCGGACAAGGGCAGAAAGACGCAGATTATACCCGTAGATTTCGTAGTGCTCGCTATGGGCGTAAGACCCGTGAACGGACTTGAAAAGGAATTGAAGGCTAAAGGTATAAACGCAGTTGCCGTCGGCGATGCTTCGCACGGCGGTACAATAGGAAATGCAACACAGTCGGCATTTAAGGCGGCTATGGAAATATAGTTTTCAGAGGTGATACTATGTCAAGAAGCTTTATGGCAGCTTTTTCGGCATTTGCAATTAAATGCGCAGGCTACAAGAAAAAGGTTGCAGACCCCGAAAGGCGTGAAAAATACATTGAAAAGCTCAGAAAGAATAACGAAAAGCCTTTCAAAGCTCCGCCGTATTTTTACAAATCCAAGCCCGAAAAGCATATTGAAAAAGGCGTTGAACTGTTTTATTTCAACAAGGGAAAGGAAAGAAAGATTATTTACCTTCACGGCGGCGCATACTGTGAACAGCCGCTGTTGCCGCATTTTTCATTTTGCGACACAATTTCATATAAGACCGACAGCGAAATAATACTGCCTGTTTATAAAAAATCGCCTGAGTACACCTTTGAAGCAACCTATGATTTTCTTGACGGCTTTTACCGTGAACTCTTAAAAAGCACGGCGGCGGAAAATATAATCTTTATGGGTGATTCGTCAGGCGGCGGACTTGCGCTTGCGTTCTGCGAATATCTTAACGAAAAAGGCCTGCCTATGCCGAAAAAGCTCATTTTGCTTTCCCCGTGGGTTGACATCAGTATGGATACTCCTTTCAAAAAAGAATTTGATACTGTTGACCCCTCACTCCAGCACGGTTTTCTGAAAAAGGCAGGCGAAAACTGGGCAGGCAGTACCGATGTTCACGATTACAGACTTAGTCCAATTTATTATGATAAGCTCGGCGAATTGCCGCCAATGACAGTTTATTACGGCACTTATGAAGCGTTTATTGATGACGGCAGACGCTTCAAAGAAAAATGCGAGAGCGAAAGAGCGAAGCTTGATTACCGTGAATATGAAAAAATGAATCATTGCTTCCCAATTTACCCCATACCCGAAGCTAAAAAAGCGCAGAAGGAAATAATTGAGATAATTACAAAGATTAACGGAAAAAAGAAAAAAGGCAGATAACTGCTTCAGTTATCTGCCTTACTTATTTATTACAAATTATTCTGCGTCGGAGCTGTCATCAATCAGCTTTTCCGAGTTCTTTTCAAGCTTTTTTGTAAAGCGCTGATAGAAATATGAAATTACAATCAGTATTGCGCCGAAGGCAAAGTACGAGGCTATTTTCCAACCCTAATCAAGCTTTGCAGTATCTACAAAGCAGAGCTTCGCAAAAGCCGCAAGTATCAGCACAAGGCCGCCCGAGCGCACAACCGTATAATCCTTTTTAAAGCCGACTGCCAGAAGCACGCAAGCTGCAGCTATATAAACCGCACTTATAATTACGCTTGCAAACGGCAAGGAAAACTGTTTCATAAGCGTTACGCTTATAACTGCAAGCGAGGTCACGGAAACCGAAACCGTAAACAGCCACGCAGGGCCTTTTATAACGCTTATAAAATGAGCCGCACACACAGAGAAGAAAAATTCTATGCCGACAGCTAATGCGAGCAATAAAATCAGATTTACAACCGACAGCCACGATTTTGCCGTAAGCACATAGTAAAAATCATATACTTCGTTGTATTTTTCTGCATTTAGCGCAAGCAAGGCTATTACAAGAATTGCGCCTGCAAGGTCGCTTGCAATAAGCGAAACCTTATTTTTAAGCACACCGAATCTTATTGCTGCGGCAACCAAAAGGCTGAACAGCAAAAGCACTGCTCCCTCTGTAAACGGACTGCTTACATTTATATATTTACTTGAAACAATTAAGCCGAATATGAAATCAAGAAGCGCTACGCTTGCAAAACTGTTAAGTATTTCAAGTAAAATGTAAAGCTTGTTTTCATTGTCGTCAATAAGTCCTCTGACAATATATACCCAAAATGCTGCTATAACCGTTACAAAGCTTATAAGCGACAAAACCGAATGCCAATCGCCCGTATTGTAAAGTGCAATGTAATAGGTTACTGCGGAAATAACCATACACACAAGTCCTGCGTACTCGCTGTATTTAAGCTTCTTTTCAAGGCTGATAACTGCAATTGCAACGCCCTCAAGCGCCCATGCAATCGGTGCGTAATCTATGCCGAATAACAGTGGCACTATAAACATTGAAAAGACAAGAGTAAACAGTGCGCTTATATTTGCAGTAACGCTTTGTTTGTGCGTTTCTCTGTTTTTGACTGAGAAAAATGCAAGTATGCCGTAAATTACGGTAAACACAAGAAATACCAGACCGACAGCTCTGTCGCCTGCCTGCGTGTTGCCGTAAAAGCAATTTCTTACGCAAAAGCTTACCGAAACCGCGCCGCTGACAGTATTTATTGCCAATAAAATATTGTCAAGCATTGCAAGCGGCTTTTTCTTTATAACAAGATAACTCGGATAAAGCAGATAAATTAAAAATGAAGCTGCCGCAAATATCACGGCAAGCGGCAAGGCGTAAGAATAACCTTTAAGTCCCCTGACTGCCCATGCGCTCAAAGCTACGCCGCCGACTGCTATAATCTGCAAGCCGTAACCCGTAAACCTTGCGATATGCCATTTTTTGTTGTAGCTCATTATAAACAGCACAACTGCAAGCAAGATGAAATAAACGCTCGATACGGGTAAAAAGCTGCTGTCCGAAGCGGCCTTGCCGAAGCCGACCATATATGAAACAACTACGGGCAGATAACCGCCTATTGCCGCAAAGACGCATATGACCTGACTTCTGACCTGGTTGGCAAGAAAAATTGTAAGCGCCGTAATAATAACGCAGAGTATGAATGTTACCTGCACACTGTATAACGAAAAAGCAAAATATCCCGTTGCGGCGGCGGCATAAAGCACCGCCGAGCCACCGCTTATAAGCACGGTTGAGAATACGGATTTTTCTTTTCTGAAAAACAGCTCGCCTACGCCTATAAGCACTGCACCGAGAAGGAATATCATACCCGTTTTAAAGACATCCGACAGATGAATATAGGCAAATCTGCCGAGCATTACAATTCCGACAAGGAACAGAAGTATACCTGCCTTGCTGAGAATATTAAGTCCTACAAAGGATTCAAGGCTTTTCTGCTTTAATGCTCTTTGCTTTTCAATTTCCTGCAAAGGCTCGTTGTAAAGCTCTGAACCTTTACGGTTGTTTTCGTTCAGCGCAGACTGCAGCCTGCTGTTATATTCCTCATGCACGGCACGGCTTCGCTCGTTAAGCTCCGCTTTAATCTGTTCAAGACGGACACGGATGTCAGAAAACTGCTCGCTGCCGTAGCTGTCAATTGCTTTTATGGTTTCATTTATTGTATTTGTGCATTGCGCTTCGTACTCATTCAGCCTGCTGCCGAGAGCATTCGACTGAGTATAATAAAGAGCGTCAATCTTTTTCTGGGTGTTAAGAAAAGCCGTGAGCTTTTCGTTTGCCATTTTTGAAAAAAG
Source organism: uncultured Eubacteriales bacterium (assembly GCA_900315985.1). GTDB lineage: Bacteria > Bacillota > Clostridia > Oscillospirales > Acutalibacteraceae > Fimenecus. The sequence continues at coordinate 13,165 of ONBD01000036.1, read as the reverse complement.
CGCCTGTTTTGCAGTTTCAAGCTCCTTTTTAAGCTGCGCATTGTCCGCCTGCAGACTTTCCTGTTTTTCACGGACAAGTGCAAGCTCTGCATTCAGCTTTTCGTTCTGCTCAATTATTTTTGAGCTGTCAAGCTCATCTGCCTCAAGCTTTATTGCCTGAATAATTGTCTGTTGCTGTGCTAAAAGCTCGTTTAGCTTTTCGGATTTATTTGTTGACAAAAGCCTTCAACTCCTCTCCCGCCGCATAGCTCTGAGCGTCTGCATAATTATAAAAGTATAATTCGTGTTTGCCGTCCTCAAAAAATTCTCCGGCTTTAAGCTCGGGCAAATAAGTGTTATTAAACTGAACGGTTACAGTCTTTGAATTATTGCCGAGATACAGCTCGGTGATTTTTTTGTCAACAGGATTATCAAGATTATTATAAAATTCACAGAAGGTTTGAATTATTATATCTGCCTGTTCATTACCCGAATAATAATTTCTGTAATAATCGTAATAGGTATAATTGCCGTTATTTGCAATAGTGCCGCTGTCAAGAGAAACGGACTGAACATTCTCGGGTAGAAATTCTGCGGACAAATTACCGTCAATATAGTAGAAGCTTCCCTGCTTAGTCTTAAGCTTTAAAAGCCTGTACTGAGTATCAGCCTCAACCGTAACGCTTTTTGAAGAGCTGTCGGACGAAATATACTTTGCATATCTCTGCCCGAAGCCGTCATTAAAGCTGCCGAGGTTAAATTCAAGCAAGCCGTTCTGCGTTTCGTTACAGGGCAGGTATTCGGCATTGTTAAATACAATTTTACTGCCGTTCTGACCGACATCTGCAAGCTCGGGGTTTTTATAACTGCCCGTCCGGGTTAAAAGCATTGCTGTTGCTGTTATTATAGCAACAGCCGCAACAAGTATAACCGAACCTAAAACAAACTGCTTTTTCTTCTTTTCCTGCGCAGCTATTTTTTGCTGTAAAACTAAATTTTCGCTTTGCAGTTTGTCGAGCTCCTTTGAAAAGCTTTCCTCCTCCGCCGTCGGCGTTGAATAAATGCCGAGAAGCTCGTTGCCATCTATTCCCAGAAGCTCGGCTAATTTAAGCATTGTTTCGGTTTTTGGCATAGACTCGCCGTTTTCCCATTTTGAAATTGCCTTATTGGACACACCTAAAAGGTCGCCCAGCTTCTTTTGGGAAAGTCCCTTTTCACGCCGCAGCTTTAACAGCCTTTCCGAAAATTCGTTTTTATCCATATAATACTCCTGTCGGTTATTTTATATTAGTTTTTTGCGGTTGAAATAAATACAGGCAATCCTATCCGTCTTTCATAATTGCCGTTAAAATCGGTGCTGTATAAGGAATAATCTATATTCTCCAAATCATCACAAATAAAGAAATAGACATCACCCCGATATATATAATCGAGTCTTGGCTTTAAATAAGCCTTTAAATAATCGTCATCATACGGTAATTCCTTGCAGAAAATATAAACATCAGTTTCAACACCCACAGAGTCGAGAAAGTCTGCAAGATGGTTTTTAAACAGCCTTTTTTGCTTTTGCATAGGAGGGCAGGTATCGTTGTGATGCGTGTGAGTTGTTATAACACATTCAACAGGTAAATCCGAAAGCGAATCCTTTACGGCGTCGGTGATTTTTTCCTGTTTCTTATAAAGATAATACTCGTCGCAGATTTTCCACGAAAATGTTTTAAACCAAACCTTAAAATACTTTTCGGGGTCTGCCTCGTCCTTTTCGTGCACATCTATAATTCCTGCAAAAAACAAGCTATTAAAATCATCAGGTGAACAATGCCTTATTACTTCAACCTCAAGTCCGTATTTTCTTTTCACCCAATTTTCCGCCATGATATTTATTTGTTCCTTTGCAGTAGGAGCAGCAGGCTTTAAGCCTAAATACCTGTGCCAGTTGACATTAAAATAAGAGTGCTTGGTTACAGGGTTTTCAACCGTCATGTCAACAGCTCTGTCGCCGTATTTTATTGCAGTCAGCAATGCTGTGAAAATCAAAATAGAGGTTATTGAAATAAGTATTAAATTCCGTTTTGCCCTGTCGGTCATTTAAATTCACCTCGCCCAATTCACATTGACAGCATATCAAGGTTTTGATATTGTCGGTTTTCAAATATATAATGCCAAAAATCCGTTCTAAAATCAATAGCAAAAAGCAAAAAGGGCAATGAACTGCAGTCTACTTTCGGTTCAATTGTAATAATTCTGCCGTAATTCTGACGCAAAAGCAAAGAACAGACATTGATGTCTGTTCCTTATAAATTACATATTGAATTTATGCCTTTTTAATGTCAAACCAGAAGCATACGCCGCCGTCGGCATTACAGACGCCGTACTCCTGCCCGTGAAGCTTCTGAATTGCAGAAACTATTGAAAGTCCGAGGCCGAAGCGTCCCTCGCTTCGTGAACGGGCCTTGTCGGCACGGTAAAAGCTTATCCAGATTTTATCAATATCGTCCTGCGAAATGTGCTCGCCCGTGTTATAAACGGAAATCCTGTACGCCTCTCCCCTGTCCTCACAGCTGACCTTTATAAGCTTCTCACCGTCTGCGTGCGACACGGCATTTGAAATATAATTGTTGACTACCATTCCGAGCTTGAGCGTGTCGCCCGAGCCGAAGCAGTCCTGCGGTATTTCATTGACAAAGTTTATACCGTTTTCTCTGAATTTAATTTCATTATCGTTAGCGTAGTCCTCAATCATATTGCATATGTCAAAGCTTTCGCTCTGCACGCTGACCGAGCCGGACTCATACATTGACAGCTCAAGAAGCTGAAGCACAAGCGCATTCATCTTTTCGGTTTCGTTAACTATAATTCCGCAGTAATCCTTGGCAGACTGTGTTTCGCCGCTGTCAAGCATCATAGCGGCTCCCTCGGAATACCCTCTTATGATTGAAATAGGCGTTTTCAGTTCGTGAGATACATTTGAGATGAAATCCTTACGGATTTTTTCAAGCGTTTTTTCCTTTTCAATATCGTCCACAAGCTTTTTGTTTTTTTCACTTAAATCCTTAAGCGCATTGTCAAGCGAATTTGACATCTCATTTATGCTTGAAGAGAGCATACCTATTTCGTCATTGCCCTCAACTTCGCAGGGCTGTGAAAAGTCAAGCGAAGCCATTTTTTTGGTAACCTCGCTCATTTTTATAAGCGGTTTTGTAAACTTGCCTGTATAGAAATATATAAATACAACCGCCACAAGCAAGGCGACAATACTTGTTGCGCTTGTTATAAGCGCAGCCAGAGCGGCGTTTGCGTCTATTGTGTCCTTTTGCGAATAAATTTCTATTTCGCCGCCCATTGAAAGCGGAGCACCGTAAACAATGTACTGCGCAGAGCTTTGCTCATTGGTCAGAATTTCAAAAAATGAGCCGTCAGACTCCTCTTTGTGCTGTGAAACGGTAATTTTACCTTCAGCTGCAAAAAGCTCGTTAGTGCCGTAATAAATCGGTGTACCGTCGTTAAGGTAAACATCTATCGAAAAATTGTTTGCCCTTTCGTAAGCGTTTATTGACTGTGTATAATCTGCCTGCTCATATGACAGGCCGTCAATGGATTTATACACCCTTACCATATCCCGTTTTTCATTGAGTGTATATATTTCGGGCAACAGAAAATTATTAAGCAGTAAAATGATTGCAATGGCAATAAGCATTATAAACCCGACCTGTAAAAAGAGGCGGGTTCTGATGCTCATATATTTCTTTTGCCGTTTTTCAGTCATTTACATTCTCCTGAATTTTATAGCCTACGCCGTAAACGGTTTTAAGGTGCTCCTCACCCCATTTGCCGAGCTTGGTACGAAGCCTTGCGACATGCGAGTCGACAGTTCTGACATCGCCGAAGTAATCATAGCCCCAGACATCGTCAAGAAGCTGCTCACGGGAATACACCCTGTCCTTTGTCTTTATAAGTTTTTCAAGAATTTTAAATTCCTTTAAGGTCAGCTCTACAATCTTGCCGTCAATTCTGACCTCGTGGGCGTCTGTGTCTATTGTAAGACCCCAACGGTCATTGGAATTAGGCCTTGACGGGCCTGCTTTTCTGCGCAGGAGCGCCTCTACCCTTTTTACAAGCACTGCAGGCGAAAACGGCTTTGTAACATAATCGTCGGCGCCCGACTCAAAGCCGAGTATCTGGTCAAAATCCTGACTTCTTGCGGTTAAGAGCATAATGGGCACATCAGAGGTCTCACGCACCTTTCTTGAAACCTCCCATCCGTCATACTCCGGCATCATAATGTCGAGTATAAGCAAATCCGTGTCGGGATTTTCCTCAAACAGCTTAAGCGCCTCGGCGCCGTCCCCGGCTTCAAGGACAGTGTAGTTTTCATTTTTTAAGAAGTCACTGACAAGCTTTCTTATCAGCTGCTCGTCGTCTGCAATTATTATTTTAGCCATAAAATCACCCTTACGAAAATTTTAGCATAATAAAATGCATTTCGCAAGGGTGATATTATTCAGTATTCTGATGTTGCTTATTTAATTATGCGCTTGCCGATATTGCCCTTTACAAACGCAAAGTAAAGCGCAGTGCCGAGCGTAAACATAACGCCGAGCTCGCCGAGGGCTACAAGTCCGCCCTGAACTAAAAAGCTTGAAAAATGGAAGCCGCCCTCAATGAAGAAATACTCGATTTCCCATCCTACGATAACGCCGTTCCACAACGCAGGCATAAGCATTGCAGGAAACGGATAATTTTTGATTTTTGCATTTCTCAAAAAGTAAATGCAAACAGTTGCGCCGAGTGTTGCAAGGGAGCCGAAAATCATATCAAGCGGAAGTCCCTGACCGATGCTGTAAAGATTTGAAATAATACAGCCGAGCGTAAGTCCGGGGATTGCGGCGGGTGTAAACAGTGCAAGCACATTTAAAGCCTCGCTTGCTCTGAACTGAACTGCTGCGGTTGTTGTGCCGGGAAGCAAAAAGCTCTGGGCGTATGTAAGCGCAGCGTACATTGCGGCAATAATTGCCGTCTGGGTGATTTTAATTGCCTTTGGGTTTTTCATATTCTGTTTTCTCCTTAGTTTTGTTTGGCTGAACGCCTGTCAGGATGGTTACGAACTGACAGCCCAATAAGATTTTGGGCAGGGATATGATATACGATTTCACCTTTTTTGTCAATAGATGATTACAAATCGGAGTTAGGCGAGGACTCTATAATACTAAAATGAAACAGTAACCGTAGGGACAATCATCCTCGATTGTCCGTCGAGGTTTGATGTAATTCAAGCGGGCGATTCGTGAATCGCCCCTACGGGTTTACTGTTCTCCGCAATTATCAATCATCTCGCCAAACTCAAATTATTAAATCAATCACAATGAATTAAAAGAAAGTATAATTCATATAATGTACGGGGTGATAATATGAACACTACGCTCGAAAGGCTTTGCGAAAAAGAAGTCATCAATCTCAAGGACGGCTCAAGACTCGGCACAATAAACGACATTGAAATTGACACGGGTACAGGCAGAATAATTGCAATCTGCATTGAAATAAAAGGCGGATTTTTCTCTGCAAAATCAGAAAGACAGACAGTCAGAATACTCTGGGATGATATACAGACCATAGGCGAGGACACTATACTTATAAGTATAGATTTAAAGCTTTGCATAAAAGAAAAGCCTGCCAAAGCAGGTATGCTCGGCAAGCTTTTCCGTGACGGCTGATACTCAGCTCGTTTTTATTTTTTCTATGGCTCCCTTTTCAAGACGGGACACCTGCGCCTGAGAAATGCCTATTTCCTCTGCTACCTCCATTTGTGTTTTGCCTTTCATAAAGCGCAGCGACAGTATCTGCTTTTCTCTTGGCGACAAGTCCTTAATCGACTGCTTTATCATAATTTCGTCAAGCCAATCCTTGTCGGAATCAATTGAGCTTATCTGGTCCATTACATAAATTGTGTCACCCGAGTCGGAATAAACAGGCTCATACAGCGAAACAGGCTCGACTATGGCTTCAAGCGCAATTACAACGGTTGCCTCGTCAACGCCGAGTTCCTTTGCAATTTCACTGACAGTTGGGTCACGGTTAAGCTTGTTCTGCAGCTGCTCCTTAACCTGCATGGCATGGTAAGCGGTATCTCTCATTGAACGGCTGACACGAAGGGAGTTGTTGTCCCTGAGGTATCTTTTAATCTCGCCTATAATCATAGGCACGGCGTAGGTACTGAAACGGACATTCTGAGAAATATCAAAGTTGTCAATCGCTTTAATAAGACCTATACAGCCGACCTGAAACAAATCGTCAAGATTTTCGCCTCTGTTTGTAAAGCGCTGAATTACAGATAAAACAAGCCTGAGATTTCCGTTTATAAGCGTATCACGGGCAGCTTTGTCGCCTTCCCTTATGCGCTTTAAAAGCTCTATTTTTTCTTTTTCTCTGAGCACCTTGAGCTTCGCCGTATTTACACCGCAGATTTCAACCTTGCTGTATAACATTAAAACGCCCCGTTTAATAATTACTTCATAGTAATTATTGACTTACGGAGCGTTTTTAATTCAGCTGTAATATATTTCCATTGAAGATTTTTCTATTTGATTTCTCTGAACATCTCTGCGGCGGATTGCTTTGTGGCATACTCCTGCACGCTTAAAACCTCGTATTTTGTCAGCTTTTCGCCAAACTGAATTTCAATTACATCGCCGACCTTGACATCATATGAAGCACGGGCAACCTTGCCGTTGACCGTTACATGCTTTGCGTCGCACACCTCGTTTGCTACGGTGCGGCGTTTTATTATTCTTGAATTTTTTAAGTATTTGTCTAATCTCATATAATCACCCAATGGCATTATAACATAAAACAGTATAAAAAAACAGAGGAAGATTAAATCTCCCTCCGTAATTTTAAACACTATTATTTAACAGCGTCTTTAAGAGCTTTACCAGCCTTGAATGCGGGAACCTTAGAAGCCTTAATCTTCATTGTTTCGCCAGTTCTGGGGTTACGGCCCTGCTTAGCAGCACGCTTACGAACCTCGAATGTGCCGAAGCCGATGAGCTGAACCTTGTCACCCTTCTTAAGAGCGCCCTTGATTGCGTCGAATGTAGCTGCTACTGCTGCGTCTGCGTCCTTCTTTGAAAGGTCAGCTTTCTTTGCTACTGCTGCGATAAGATCAGTCTTATTCATTTTTGTTTCCTCCATTTTTTGTTTTTTTATTTACCAAAAGTGTTTTGCCACTTTATTTGGACTGTGTAAGTTTTGCCTCTTCCCAGAGCTTGTCCAGCTCCTCCAACGAGGTTTCGGACATATTCAAGCCCCGTTCATCAGCAAGCTTCTCAACAACGGAGAAGCGATTTAAGAATTTGTCTGCCGAAGCTGTAAGAGCCTCTTCAGCGTCAACGCCTACAAACCTCGAAACATTGACAACCGAGAACAGCAGGTCGCCGAGCTCCTCTTCAATGTTCTTTTTGTCGCCCGCTTTAATTGCCTGCTCAAGCTCTTTCTTTTCCTCATCTATCTTTTCAAGAGCACCGTCAACACTCTGCCAGTCGAAGCCGACCTTTGCCGCCTTTTCCTGAAGCTTTGTGCTTCTCATCAAAGCAGGCAGCTCACGGGGAACGCTCAGCATTTTGTCAGTCTGTGTTTTGCGGTTTTTGGACTTTGACTTTATCTGCTCCCAATTCACAAGAACCTGGTCGCTTGTGTCAGCCTTTACATCACCGAAAACATGAGGATGTCTTTCTATAAGCTTCTTACAGATGCCGTCGGTTACATCGGCAAAATTGAAATTGCCTTTTTCGTCAGCCATCTGCGCATGGAACACAACCTGCAAAAGCACATCGCCGAGCTCCTCGCATAAAAGAGTATTGTCCTCTTTGTTGATAGCCTCTATAACCTCATAGGTTTCTTCGATAAGTGATTTCTTAATTGATTTATGATCCTGCTCCCTGTCCCACGGGCAGCCCTCGGGTGAACGGAGTATTTTCATAATCTCAAGCAAATCGTCAATATTGTATTTTTCTTTAAAGCTGAAATCTAACAACATATTGTGTATCCTCTGTATATTCTACTCTATAAATCCATATTTTGCAAGTGTTTTTGCAATTTTTTCTCCTTTTGGGAGCATAATTATGTCTTCTTTTGCTATTCCGTTCAATAAAAGCATGGAAACGGCATAAATTACGACCGCAAAAAAGACTGCAATTGCCGTAGCTATGATGTTTGTAACGGAATGTCCGCCCTTATCTATTTCGGGCAGAACATTATTGAAAATACCGTAGCTTGTGTATGCCGCCACACCGCAGAGCACACTGCAGATAAGCGGTTTTACCGCAACCGACATAAAGTTGAGCTTTACCTTAGTAAAACGGAGCAGAGCTACAAGGTTTATAACCACTATAATAGTGTAGCACACAACCGTGCCCACAACTGCACCGTTTATGTTAACTGAAGGTATGCCTATAAATATATAGTTTGTTATAACCTTTGCTATTGCGCCGACTGAAAGCGAAATTACGGGGATTTTTGCCTTGCCGAGTGCCTGAAGCATATTTGTCATAGGCTGTGAGAGGGAAATCAGGAATATTGTATAGCCGTAAGCTGCCATTATGGGAGCCGCTATTGAAACTGCGTCGGCGGATTTGCCTGTTTCGTACATCATCTGCAAAATCGGGTAAGCGAGCACACCCATGCCTATGCCTGCAGGCAGTGAGAACATCATAGTTACTCTTAAAACCGACTCAACCGAGGTTTTAAGCTGCTTTTTGTCCTTCAGCGCCCATGCCGCAGACAGCGCAGGTATTGCGCTGACGCCGAGGGTCATTGTAATCGAGGGAATAAGATTTTTAAAATCAAGGCTCATGGTGTATGCGCCGTACAGATATTTCGGTATGTCGGCGTCAAGTATATTTGAAACACTCAGCTGGGCGTTATACAGATTTCTTATAAAATCAAGGTTGCCCTCAATCATGGTAGCGAGCCTGTTCTGAATTGTCATTGAGTCAATCAGATTTGTTACGCTGAACACAAGGCTTGAGGCTACAACGGGAATTGCAAGACCCATTAAAGCCTTTGCTATGCCGGTTGAGGTTTCGGGCTTCGGCGAGGAGGCAAGCTCCCGTCTGGTTATACCGTCGCCCTTGACTTTATAAAGTATCATCATATAGACCATGCCGACTATTGTGCCGACGGTTACGCCTATTGCAGCGGCAGCCGCCGCATAAGGATATATTGCAGATGCCGCTTCGGCTTCGTCTGCAACGGTTTTGCCGTAAACCGTAAGTCCCTGCTCAAAACGGGAGTAGCCGTAAGTGATTGAAAGCTTTGCGCAGGCAAGTCCGAAAACAACCTTGCCGACTGCCTCCCACACCTCGCTCATTGCAGTGGGTGTCATATTTCTCATACCGTTGTAATAGCCACGGTAAATTGACATTATACAGCAAAAGAAAATTGACGGGGTAATTGCAAAAATTGCAGGCAATGCTTCAAGGCTCTTTGCAAGATATGCATAAGGGTACGACAAAATCAGAAGCAGCAGCGTGCCGAGCGTACCTGTTATAAGGAACAGTCTTGCGGCTACCTTGAAAATCATTCTCACATCACGGTAACGCCCGAGAGCCATATTCTGCGAAACAAGCTTTGAAACAGCTACGGGCAGTCCTGCCATTGAAATGGTATAAATCGGTATATAAAGGTTGTAAGCAGAGTCAAAATAGCCTCTGCCGACAGCGCCGACCATATTTGAAAGCGGAATTTTATAAAGAATTCCTATTATTTTAACTATTAAGGTTGCAGCGGCAAGCACCATTGCACCGTTTAACAGTGATTGGCTTTTTCTTTTGCCCTGTGCCAATAAAACCACCTCTTTGATTATATGGGTAACGGTATTAACCGATAAACTCTCTTAAAAGCGAATCCTTAGGAATAAGCGTTGAGTCAACAGTGTTGAATTTTTTTAGCGAATGAACAAGACGCTTTGCGTCAGCCTGAAACTCCTCGTCAATTTCGCAGGCCGTAAGAAGCTCTATTGCCCTGTCCCTGAAAACACACGGCTCGCAAAGATGAATTGAGTTTATTCTGACATCTGCAAAATCACGGTAGGGGAAAAGGTATTTCTGCTCGCCCTCGCATACGCCCTGCCAGAGCTTAAAGGTATTGTTGGGCGAGCTGCCTCTGAAATTAAAATCCCTTATAAGTCTGCGTACAAACCTGAGATTTCTTTTGTTGAGTATGATTTTGCCCTTCAGGTCGTAAATTCTTGTAGAAACACTTATATATATCTTCATCATACGAAGCATTTCAAGGTCGCTTGTAACAATGGGATTAAGGGCGTGCAGACCTTCAACAATAATAGCGTCATTGCTGTCAAGCTTGAGCTTTGTATATTCCGCTTTTCTTTTGCCTGCCTTGAAGTCAAAGGACGGCATATCGGTAGTTTCGCCTGCCATAAGACTTTTGAGAGTGGAGGTAATAAGCGGCAAGTCAAGCGCATACACCGTTTCAAAATCGGGATTGCCCTCTGCATAACCGGGTATGTCTTCACGGTTTAGATAAAAATCATCTAACGATATTACATGAGTGTCCATACCCAGAGAGGTAAAGGTCTGTGAGATTTTATTTGCAGTTGTAGTTTTACCCGACGAGGAGGGTCCTGCGAGCATAATTATTTCTCTGCCGTTCTTGTCGAGGGCTTTTTCTGCAATATTATTTATTATGTTTCTGTAACGCAGCTCGGCACGGGCAACAAGAGCCTGCGGATTAGCTGCAGACAGCTCGTTTATATATTCCAAGTGATTATTGATTATTCCCATTGTGTCACCTCATTTTTTATTGTGGTAAAACCTTAATATTTCGTCTTTTCTTTTAATAAGCTCATCAAAGTCTTTAATATATTCATACGGGTATTTGTAGTTGAATATTCTGCTGATTTTTTCGCCTTCAGGCTCTTTCAGCCTTGTTACTCCGCCTGCTCCGAGAGCAAATACGGAATGACACTCCTCCATCATAAAGATGTTGTAAAGACACTCCCTGCCCTCTTTGCAGTAACCCGTATTTTCAAGGTTGCCCAGCGTTTTTGACTGACGGTACATATAGTACGGGTAATACGCCTTGTCTGTCAATGTGCTGTAAGTGTAATCAAGCATTGCCGAGGCTTCAAGCGCCCTTTGTACCTGCACCCTGCCCTGCTCGCCCATATATGAAGAGCGCTTTAAGGCAAGTGTGTGAACTGTGATATTCTCTGCAGCAAGCTCAACAGCCCTGTCAAGAGAAGCCCTGAAGCCGTCAAGGCTGTCCTCGGGAAGCCCTGCAATCAAATCCATATTTATATTGTCAAAGCCCGCTTCCCTTGCCATATTAAAGGCAGTTACCGTCTGCTCTGCTGTGTGCCGTCTGCCGATAGCCTTAAGCACATTGTCAGAAAACGACTGCGGATTTATGCTTATTCTCGACACTCCGCCTGCTTTCATTATCTTAAGCTTTTCTTCGGTTACGGTGTCGGGTCTGCCCGCTTCGATTGTGTATTCACGAAGAGTTGACAAATCAAAGCTGTCAGCTATTGCGGTCATAATTCTTTTAAGCCCGTCAGCTTCAAGCGTTGTGGGCGTGCCGCCGCCCCAATATATGCTTTCAAGTCTTAAATCAAGCTCATTTGCTATTTGGGCGGTGTAAGAAATTTCCTTTTCAAGACAGTCAAGATAGTCGGGCATCAGCTTTTTTACGGTGCCTGCCGTCATATCGTGCGAAACAAACGAGCAATAACTGCACCTTGTCGGGCAGAAGGGAATTGAAACATAAATACTGAACGAGTCAGGCTTTGAAAGTGAAATTATTTTCTGCTCAGCATTTGCCACGCTGTCTGCAAGCTCGGTTTTCTGTTTGCTTACAAGGTAGTTTTCGGAAAACATCCGTTTGCCGTTTTCATTGCCGTACTTTTCTTTTAACGAGCGAAGCAGCTTTGACGGGCGTATTCCTGTCAGCATACCCCATTTTGGAGTATAACCCGTAATCTTTTCAAGACAGCTGAACATAAGCTGTGCCATTACAAGCTCTTTATCGGTTACGCCGTCAAGTGATTTGCTTTCAGAAAAAAGCGTATTCTTATTTTTGTCGGTAAAGCTGACAAAGCAAGCGTCATTTTCAAAAAGCGTAGTCAGCACAGCTTCGTTTTCGCAAGCAGACTTTTCAAACATCACGCTGATTTTTTCGTTGGGGCAGAAAACCCTTGTCAGTTTTTCCGCTTCGTACTGATATTCGTGATTTATAATTTCGAGTATCATCTATATTCTCCGCATATATCTGTTGCGCACTCTCTCTGCAGAAAGCGTTGTGCTTCGGTTATGACCCGTATAAACAGTATAATCGCCGTCAAGTTCCTTTAATCTTTTAAGCGATTCATACATCTGATAATCGTCACCGGTAGGCAAATCCGTTCTGCCGCAGGTAAGGCAAAAAAGAGTGTCGCCCGTGAACATAATTCTGTTCTTTTCGTCTGCAAAGCAAACGCTGCCCGAGGTGTGCCCGGGGGTGTGCAGAACTTTAAATTCGGTTTCTCCGAGAGTAACCGTGTCGTCCTCGTCAAGCAGTCTGTCGGCAGTCAGCGGCTTCTGTGCGCCGGGCATATAGGAATAATACGAAAGACTGCGTTTTTCGTCAAAAAGGCAATCAGCGTCAGCCTTGTGAATAAGGATCTCTGCGCCCGTAAATTGCTTTAAGTCATACACACCGAGTATATGGTCATAATGCCCGTGGGTGAGCATTATATATATAACATTTTTATTTTTGATTTTTTCTTTAAGGCTTTCGTTAAAATCCCCTGCGTCAATGACGGCAGACAAGCCCGAAGCCTCATCTGTTACTATATAGCAATTAGCCTGTACGGGACCCAGCGGCAAGAACTCAACCATAAGCGACATAATTACCCCCTGCCCGACCAGATGTCTGTGTCGTAAAGAATTGTAACAGGTCCGTTATTTAAAAGGGAAACCTCCATATGCGCTCCGAAAACGCCTTTTTCAACCTTACGCACGCCGTTTTGCTTCAGCTGCTCACAGAAATACTCATAAAGTCGGTTTGCTTCTGTCGGCTCTGCGGAATTTATAAATGACGGGCGGTTGCCTTTTTTGACATCTGCACAGAGTGTGAACTGTGAAATTGCAAGCACCTCGCCGTCAATGTCAAGAATTGACAGGTTCATTTTGTC
>ONBD01000062.1:9292-25263 GCA_900315985.1 uncultured Eubacteriales bacterium | reverse complement strand
CCATGGGCGACGCTATTGCCATCATTGTAGGTCAGCACCTCGGCGCAAAAAGATATGAGCAGGCAAAGGATGAAGATAAAAAAATCATTGCCTTTGCAGTATTCATTGCGACAGCTGTCGGCATTGTTATTGCCGCAACCTCGCACGTATTTCCGCAGATTTACAACACCACAGACGAAGCTAAAAGAATTGCAAGTCAGTTTCTGATTACACAGGCAATTTTCACGCCTCAGATAGGTCTTTTGCACACCACCTACTTCACACTCCGCTCCGGCGGAAAAACGGTTATTACCTTCCTGTTTGACAGTGTGTTTATGTGGGTTGTGAGCGTCCCTGTTGCATTTTTGCTCAGCCGTTACACAAACCTTTATATAATATGGATTTTCGCTTTTGTGCAGATGGCTGACTGGATAAAATGTGTTATAGGCACAGTGCTTGTTAAAAAAGGCGTGTGGATGAACAACATTGTGAGCGAATAAAAAGGCTGAATTAAAGCCGCAGTAATTTAAGTTACTGCGGCTTGTTTTTTATTAATTTTCAGATAAGACCGTTGAGCATTTTATCTGCGTAGAATAAGTCAAAAGCGTCAAGTGCGGTGTCATGGTTGAAGTCGGCAATTATCAACTGCGAATTATTATAATTGCCATTACTTACAAAAGCTTTTATAGCTGCGTAATCTTCAATCTTGATATCCTTATCATCATCCATATCGCAGGACAACTGAAGCTCAACATTATGACTTAGTGTCGCTGTGCTGACTGTAATTTCCTGTTCGTCAATCACATGGCAGTTCTTGACTGTTCTGAGGGTATATGCACCTGCATCTACATCAGAGAAGGTATATCTTGCGCTGTTGCCGATTGTAACAGTCTCATAAGTTGCTTCTGTATTTCCCGAAGGAATAAGCTGAACGGTTATATCGTCAGTATTGTTCCAATAGCTTGTAATATAGCCGTACATTTTATACTGCTTAAACGGCAGGCAGCCTAAATCGCTTTCGGGATTTACATCTACTGTATTTATACGGTTTTCAAGTCTGTAACATACCGAACATTTATTGACCTTGGCTGGGGTTACGCCGTGGAAGGTTATTTCGGCACGGTTGAGCTTGGGCAGTGTTTTCTTTTCGTATGTTATTCCCTTTTCGGTGCAGAAATCGTCAACCGACTTAATTTGCAGACTGCCGCCGGATCTGTCAGCTATAAACCAGAGAACCGTGTCGGCGTTGGAAGCTTCAAGATATTTTACCTTTAATGTAAAGCTCGCATCTTCACCGTTAATATAATTGCCGCCTTCAAAGCTTGAAACTGTCGGCTTCTTACCGAAGTCGAAATAAATACCGCTGCTGTTGGGAACGGTTGTTACCGTCCCGTTTGTGCCGGTAACACGGCAACGGAATCTTTCGCTCGTAATACCGTCAACTTTAACTCTTAGAGTAGGAGTATTATATCCTTCAATTTCAGTTCCGTTACCTGACAGTAAAGAAGCATACTGCGACAGATTTACCCATGTACCGCCCATGTTATACTGCCAGTTGTAAGCGGTTGCGTGGTCAGCTATAACAGTTGCACTCGCCCATTCGCCCGGTTCAACGGTCGTTGAAACAGGATTACTGATAATATTCGCCGCCTGAGGCGCATCTGTAACATCAACTTCGTATGTTCTTTCCGCAACAATATCCTCACCGCCAAAGGTGAATGATGTTTTAATGTTCACCGTAAGCCCGTTGGGATAATTCGCATAATTAACTGTATAGCTGTCTGCATTGGCGGTTGTTGCCGTTCCGCCGTTGGGAACAAGTGTAATCTCGGTTGAAACAGGCATACCTGACATATACGAAGGAATATCGTAAAGTGCTTCAAATGTATCGCTTTGAGAAGTATCTCTTTCAAGCGTTGCGGGGAAGGACTGCGCAACAGGACTTGTTCTGAAATTCAGGAAGTCCTCACTGACGATGTAGAAAGTCTTGACATTGTGAAGGTCGCCCAGAGTCAGTCCGTCAAGTCCGTTGATGCTGGAGTTGTTCTGCTTCTTTCCTTTGACAACCGTGTTTGCGCTTGCCTTGATAATATCGGAAGCCGCCTTTTCCCTGAAATCGCTGTAGCCGTTGTTATAGGTGAATGTCATACCGACGAAACCCATTCGACCGATAAATGTGCCGCCGTAGATTTTCGGGAACAGCATACAACCGGTTGAATTTACGGTAGGTCCGGAGTATCCGCTGGAGTTACCCTTATCAAAATGATGCACCGAGTAACCGACCGATTGGAACAAACCGCCGTTGATTACAAGACTGCCTGCATAACAGTTCGGAATGAAATCAAGTTTTGTACTCGAGAAAATACCGCTCGGATTTGTTACCGAGCAGGCGGTTGCCAAAGCGGAAAGCTCACGGTAGCACTCATCAACGCCCGTGCCGTCGCCCTGAGCGATAAATGTACCGCCGTTAACTGTCGCCTGAACCTCGTCCACAATAACCGTTCCTCTGTATGCATTCTCACGGTTCAGCGTTCCTCTGCCGAACTTTGTGCACGAAGCGGTAAGGGTATATGTGCCGCCGTCAAAGATTACCACATTATCGCACTTGCTTGAGGACTGCGGATAGCCGAACTTCTTGTACCATTTGTTGTGAGCAACATGCAATGCAGCAAGCTGGCTGTCTTTGCCTCGCTTGGAAATCATCGAAACACCGCCGCCTCCGACAGAGTCGGTGAAACGAAGCACGGAACCGGTATCGGCGTCTATCTGATGCAAATCAATTCTCAGGAAATCCGACAGACAGTAGTCAAGGTCCGTTTCCGAAACAGTGTCCGTACATGAAAGCGTATGACCGTTAAAGTCAAAGGTAACAATACCGCCGAAAATCTCGGTCATTTTAACATAGGTCGCTGTTCTTGCGGTATCGATTGCGCTGAAGTACAGATTGTTCATAAGCCTGACGGTATATTCGGCACCGTCATAATTTGCGGTACGGAAAGCTGCGTCAAGTTCCTCCCAAGTGTGAACCTCATACACTACCTCATCCTCTGCATAAGAGCTTACCGATACCAGAGGCAATGCAGTAAGCACCATAATCAAAGCAAGAATTACGGAAATAATCTTTTTCATAATTATTCTCCTTTATTTGAAACAACGGTTATTCTTCCTCAATTGTATAATAGCATAATTCAAAAATAAATACAACTCAAATATCTATAATGTTATAATTATATTGATTTTTAATCTGTGCTGCGGTATAATGAATTTCAGTTCTTATAAGGTGTTGAAGAAATGAAAAACAACAAAATGTCATTCAATATGATTTTAATAATTGTCGCCTGCTTTTCCGCAATTGCCTTTTTCTTTACGGTAAAGCTTGTCAATTTGGCTGACCGTTTTCCAGTAAACAGCTTTAACCGTATTGAGGGAACGAATTTTGCAATAAAATACTCTTCCCTTGAGCCAGACGGACTTTACGAGGGCGACGAAAACACCTGCGTACTCAGGGTTGAAGGCACATTCGGCTATGATTGGGGCTCCGCTGTTGAGGGCGATTACCTTTATACGAACGAATATGTTACAACCACGCTCGGTCTTGTAACTCCCCAGCTTGTGAGAATAAGCTTAAAAGATTTTTCAAAAGAGGTTTTGTATAAGGACACGCTTTTAAGAGGCAGATGCGCTTCGGGCGAGCTTGTGTGCCAGAGCAATTTCATAATGCCGTCAAATTACCCCAAGACCAACTCTTTCTGCAAGCTCTATGCAATGAGCTCGGACATTGACGATGTAGACAACAGGTTTGATGTGATTTATATAAATCCTGCTTCTGCACAGGTTGAATATACTGTTGAAAATCAGTTTGATTTAGCTAACAAATTCGACGAGAACTTTCTTGAGAAAACTCTTGAGGAGGTGAAGAAATGAAATTCTCAGTAAAAAAGCAAAAACAGCTTAGCGGTGCAAAGCTGTATGTTTACATTTTTCAGATTTCATCTCTGCTGCCCCTTGTCTATATTTTCGCAGTATCGGGCTATGCAGGTCTGATTATGAAGAAAAGCATTTCGGGTATAATTTTTGACTCGGGTATGTGCTTGATACCAAGGCTTGAAGCACTCGGACTTTCATATCTTTACCGAATTTCAAAAAGTGAAATCGCAGTGTATTTTGCGCTGCTTTTATTCGCTCTGATTTTCGGAATTATATGTAACAAACTGTTAAACGGAAAATACAAAACAGCTAAGAATATAAGATATGTTTTTATAGCTTTAATACTTGCAGACCTCGTAACAAGGGCAATGCCCTTCGGCTTTAATTCGGCGTTTGAATTGCCGTTTGAGATTGCAGGCTTTGCGTTAAGACTTGCCTGCCTTGTACTTGTTGTTCTGGATTTGATTGCAGACAAAAAGTCTGAAAATAAAACCGAAAAGGCACAATAAAAAGTAATAATAAAGAAAAACGGGCGGTTAAACCGCCCGTTTTTGATTTGGAAAATTTGAGTTTGGCGAGGTCATTGATTTTGCAAATTTACGGCGTATATCTACCGCTCCCTCCCCGAGGGAGCTGCCGAACGCAAGTGAGGCTGAGGGAGTTTTTGTTTTATTATTACTCCCCCAGTCATTTTGCTTCGCAAAATGCCAGCCCCCTCTGAGATGGGGCGGTAGTTGTTCTTTGTTACTTTGCAAAGAACTCTACAAACTCCGATTTTTTAAGTCAGGTTTATATCAGCGACAGCTGTTCGCCCTCATCCTCAGAGGAAAGGGTTGAACCTGCTGCGGGCAGATTTCTTGTTCTGTACCTTGCAGGCTTCTGGAACATGCCCTCTTTATAATCTTCAACTGCCGTAAGCCTGTGATTTTTCTTCTGCGTCATTACGCTTACGCCCTGCGTGTCCTTTGTGGTCTTGGGCGCAATTGCGCCTGTGTTGAGAAGTAAAATTCTGCCTGAGGTCGACTTTAAGACAAATTCCGTGTCCTCACGGATATATCTTACGGCAACCAGCGGGAATTTCTCGCAGTAAGCCTTTATAAGCTTCTTACGGTTGGTCTTTGTGGCGTATGCATTCAAATCAACCTTTGCGACCTTACCGTTTTCAAAGAAGAAGAGCATATAGCCTTTGTAATCGGTTGTATTGACCATATAAACGGCATTTTCGTCCTTGTCCATTTCAAGACTGCTTGCTACGAAATCACCGAGCACGCTTGCCTTGGTGTCGGCAAAATCAGACACCTTTGCCTTGTAAACCTGACATCTGTCGGTAAAGAACAGAAGCTCTGAATTATTGTTGGACTCTATGGTCTGTGTGATTTCGTCGCCCTCTTTGATCTTTTGCTCGGAGCTCATACGAAGAGACTGAGGCGTAATCTTTTTGAAATAGCCCTCTTTTGTAAAGAACAGCGTTACGGGGTAGTCGGGAACTTCCTCAATTTCAACCTCGTCTGTTTCTTCGTCAGCGTATATGATTTCGGTTCTTCTCGGCTTGTCGTACTTTTCGGCTACCTCTTTAAGCTCTGACACTATGATTTTCTTAACTCTTGATTTTGAAGAGAGAATGTCCTCCATATCCTCAATATCTTTTCTGAGCTGTTCAACATCGGCAGTACGCTTTAAGATGTACTCACGGTTAAGATGNGAAGCCTATCATCAAGTTTTCAATAACCGCAGACTCCTCGTCGGTTGAACGGATGATTTTAATTGCCTTGTCAATGTCAAGAAGAACTTTCTGAAGAGCTTCAAGCAAATGAAGCTTTTCCTTTGCTTTGTTAAGCTCAAAGAAAACTCTGCGGTTGACACATTCTGTACGGAAGGCTATCCATTCAAGCAACAAATCACGAACACCCAACACCTGCGGCGAGCCTGCAATAAGCACATTGAAATTACAGCCGAAGGAGTCCTCAAGAGGTGTTGCCTTGAACAGCTTTTTCATAAGCTTGTCGGGGTCGGTGCCTCGCTTTAAGTCGATTGTGATTTTCAGACCCTTTTTGTCAGTTTCATCACGGATATCGGAGATTTCCCTTACCTTGCCTGCCTTGGCTAATTCAAGTATTTTATCAATAATAGCCTCTGATGTGGTAGTAGCAGGAATTTCGGTAATATCAATACAGTTATTCTTTTTGTCGTAGGTATATTTTGAGCGAAACTTGAAGCTTCCCCTGCCCGTATTGTAAATCTCTTTCATCTGCTCAGCATTATAGACAAGCTGTGCGCCGCCTATAAAATCAGGTGCTTTAAGAGTTTCGGTAATATCGGCTTCGGGGTCCTTTATAAGCTCTATTGTTGTATTGCAGATTTCGCCCAGATTAAACGAGCATATATTTGACGCCATACCGACAGCAATACCCATATTTGCATTTACAAGCACTGACGGGAAGGTTACGGGGAACAAGGTAGGCTCTGTCATCGTGTTGTCGTAATTTGGTACAAAGTCTACTGTGTCCTTGTCAATGTCCTTAAACAGCTCTGCGGCAATAGGAGCAAGCTTTGCCTCGGTGTAACGGGAGGCGGCATACTGCATATTTTTTGAATAAGCCTTACCGAAGTTGCCCTTTGACTCAACATAGGGATGCAAAAGGGATTCGTTACCACGGGCAAGTCTTATCATGGTTTCGTAAATTGCGGCGTCGCCGTGCGGATTTAACTGCATTGTACGGCCTACAATGTTGGCTGATTTAATTGTGCCGCCCGTAAGAAGTCCCATTTTATACATAGTATAAAGCAGTTTTCTGTGCGAGGGCTTGAAGCCGTCAATTTCGGGTATGGCTCTCGACATAATGACACTCATGGCATAAGGCATATAGTTGACCTCAAGAGTGTCAATAATGTTCTGATTTACAATTTCGCCTGCACCTGAAATATGAGCATTCTGATTAAGCTCATTTTCGTCATGATTTATTTCTTCTGTTTTCTTTTTTCTCGGCATTGTTTTACCTCGGATATATTATTGTTTTGTTGTAATTATTTATTATGACAAGTCTGTCAGATCAATATATTCATAGCCGTGCTCGGCAATATAATCTTTTCTGCCCTGCAAATTGTCGCCTAAGAGCAGGTCGAATTTGTCTGCAACAGCCTCGGGATTATAATCGGGCTCTACTTTTATTAGACGGCGTGTTTTGGGATTCATAGTAGTAAGCCACATCATTTCAGGCTCGTTTTCACCGAGTCCCTTTGAACGCTGAATTGTATATTTCTTATTGCCTATTTCTTCAATAGCGTCTGCCTTTTCCTTTTCGGTATAGCAGAACCAGGTTTCGTCCTTGGTATTGATTTCGTAAAGCGGCGACTCTGCTATGAATACCTTGCCCTCTTTAATAAGAGTGGGCATAAGTCGGTAAATCATGGTAAGAATAAGAGTTCTTATCTGGAAGCCGTCGACATCGGCATCGGTACAGATTATAACCTTGCTCCAGCGCAGGTTGTCCATACTGAACATTGAAAGTCCCTTATTTGACTTTGAGGTTACCTCTACGCCGCAGCCGAGAACTTTGATTAAATCCGTAATTATTTCGCTTTTGAAAATCTTGGGGTATTCAGCCTTCAGGCAGTTAAGAATTTTACCTCTTACGGGCATTACAGCCTGGAAGGAGGAGTCCCTCGCCTGCTTGCATGCGCCGAGAGCCGAATCACCCTCAACTATAAAGATTTCTCTTTCGTTTACATCCTTTGAGCGACAGTCGACAAACTTTTCAATGCGGTCTGTCATACTGTTGCCCGTCTGCAAGGTCTTTTTGATATTAAGGCGTGTTGACTCCGCTTTAATACGGGAGCGCATATTTATAAGCACCTGCTCGGCAATTTTGTCGGCTTCAATTTTATTTTCAATAAAATAAACCTCAAGGCTGTGCTTTAAAAATTCAGTCATAGCCTCCTGTATGAATTTGTTGGTAATCGCCTTTTTGGTCTGATTTTCATAGGAGGTCTGCGTTGAGAATGAGGAAATTACAATTACAAGGCAGTCCTCAACATCCTGAAATGTGATTTTTGCGTCTGATTTAAGATATTTGTTGTTAGCTTTGAGATATGAGTCTATCTGCGCTACAAATGCGCTTTTTACTGCCTTTTCGGGAGCACCGCCGTGCTCGAGGAAGCTTGAATTGTGATAGTACTCTTTAAACTGCACTTTGTTTGAGAAGCAGAGAGCTATATTCATTTTCACCTTGTAGTCATCCATATCGGCACGGTCTCTGCCCTTGCGCTCTGCCTGCCAATACTCGACAGATGAAAATGCGTCATCACCGACAATTTCCTTTACATAGTCAACTATTCCGTTTTCATAGAAATACTCGTACTTGTCAAAGGTTGCGGCGGTTTTCTGGTCCTTTAAAATAAATTTAACACCCGCATTTACAACCGACTGACGCTTTATGGTTTCCTGATAGTATTCAAGCGGAATGTTGATGTCTGTAAACACCTTTAAGTCAGGCTTCCAACGGATGCGTGTGCCTGTATCTCTTTTTGCATAAGGCTCCTTGACAAGCTCGCCTACAGGCTCGCCCTCTTTAAAGCTCATTTTATAGCAAAGTCCGTTTTTATGGATTTCAGCCTCCATATACTCGGAAGCATACTGCGTGGCGCAAAGTCCCAAGCCGTTAAGACCTAAGGAATATTCATAACTGCCGCCCTTGTTGGTGTCATACTTACTGCCTGCATACATTTCGCAGAACAGCAGCTCCCAGTTATACCTGCCCTCTTTTTCGTTATAGTCCATCGGCATACCTCTGCCGTGGTCAAGGACCTCTATTGAGCCGTCAAGAAAACGGGTAACGGTAATTTCGGTGCCGTAGCCCTCTCTTGCCTCATCTATGGAGTTTGAAAGTATTTCAAACACAGCGTGCTCACAGCCCTCAATGCCGTCAGAGCCGAAAATAACCGCAGGTCTTTTTCTTACTCTGTCAGCACCTTTAAGCTGAGATATACTTTCTTCATTATAAGCTGCTTTTTTTGCCATTCTTTTGCCGTCCTTTAATTTTTCAAGTTTCTGTCAATCCAGAAAAAACCACAATATATTGTACTATAAACAATTATATTTGTCAAATATTGGTTTATGGATTACACGGTAATAACAATAACACCGGTTATGCGCCAAAAGAGGTACATAACCGGTGAATTTCTTGTATTTTCGACTTATTTTTTAAGCTTAACAGCCTCTTTTGCCTTTGCGGCAATGTTCTCGGCGTCAAGACCGTAAATGTGCAGAAGCTCTACTGCAGGACCTGATTTTCCGAATACATCGTTTACGCCTACACGAAGGACGGGTACGGGTACTGTTTCAGCGGTAACCTCTGCAACGGCAGAGCCTAAACCGCCTATAATGTTGTGCTCCTCAGCGGTAACAATTACGCCCGTTTTCTTTGCAGAGTCAATAATAAGCTCTCTGTCAATGGGCTTGATTGTTGCCATATTCACAACTCTTGCCGAAATGCCGTCTGCCTTTAAGCTTTCTGCGGCAATAAGAGCCTCATTTACCATAAGACCTGTTGCAATAATTGTAACATCTGTGCCTTCCTGAAGTATGTTGCCCTTGCCTATTTCAAACTTGTAATTCTCGTCAAATACTCTCGGCACTGCAAGTCTGCCGAAACGCATATAAACAGGACCGTCATGCTTAACAGCCGCCATAACGCAGAGTCTTGCCTCAATATCGTCAGCAGGGTTAAGAATTACCATACCCGGAATTGTTCTCATAAGCGCAATGTCCTCACAGCACTGATGGCTTGCGCCGTCCTCGCCTACCGAGATACCTGCGTGAGTTGCGCCGATTTTAACATTGAGATGCGGATAGCCTATTGAATTTCTTATCTGTTCAAATGCTCTGCCTGCCGCAAACATTGCAAAAGACGAAGCAAAAACAGTATGGCCTGTTGCGGCAAGTCCTGCGGCAACGCCCATAAGGTTAGACTCTGCAATGCCTACATCTATAAAACGCTCGGGATGTGCTTTTTTGAACATACCCGTTTTTGTGGCTGCCGCAAGGTCAGCGTCAAGAACTATAATATTTTCGCCCTTATCGCCTAATTCAACAAGAGCTTTTCCGTAAGCGTCACGGGTTGCGCATTTAATAATATCTGCCATAATTACGCCTCCAATTCTTTAAGTGCGGCGTTAAGCTCGCCCATTGCAATTTCATATTCCTCATCATTGGGTGCCTTGCCGTGCCAGCCGACAGCGTTTTCCATATAAGAAACGCCCTTGCCCTTGACTGTTTTCATAACTATGCAGGTAGGCTTGCCCTTTGTCTGTTTTGCATTATTGAATGCAGCTTCGATTTCGTCATAATTATGACCGTCAATTTCAATGACATTCCAGTTAAATGCCTTAAACTTGTCGGCTATCGGGTAAGCGGAGTTAACCTCCTCGATTGTGCCGTCAATCTGAAGTCCGTTATAGTCAACTATTGCAACAAGATTGTCAAGCTGTCTGTTGCCTGCAAGCATAGCGGCTTCCCATACCTCGCCCTCTTCGATTTCACCGTCGCCGAGGATTGTATATACTCTGAAATCTGCATTGTCAAGCTTTGCGCCTATTGCCATACCGACTGCGGCTGAAATGCCCTGACCTAAAGAGCCTGTGCTCATATCTACGCCGGGGATTTTATTCATATTGGGATGTCCCTGAAGGTATGAGTCGGATTTTCTCAAGGTTTTCAAATCTTCAACGGGGAAGAAGCCCTTTAATGCGAGTGTTGCATACAATGCAGGCGCACCGTGACCCTTTGAAAGCACAAAGCGGTCTCTCGACTGCCATTTCGGATTTTTGGGGTCAACCCTCATTTCTTCATTATAAAGATAAGACAAAACCTCGCAGATTGAAAGCGAGCCGCCCGGATGGCCTGCCTTTGCAGAGTGTACGCCCTCAATAATGCCTATTCGGGCTTTGGTTGCAAAAACTGCAAGCTCCTTCTTCTTTGAATTATCCATAAAATCACTCCTTGTATACAAAAGATAATATATTACTTCAGCGTATTTAAAAACTGTTTAAACCAGTCGGGCAAGTCCGACTTAAATTCCATATACTCACCGCTTCTCGGGTGAATAAAGCCTATTAAAGCGGCGTGCAGACACTGACCGTTAAGCTTTAATTCATTAGGCTTGGGCTTTGCGTAAACAGCATCGCCTGCAAGCGGATGGCCCGAATAAGCCATATGAACTCTTATCTGATGTGTTCTGCCCGTTTCAAGCACGCATTTTATATAATCGTACCCGTTAAACTGTTCCAGCACCTCATAATGCGTTACGGCATTTTTTGAATTGACATCCGTTACCGCCATTTTTTTGCGGTCCTTCGGGTTTCTGCCTATGGGAGCTACGATTGTGCCCTTCTGCTCTTTTAAATGCCCTGTTACAACCGCACGGTATTCCCTTGAAAAGCTGTGCTCTTTTATCTGAGCGGCAAGACCTCTGTGAGCGAAATCGTTTTTTGCAACAATTAAAAGTCCGCTTGTGTCCTTGTCAATTCTGTGGACAATTCCCGGTCTTAAAACGCCGTTAATGCCCGAAAGGCTGTCGCCGCAATGATATAAAAGCGCATTTACAAGCGTACCCTCAAAATTGCCTGCCGCAGGGTGAACAACCATACCTTTAGGCTTATTGACAACGAGCAAATCGTCATCCTCATAAACAATATCAAGCGGTATATTCTGCGCTTCAACATTGAGCTTTACAGGCTCTAAAGGCGTGTACTCAACGCTGTCATTTGCCTTTAATTTGTAATTTTTGGTTACAGCTTTGCCGTTTACTGCAACATTGCCGCTTTCTATCGCCTTCTGAATATATGAGCGGGAGGACGCAGGGAAAATAAATGACAGGTATTTGTCTATTCTTTCGCCCTCTGACTCGACATCAACAAGTACGCTTATGCTATTCATTTTCTTTACCTCTGTTTTTGCTGTCTGCGCCTTTTACCATATCGTAAATAAGATAAATTATAAGCACGCCTGCGCCGCAGGTAACAAGTATGTCGGCAAAATTGAAAACTGCAAAATTTACAAACAGCGGCTCTATATAGTCTACCACAAAGCCTCTGAAAATTCTGTCTAAAAGGTTTGAAATACCGCCTGCTATAATAACCGTGAGGCAAGCATAGGCGATTTTTGAATTAACCTTACCCGATAACAAATAAATAAGCCCGACAATCAACACAAGCGCAGTAAATACACTCAACAGCGTTGTATGGGCGCTGAAGGAGCCAAATGCCGCACCTGTATTTTCAACATAAGTCAGGCTTAAGAATTTTTCTATTAAAGTGATACTTCCGACAGGTGCAAGATGCTCCAGAACAACAAGCTTAATTACCTGATCGACAGCAATCAGAGCTGCAATAATAATAAGCGTAATTAGCTGGAGCATATTTTCACCTCGGGTTATTTTTTCTTAAAAAAGCGTTTGAAGGAGATAGCGCCTTCGTCATCATCGTCATCGTCAGCAGCTTCCTTGTCGGTTGCTTCCTCATCTGCCGATGCGTACTCTGCGGGCTTCGGCTCAATTACCTCTTCCCCGTCATCGTCATCAAGATCGTCTATCTCGTCGAAATTAAGTGAAAAGCCGTCATCCTCGTCAACGCCCGATGAAATATCCTCAAAAGCTTCCTCTGCTTCATCTGCAGTATCTTCTTCGTCATCGTCAAGCGCAGACTCGTCAAGTGTAAAGAAATCGTCATCCTCTTCTTTTACTGCTTCGGGAGAATAGGTCATAATTTCAGGCTCTTCGTCCTCTTCCCCGCCGTCAAGCTCGGGAATACCGTCTTCAACCTCATGGATTTCTTCGTCAAGAAGCGGTTCTTCATCTGCCTGCTCGTCAAGTACAAAGCCTTCTTTAAGATACTCGTCTGAAATTTCCTCTGCCTCGGGAACAGCTTCCTCTAAATCGTTCTCCTCTGCCTGTACAGGCTCTTCTGCTGCAGGTATTTCCTCAGCAGGAGCTTCTTCGGCAGGTGCTTTCTCTTCAAGCTGCTCGCTTGCAAGAGACGGAAGTCTGTCTAAAAGAGTGAGATGCTCTTTATACATATCCATCATCTTGTTTTTGAATGCGCCTACTTCCTTCTGGAGCATTTCCAGAACAAGCTTTTCCTGTGTAACCTTTCTGTTGATACCGCCGAGAATTTCATTTGCCTCTTTATTGGCGTCATGAAGCTTCTCGTCAGCGGCAGTCTTTGCCTGTGCTGTAAGGCTTTCAGCCTTCTGCTTTGCCTCGTTTAAAATGCTTTCGGCATTAGCTTCGGCATCGGCAAGCTTCTTTTCTGCATTAGCCTTTGCCTCTGAGGTAATCTGGTCAGCAAGTTTCTGTGCAGAAAGCAATGCCTGACGCAGACTGTCCTCATCCTTTTTATATTCCTCAACCTTATTGGCAAGGATGCTCATCTTCTTAATGATTTCACCGTTCTCACGGAAAACCTTTTCATAAGAGGCATGAACCTCTTTCATGAAATCGTCAACCTCTTCCGAACGGTATGAGCCTTTGCCTGTGGTATGAAATTCTTTATTTTTAATCTTATCAGGAGTTAACATCAATTATTCACCTCAAAAAAATTATCTGTCAAATACAAAGCCGTTGTTGCCAAGCTCACTGATAAGGTCGCCGTTGACATCAACATTCAAGGGGGTAATCATAAAAGTACCCGAAGCTATCTGGCGCATAGTTGCCTCTTTTGCATAGGTAACGCCGCTTAAAAAGTCGAGTATTCTTCTTGCTGAGTCGCCGTTAACTGACTCAAGGTTAACGACTACTGCCTTTCTCTGCTTAACGCTGTCGGCAATGCTTCTTGCCTCTTCCATTGACTTCGGCTTTGTAAGTACAACCTGAAGCTTTGTGTTAGCGTTGAAGCTTACTACTTTATTTTGCTCAGCCTTTGCCTCTTTAGCTGCTCTGGGGTTAAATCTCGGCACGGGCTCTACATATTCCTCTTCCTCTTCAAATTCCTCTTCTTCATATTCGTCGGTTTCGGGTGTGTCGTAATACTCATCTTCTGAAACCTTAAGAATGTTGCTTAACTTGTCTTTAAAACTCATTGCCATATCCTCCCGAATTTAATATATTCTCGGCCCGAAAATTTTGGAGCCTATTCTTACATGATTTGAGCCGCAGAGAATTGCCTGGGTATAATCGCCCGACATTCCCATCGACAATATTTTCATATATACATTATCTATTATTTTTGAGTCAATGTCAACATACATATTGTATATATTTTCAAAAAAATTACAAAGTTTTGTGTTATTTTCGCAAATTGGGGGTATTGTCATAAGTCCGCAGACCCTTATACCCTCAATTTCGGCTATCTGATAAAGATTTTCTTCAACCTCTTCGGGCATAAAACCTGTTTTGGACTCCTCCCTGCCGATATTAACCTCCAAAAGAATATCTGTTGTTATGCCTTTTTTGACGGATTGCTTTCCGATTTCCTTTGCTATCTTCAGAGAGTCGACGGACTCAATCATATCAACCTCGCCGACAATCTGCGACGCCTTATTTGACTGAAGGTGTCCTATTAAATTCTTTTTAACGCCGTCAAGCTTTAAATTCGGCTTCTTACGGAGCATTTCCTGCACCTTGTTTTCGCCTATAAGCGTTATTCCGCAGTCGATAGCATGGTTTATATACATTTCGTCAACGGTTTTTGTAACCGCCATAAAATCTATATCCTCAGGCTTCCTGCCCGATTTAATTGCCGCTTCGGCTATTTCTTCGTTTATGGTTTTGAGGTTATACTCAATATCTCTGAATTTTTCCTCAATCAATGATTTTTCCGTCATATAAATCTACGCCCTCCACTATTACCTCGTCGTACAGTTCAACAAATCCGCCTTCATTTTCGGGGTTGTTGCAAATTGAATACTCGCTGTCGGAATATGCTATGTTAATTTTTTTGAATTTTACAATATTGCCGTTAAGCACAAACACGCCCTTCTGACCGTCAACCTCACGGATTGCCTTATTGCTTATCTGATAACCCGTGTGCTTGTCAAAGGTGATGCGTATCTGCTCATTGCGAAGTCCTGCATACTCGGTGTTCATAAGATTTGATTTTAAAATAACCGCAGTTTTATAGTCAACCGTGTCAGCAATGTTGACAACCGTAGCCTTAAGCGGTTCTGCAGTGGTCATGGTAAATGCAACATCAACGATCTCGCCCTTTGTAAGTTTTACTGCGTCGTCATAATCAATTACGCAGACAAAATACCAGTTAAAGCCGTC
This sequence comes from uncultured Eubacteriales bacterium, assembly GCA_900315985.1. GTDB lineage: Bacteria > Bacillota > Clostridia > Oscillospirales > Acutalibacteraceae > Fimenecus. The sequence continues at coordinate 10,099 of ONBD01000062.1, read as the reverse complement.
AACAAGCTTGCACATATATTTTTCCGTGTCGGCAGATTTCTGCGGATTGTTTATAACAGCCATTGCGTCAGCAGTTCTAAGCTCGGGAACATCAGCATATGCTACCGCAGACTCATAGCCGTCGGCAACACTTATATAATACCCCGGGTGCGGTGCGGTAATTGTGCTGTAGCCTATATTTTTTGCTTTAAGCTGTTCAAGCTGTGTGGTAAGCTCTGAAAGCTTTACGCTCGGGTCAATGACTGCGCCCGTTGACAGCTGTCTTGAGGTTATGGCGTCCCTCACCTTTTCCTCGAAGCTGTCAAGAGTATCAATTTTACCGCTGCTTACAGCCGCAACAAAATCGCCGCAGGAGGAATAAATGCGCTCGTCAAGCGGAGTTATGTCTGCCGTCTGCACGCCGACCTTATTCTGAAGTGACGCATAGTACTCAATTTTCTTTTCAAGCTCTTTAATTTCGTTGTAAGTTTTAGCCGCCTCGTCACTTGTAAAAACAACAGCTACATTGTCGCCCGAAGCAACTCTTTTGCCGTCCTCAACAAGAGGGACAAGAGTGCCTGTAACAGACGCCTCAATAGGATACTCATCCCTTACAATAAACGCCTGTGTTACAGCTGAAGCAGAAACCGTTTTTTCGAGGGCAACCTCTGTTTTGACAGGCTCATAATTGATTTTGAAAACCTGATATAAAAAGAAAGCAATAAAAGCTATGGCGATAACAACATAAAGTATTGTCATATATTTTTTATTGTTCTTGAACTTAACAATATTATCCTGAAATCCGCTCATTTCATTGCCTCCTTAATA
>ONBD01000062.1:0-9267 GCA_900315985.1 uncultured Eubacteriales bacterium | reverse complement strand
TAAATTCTGCGCTGTTTTTGTATTCATCGGGATAAAACCAGTTTATATTATCATTTCTTCTGAACCATGTAAGCTGTCTTTTTGCGTAATGCCTCGTTGCAAGCTTTAAATTTGAAACCGCTTCGTCAAGTGTTATTTCGCCGTCAAAATACGGCTTCAACTCCTTGTAGCCGATAGCCTGTGAAGCTGTGGATTTTTTTGGTAAGGAATAATACTCCCTTGCCTCCTCTATGAGTCCGTTTGCAAGCATCAAATCAACCCTGCGGTCAATTCTGTCATATAAAACATCTCTGTTTTTATAGTTAATGCCTATAAACAAGGCGTCAAATCTTGACTCTGCCTGCGTGGCTTCCAGCTGTACTTCTGTGAGAGTTTTGCCTGTGGTGAGGTAAACCTCAAAGGCTCTTACAATTCTTTTTTTGTTGTTGGGGTGCAGCCTTGCAGCAGAAGCAGGGTCAAACACGGCAAGCTCTGAAAGCATTTTTTCAGCGCCTACCCTTTCAAGCTTTTCGTTAAGCTCTGCACGAAGAAGCGGGTCAGCCTTTTCTTCAGCGAATTGTAAATTATTGACTAAACTGTCAACATAAAGCCCTGTGCCGCCTGCTAAAATCGGCAGCTTGTTTTTTGAATATACTATGTCAATTTCTCTGTTTGCATCCCGCACAAAATCGGCTACGCTGTAGCTTTTGCTTACCTCAAGGAAATCTGTAAGGTGATGCTCTATGCCCTTCATTTCCTCTTCTGTAGGCTTTGCAGTGGCGATACTCATACCCTTATAAATCTGCATTGAGTCAGCTGACACAACCTCACCGTTAAAATTCAATGCACATTCAACTGCAAGCCCTGTTTTGCCCGAGGCCGTCGGTCCTACTATTACAAGCAAGGGAAGCTTTGGCATTACTGTATCCTCCCGAATTGCTTGTCAAGCTCATATTTTGTAAGCTCTATAAGTACCGGTCTGCCGTGAGGACAATACCTGACCTCGTCGTCTGCCAATAATTGCTTTGTAAATTCAATAAGCTCGTAATCCGTCTGAATGTTGCCTGCCTTAATTGCCGCACGGCAGGAAATGTTGTGATAAATCCAGTCAAGCTTTTCGGGCAAGACATCCTTTTTGTTGCTTGCAAGGTATGAAGCTACCTCGCTGACAAGCTCGGTTATGTCCTCTTTTTCAAGGTCAAGATGACAGGAGCGCACAAGCACCGTGCCGTTGCCGAAATCGTCAATTTCAAAGCCTGCGTTCTTCATTATTTCAAGGTTTTCCGTAACTGCAATGTACTCGTCCTTGGAAAGCACAACGCTGACAGGCTTTAAAAGAAGCTGTGAGCCTTCGTTTTTAAGGTTTTTCTTAAGCTTGTTAAAAAGCATTCTTTCATGCGCCGCATGCTTGTCGATTATAACAAGCTTGCCGTTATACTCTGCAAAAATATATGTTTTGAAGGCTTCGCCCAGATATTTAAAGGAAACCTCTTCTTTTCTGTTTTCTTCAGTTTTAAGAGTGATAGGCTGTACAGGCTGACTTTCGGCAGGAGAATTTAATTCGCCTGTTTTAACAGAAAGGTCTATTTCGTCATCCTTATTTGAATACTCTGACTTCGGTTCATTGAATGTATATTGAGTGCTCTTGGCAGACTCTGACTCCTTATTTACAAAAGGATTGTTAAAGCTGTCGAGTATTTTTTCCCTCTCGGGCAAGGTATAGTCGCTGAAGCTTCTCTGCTGTGCTTCGGGCACGGGCGCAGAAAGTATATTTGAATTAAGATTTGTATTTGTTTTTACAGCGCCGCTGTCGAGCTTTACCTGCGGTCTTGAATTATCGTTTGAAAGCGCATTTTTAGCCGCATAATACACAGCGTCAAATATAGCTTTTTCGTTTGAAAAGCGCACCTCCGTCTTGGCAGGATGCACATTGACATCCACAAGCTCGGGAGAAAGCGTTAAAAACAGCACGCAGGCAGGATACCTGCCGACCATAATTGAATTCTTGTATGCTTCATTTAAAGCGGCTGCGGCAGTTTTTGATTTTATAAAACGGTCATTAACAAAGAAAAGCTGCATTGAGCCTGAGCCACGGGAATTAAAAGGCTTTGAGATAAAGCCCTCAACCTTAACGCCGTTGATTTCATAGTCTGCGTTAATAAGCGTGTCTGCAAAATCCCTGCCGCATACGGCAAATACAGCGTCCTTAACAGAGCCGCTGCCGTTGGTGCAGATAACTTCCTTGCCGTCTTTTATAAAGCGCAGGCTTATTTCGGGATGTGAAATTGCGATTTTGTCTACTATACCTGCAACAGCCATTCCCTCGGATTTGTCCGATTTTAAGAATTTCATTCTTGCAGGGGTGTTATAAAACAGCTCTCTTATAATAATTGTAGTGCCGTTCGGGCAGCCTGCGTCATCAAGGCTGACAGTTTCGCCGCCGTGAATAACCATTCTTGTGCCAAGCTGTTCCTCGGCGGTTTTTGTCATTATTTCAACCTTTGAAACTGCAGCAACAGAAGCAAGAGCCTCGCCTCTGAAGCCTAAAGTACCTATTGCGTCAAGGTCTGACGCAGTTGAAATTTTACTTGTTGCATGGCTCAAAAAGGCAAGAGGTACATCCTCACGCTGAATTCCGCAGCCGTTGTCAGTAATTCTTATATAACGGATGCCGCCGTTCTGAATTTCAAGTGTAATTGCAGTTGCGCCTGCATCAATAGAATTTTCAAGCAGCTCCTTTACCACGGAGGCAGGTCTTTCGACAACCTCGCCTGCGGCTATAAGCTCCCAGATATTCTTGGGTAATTTATTTATTTTTCCCATAACCGCACCTCCGTTTCAAATTGGTATATGGATTTAACCGTTCTGCTTTGCTTTGTTTGCCAATTCGTAAAGCTTTGACATAGCCTCAATGGGCGTCAGAGTGTTGACATCAAGCGTTTTTAATTCGTCAACTATTTCACTGCCTGCAGACGAGCCGAAGCTTACCTGCATATCGTCAGGCTCGGGCATTTCAGCTCTTACAGGTACTTTTACTGCAGAGCCGTTTTCCTCAAGAGCTTTAAGAATTACCTTTGCCCTTTTAACAACCGTGTCGGGTACGCCTGCAAGACGGGCAACATCAATACCGTAGCTGCCGTCAGCTCCGCCCCTGACAATACGGCGAAGGAAGATGATGTCCTCGCCCCTCTTTTTAACGGCTATATTGTAATTCTTGACAGAGCTCATCTCATTTTCAAGCTCTGTAAGCTCATGGTAATGCGTTGCAAAAAGAGTTTTTGCGCCAAGCTTTTTCTTGTCGGCAGTGTATTCAATTACAGCCTTTGCAATGCTCATACCGTCATAGGTAGATGTGCCTCTGCCTATTTCGTCAAGAATTATAAGGCTTTTTGCCGTTGCGTTTTCGAGAATTTCGGCAACCTCGCTCATTTCCACCATAAATGTGGACTGACCCGAAGCTAAATCGTCTGATGCGCCTACTCTTGTAAACACGCTGTCAACAAGTCCTATTGAAGCATATGAGGCAGGCACAAACGAGCCTAACTGCGCCATTATTACAATAATTGCGACCTGACGCATATATGTAGATTTACCTGCCATATTGGGTCCTGTAATAATTGCAATTCTGTTCTCCTGACAGTCAAGCTGTGTGTCATTAGGCACAAAGGGCGTGTCCTTGAGCATTTTTTCAATTACGGGATGTCTGCCGTCCTTGATAATTATTTCGTCAGAGTCATTTATGTCGGGTCTTGTGTAATTGTTGGAAACTGCTACCGAAGCCAGAGAGCAAAGCGTATCAATCAAAGCTATTGCCTTTGATGTTCTGCTTGTTCTCTCATACTGCTCGCCTATCTTTTTACGGACTGAGCAGAAGATTTCATATTCAAGCGAAACAATTCTCTCCTGTGCGCCTAAAACCTTTGTTTCAAGTTCCTTTAATTCCTGAGTTATATACCTTTCGCAGTTTGAAAGAGTCTGCTTTCTTATGTAGGTTTCGGGCACAAGCTCTTTAAAGGCGTTCGGCACTTCAAAATAGTAACCGAAAACTCGGTTGTAGCCGATTTTAAGCTTCTTGATGCCCGTTTCCTCCTGTTCCTTGAGTTCAAGGTCAGTTAAGAAGGATTTACCGCCCGATACTATTTTACGAAGTTCGTCCAACTCCTTATTAAAGCCGTCTTTAATCATAGAGCCTTCACGCACTGAAAACGGTGCGTCCTCGCTTATTGCCTCTTCAACAAGCGTGCGGACATCTTGGAGCAGGTCAAGTCCCTGATATGTTTCTTTCAGCAGTGCAGACTTTGACTCCTTTAATAACTCCTTTATCTGCGGTAAGGGCGCAAGCGTTGTTTTGAGCGAAAGCAATTCCTTGGCATTTGCAGTATTGTAAAGCACTCTTGTCATAAGCCGCTCCATATCGTAAATGCCCTGCATAAGCTCAGTAAGCTCCTGCCTTTTAGCCGTGTCCTCATAAAGCTCCGCAACCGCATTATGCCTTTTTGAAATAGCGGCGCAGTCATAGAGAGGACATTCAAGCCAATTTCTTATAAGGCGCTTGCCCATTGCCGTCTTGGTTTTGTCGAGCACCCAAAGCAGAGAGCCTCTTTTTTCACGGTCACGCATGGTTTCGACAATTTCAAGATTGCGGCGTGTGGAAAGCCCGATTTTCATATATTTTGCATCGGAATAAAAATTGATTTCTTTAATATTTTCAAGCTCTGTTTTCTGAGCCTCATATAGATATGAAAGTGCCGCACCCAATGCACAAACGGCACTTTTCTTGTTTTCAAGGTTAAGATTTTCAAGGCTTGAGGTGTTAAAATGCTTTAACACAACAGCCTTGCATTTTTCAAAGTCAAAGCTTGATGACGGAAGGGTTTCCGCCACGGTTTCAAGCTTTTTTGAAACAAATGAGGAAAAACGCTTAAGTGTAGCACATTCCTTGTTTATAAGAATTTCACTCGGCATAAAACGGGAAAGCTCGTCCACCGTTTTTTCGTCTATATTTTCAGAAAAAGATGTAAGCTGTACGCTGCCCGTTGAAACATCAATAAAGCACAGCGCAATGCCGTCAAGCAAAAGACAGCAAACTGCAAGATAGTTGTTTTTGGTTTCGTCAAGCATACTGCTTTCAATAACAGTACCTGCCGAAAGGACTCTGACAACCTCTCTTTTTACAATGCCTTTGGCGGCTTTCGGGTCCTCCATCTGCTCACAGATGGCAACCTTATAGCCCTTACTGACAAGTCTTGCAATATAGCCGTCGGCTGAATGGAAAGGCACGCCGCACATTGGCGCCCTTTCTTCCTGACCGCAATCTCTGCCTGTCAATACGAGTTCAAGCTCTCTTGATACGGTTTTCGCATCGTCAAAGAACATCTCGTAAAAGTCACCCAGGCGAAACATCAGAATTGTATCGGGGTAATTCTTTTTTACTTCAAAATATTGTTTCATCATTGGTGATAATTCTGCCATTTCGCCGTGACTCCCGTTTAATAAAATCAGTTTAAAATAAGATTAGTGGCAACCGCCGCAGGTTGAGCACTCGCCGCCGCAGTCATGCTCATGAGCGTGTGCGTGAGGGTCGCAGGTTTCGGGGTCCTCACCGTTTACGCAGAGTGCAAGAATGCCTGTAAGATAGTTCATCATATCGTCAAGCTTCTGTCTTGCCTCTTCATAAGCCTTCATATGAGGGTTTGCCATAATCTGAGCGTAAATGCCCTGGAATTCCTGATTGTAGCCCTCAAGCTTCTTCTCATCTGCATCCTCCTGTGAAGCTTCATGCTGATATGACATCTGAAGCAAACGGATTTTGCCCATAAGCTCATTGAGGTCTGCGTCAGCCTCATTGTCTTTCATTGCGTTCTGATAATCAAGGTAAACCTTGTCCTGCTGAATAGCTGCGCCAAGCTGGCGTGCAAGTTTTTCGAGTTCCATATTTTTCTCCTTAAAAATAATATTTATAACCTGAAGGTTAATTAACTTTGCTGAAGCTCCCCTCTTAAAATCCAGTTGAGCGCCTCGGTAACTTTAATGTTCTGATAAGTGCCGATTACATTTTTCTGCTCTTCTGTTGCGGGGAATTCTATAATAATATTTGCGTCCGTTCTGCCCGAAAGCCAGCCCTCTTTGTTTTTGGACTCGCCCTCTACAAGCACATTGAACACCTTGCCGTTCATATAGGCAGTCCGCCTTGCGGCAATTTCCTCCTGAACATCAAGAAGCTCCTGAAACCATTTACCCTTTTCCTCACGGCTTACGGGGTCGGGCATTTCAGCCGCCTTTGTACCCTTTCGTGCCGAATAGATAAAGGTGAAAAGCGAAGTGAATTCAACCTCTTTTATGAGTGATAAGGTATCTTTAAATTCCTCATATGTTTCGCCGGGGAAGCCGACAATCACATCGCTTGTAAGTGATAAATCGGGAATTTTCTCTTTAGCGTAATTTACAAGCTCAAGATATTTTTTTCTGTCGTAGTGTCTGTTCATAGCCTTGAGCACTCTGTCATTACCTGACTGGAACGGCAGGTGCAGATGCTTTGAAACCTTATCGCACTCGGCAATAGTATCAATAAGCTCTTTTGTGCAATCCTTCGGGTGCGAGGTCATAAAGCGGATTTTAAATTCACCGTCAAGTGCATTTATTTCACGAAGCAAGCCTGCAAAATTCATGTCGCTCTTATTATTCTTACCGAAAGAATTGACATTCTGCCCTAAAAGCGTTATTTCCTTATAGCCTTTTGAGATTATATTCTTTGCCTCTGCAATAATCTGCTCAGGCTCACGGCTTCTTTCCCTGCCCCGTACATAAGGCACTATGCAGTAGGTACAGAAATTGTCGCAGCCGTACATTATAGGCAGCCACGCCTTAACGCTTTTATCACGGTAAACAGGCGTATTTTCTGCAATAGCGCCGTTGCCCTCATCGGCACAGACAACCCTCTTTTTGCCGCTTATTGTCTTATAAACAAGCTCGGGTAATCTGTGAATAACATATGTGCCGAAAACAAGGTCAACATAAGGATAACTTTTATAAATCTTATCTCTTATATGCTGTTGCTGCATCATACAGCCGCAAAGCGCAATTATTAAATTATGATTTTCTTCCTTGTATTTTTTTAATATACCGACATTGCCGAAAACTCTGTCCTCAGCGTGCTCCCTGACTGCGCAGGTGTTGTAAAGCACAAAATCGGCTTCGGATAAATCCTCGGTGAAGCCGTAGCCCATTTCACTGAGCATACCCATTATACGCTCGGAATCCGCCACATTGCCCTGACAGCCGTAGGTATGTATATATGCCTTCGGAGTTCTGTCATAAAAGCGTGCGCTGAGAACTGCCCTCACCTTCTGAAGATATTCCTTCTGAAGCTCAATCTCACTGTCGGTAAGCTGTAACTGTTTTGACAATATAATTGCTCCTGTTTATGTATTATGCGTAATAGGTTGAGTTAAGCCATGAGAGTACATCGTTATATACTCTGTCCCTGTCATCCTCATTGAGAATTTCATGCCTGTCGCCCGGGTAAAGAATTACAGTCGGGTCTTTACCTGCCAGAACAAGATTGTCCGAAACAGATATAACGCCCTTGCCGTTCATACCGATTGGGTCCAGAGCACCCGAAATAATGAGAATAGGTAAATCGGCGGGTACCATTGCAGCCCAGCTCTTGCTTGAGCACTCGCTTGCGAGAGCAAAAACATCCCTGTAAGCTGAAATTGTAAAGGTAAAGCCGCAAAGGTCGTCTGCTGCATACTTTTCTCTGTTTTCAACATTTCTTGAAAGCCAGTCGATATTTGAGGTCTTGTCGGGTACGCTGATGTTTGAAAAATTGTTGAAAATTTCGCCAAGCTTATCGTAAACCTTTCTCGGACCGAATTTTTCTATAAGCGAGTCGATTATAGGCTTTAATGCACCGGCAGCGGCTGGAAGCTCTGCCGTACCGCAGTAAACCACGCCGTTAAGCTCTGAACCGAAATGCGTTGTGTAAACTCTTGCGCAAAGTGAACCCATTGAGTGACCGAAAAGGAAATACGGCATATTGGGGTATTTCTTTTTCATAATTTTTGTGAGTATGTGCATATCGTCAACAAGTCTGATATTGCCGTTTGTTTCGGCAAAAAAGCCAAGCTCGGAACGGTCATTTACAGACTTGCCGTGTCCCAAATGGTCATTGCCGCAGACAATAAAGCTGTTGTTTGCCAGAAAACGGGCAAATTCGTCATAGCGTTCAATATGCTCTGCCATGCCGTGCGCAAGCTGTACTATGCCTATGGGTGTAAGCTCGTCATTCTGCCAGATAAGAGTTCTGATTTTATGCTCTGCGTCTGATGAATTAAAGTAAGCTTCCTTTCTTACTATAGCCATAATTTACCTCCAAATCTAAAAATCAATATACATTGTTAATTATACTATAATATTAGTTCTTTGTCATCATTTTTTGCAAATCTAATTGATAATTTTTTATGAACACACAATATATAGTTATGTATTGTCTATTTACATAAAAAATATATAGTAAAGCAGCTAAATATCGTGCTTTTACCGATTGAAAAGTATTTTCGTTGTGATAAAATAATAAAAAAAATAAAAGGAGATGAGAAAATGACATACGAGCAGGTAGTAGAAAAGGTAAGAGCTAAGTACGCAGAGGCTGACGCTTCTTCTATCGAAGGTACTCAGGCTATTCAGGTAAACCTTGCAGGTAAAAATACTGAAGGTATTTTCTATATCGAGGTTAAGGACGGCAAGGTAAATGTTGAGCCTTACGATTACCACGACAACTGGGCAACCGTAACAGTAGCTCCCACAAATCTTTTCAAAATTCTCGACGGCAAGCTTGATCCTGTTGCTGCGCTTACTTCAGGTAAGGTTGCTCTTACAGGCGACGCTGACACCGTTCTTCGCTTTATCAAGCTTGCAAAATAATTTGTTTGATAAATTTAAAGACACAGGCTTTGGCTTGTGTCTTTTTTATAAGCTTTATTAAAATAAAAATAAGCAATCAAAAGCACCGCCGGAAACCGGCGGTGCTTTTATTAAATCTTAAAAGGAATTTTGTTTTAAGCTGTAAACCTATTAGGACTGTGCGATCTTCTGGAGAATTCTCTTAGCGTCAAGAGTTGAAATTCTGCCGTCCATACCAACCTTATATTCAGTGTCAGCTGTACCCATATCAGCTACATCACGCTGAACATCATTGAGCTCTTCAGTACCTGCTACATACTTAAGTACAAGCTTAGCGTCTATGATTGAAACTCTGCCGCTCAAGTCAGCGTCGCCCTTTTCATA
>ONBD01000040.1 GCA_900315985.1 uncultured Eubacteriales bacterium | reverse complement strand
ACAGTCGGCTTTTGCGGCGACCTGAAATTCGGCAGAACGGTTCATTCTCTCATAAATGCGCTGTCAAGATATAACAACATCAATGTTGTGCTTATTTCCCCCGAGGAACTGAAACTTCCGAGCTATGTTAAAAAGGATGTTCTGCAAAAGAATAATATCCCATATGAACAGACAACGGATTTGCTTTCGGTAATCGGAAAGCTTGATATACTCTATATGACAAGAGTTCAGAGAGAACGCTTTTTCAATGAAGAAGATTATTTAAGACTTAAGGACAGCTATATTCTTGATATGAAGAAGCTTGAAAATGCAAGAGCAGATTTGTCAATCATGCATCCCCTGCCCCGTGTAAACGAAATCAGCGTTGCAGTTGACAATGACCCGAGAGCCTGTTACTTTAAACAGGTATTAAACGGCAAATATATGCGTATGGCTCTTATTTTGAAGCTTTTAAAGGAGGCGGGAACTATATGAATATAGACTCAATTCAGAACGGTATGGTAATAGACCACATCAGAGCAGGCTACGGAATGAGATTATATGAGCTTTTAGGACTCGACGAGCTTGATGTTTCAATAGCAATTATTAAGAATGTTTCAAGCAAGAAGCTCGGTAAAAAGGATATTATAAAAATTGATGCAGATATACCCGTTAACCTTGATATAATAGGCTATGTTGACCCAAGTGCAACGGTAAATATAATAAAAGACGGAAAGCTTACAGAAAAGAAGGTAATAGGACTTCCCAAAACGCTTACCAATGTTATTAAGTGTAAAAATCCCCGTTGCATTACCTCAACCGAGCAGGAAATAAATCATATTTTCAAGCTCACAGATGAAAAAAACAAAATCTACCGTTGCGCATACTGCGAAACAAAGGCAAATTAAAAAAATGGGTAAGAGCAAAAGCTCTTACCCATTATCTTTTATTTTTTACTCAGCCACGGTAAAGCCCTCTGCCTCACGCTTTGCTGAAAGCTCTTTTTGCATCTTCTTCTTGTTATCACCTGAAAGTGTATAGAAGAACATAGGAATTGCACATAAGAGCATACTCAGACCGGGAATAATTGAAACAAGCGAGAACATTGCAAAATTCTGCCCTCTTGTAAGCTCGGTAGCGGCTGTAATAACCTCGGAATTAAGCATCTGGTCGGGCTTAAAGCCGATTACCATATACATTACAATAATACCGCAGGTTGAGAATGCAGAACCGAACTTGTTTATAAAGCCTTGACAAGCCGAGCCGAGAGCATTATCTCTGTGCCCTGTTTTAAGCTCCATGTAATCAAGGCAGTCATAAATCATAGCAATTGAAAGAGTATTTATAACGCCGAGCGGTATGCACTGAACAAGCACAAACGGAATACAGGCATAAAGATTATTTGTAAACCATGCTATAAGAGTTGTACCGATACTTGCAACGAAGCCTGCAAGACAGGTTGTTATAAGCAGCTTCTTATAGTCGAACTTTTTCATAAGCGAAGGCATTAAAATTGTTGCGCCGAACATACCTACAACTGCACACATCTGAAATATTGTCTTAACAGATGAAACCGAAGCCGAAATAGCCTCTGTCTTTTCTTCAAGCGTCATATTTGTGTAGTCGGGTCCTATATAGAAAGCATATCTTGCAACATGTATAGCAGCCGCCTGAACCATATATCTGCCGCTTGAAAGAATACCCATTATAATTACAAGTATAAGAGGCTTGCAATGGAATATTCTTGAAAGAGTTGACGGCTCGCCCTCAACCTTTTTAGTCGGTGGCGGAACAGCTCTTTCTTTGATATGGAAATAAGAATTTATATAAAGAGCCATACCGATTACAACAACTGTAACCGAAATAATTCTGTAAAGATTTTTGTTGTACTGCTCGGGATTGCTTGAATCAATAAGCTTCGGCAAAATCATACCGAATGCAAAGAAAAAGATTTCAGGCAAAGCAGAACCGACAGAATTCCATATTTTTGAGAAGGATACAACATGACTTCTCTCGTCGGGATTGGGAGTAATAACATTGGGGAAGCTCCAGAAAGGAACATCCGCCATAGTGTAGCACATACCCCAGAGCACATATACTACTGCCGAGAAAACCATAAGTCCCGTAATGCTCATATTGGGGCTTACATACATAAGTATTGTAAGAATTGTTACGGGTGCCGCCGCAAAAAGAATATAAGGCTTTAATTTGCCCCATTTTGTTTCGTGGCGGTCAACTATAATGCCCATAAGCGGGTCGTTGATAGCGTCCCATACTCTCGCCAGAAGCATAAGCAAAAGCACAAACATAAGCGGTAAATGCAAAATATTTACATAATAGTCGCTTATGTAGCTTGACATCATAGCGTAAATCATACCCTGACCTAAGCCGCCCAAAGAGAACATCCATAACTCTTTTTTGCCGACAAAGTTTTTAGCCTGGGTATCGGCTGTTTTTGAACTCATAAATATACCCCTTTTCTGCTTATATGTTAAATATAACATATTATTATTGTTGTTTGCAATACTATTTTAAGCTGATTTCGACTGTTGAATTTGAGATTTCCTCTGAAGCGTATTTTCCCTCGCCGAATACTCTTGAACGGGCAATAATTTTATCGTCAAAGACTTCAAACACATAGCCCTGAGTATAGGGCTTAAAGCTTCCGTGATTTATAACCCCGACAGTAGGCACGGAAATTGCCTTAAAGCTGCCGCAATCCTCGTAGCTGTATTGACTTGTGCAGTAATGCAAATGACCGGTAATATATATAACGCTGTCATATTTTTCAAAAACGGCTCTTAATTTGTCGGACTCGTTACCCACGGAGCCACGCCATTTGCCTCTGCCGAGAAATGTTACGGGCAAGCCGTTAGTGTGCTTTAAGGGCTGATGATTAAAAACAAATACAGGCTTTTTACCCTCTTTTGCTTCGGCTAATTCGCTGTCAATCCAGTCAAGCTGTTTTTGGCTTAAATACGAAGCTTCAAAACTGTTGGTATCAGCGCCTAACATTATAAACTTATAACCGTTGACATACTGTGAAAAATAATAACCTTCATTCTCCCCCGCTTGTCCGTTCGGAATTGACTTTACAAAGCCTTTAAAGCGTTCTTTTTGCTTTTTATAGTTTCTTATTCTGATATCGTGATTACCTGTAACTGCAAAGAAATTACTGAATTTGTCATAAACAGGTCTTAAAAGCTCTGCAATCATTTTGTATTCGCATTTTGCGCCGTACTCGGTAATATCGCCGACAAGAACAAGTGCGTCAACGGGCTTTTTCATATTTTTTAAATCCCTGCAGGCTTTGTATACTCTGAAGGAACGCAACGGAGAAAGCGCAGAAATCTGAGGGTCGCCCCAGGCAATAAAAGAAAGCTTTGCCTTACTGTCTATGTCAATAGGCTCATCTTTGCAGTGCTCGGGTAAATCCTCAGTCATATTGTTTAAAGCCTTTTCCATCCTTTTATAGAAAAACTCTGAAATTCTGTCGCCTGTCATAAATTCACCGCCTTTATTCGTTAACACTATTATAAAAGAATAATAATATAAAATCAAGAATTCAATTACCAAAAAGACCCCGGAGATTACTCCGAGGTCTTTTTTGTATTTTTAATAATTATATCCCAAATCAAATGCTTTGAGGTTTAATTCAAGGAATTTTTCGGGAACGGTGCTTTTAAGTGCATCAATCCAATCCTCATAAGAAATATCAGTTTTCTTTGCAAGTACGCCTATTAGCACAACATTTACCGCCTTCGGCGAGCCTGCCTCAACTGCAAGGCTCAAAGCGTCAAGGGAAATTACATTTGCGCCTGATTTGTTTATTTCTTCAAGTACATTTTCGGGATATGTTTCAGTGCCGATAATTACAGGAATAGGGTCAATTTTCTGCGTATTGGTAATAAGAGTTCCGCCAACCTTAAGATGCTCAAGCCACCTTGCAGCCTCAAGCTGTTCAAAGCTCAAAAGCAGGTCCGCCTCGCCCTTCTGCACTATCGGCGAATACACCTTGTCACCGTATTTAACATAGGTTACAACCGAACCGCCACGCTGGCTCATTCCGTGCACCTCTGAAACCTTTACATCATAACCTTTTTTTATAAGCGCAGCACCGAGCAGCTTTGAAGCAAGCAATGTGCCCTGACCGCCGACGCCGACTATCATAATGCTTTTTGTATCCATAAATCAACCCTCCGTAATAGCGTCAAATTTGCACAGCTGACTGCATACCTTACAGCCAACGCACTGTGTAAAATCAATCTTTGATTTGCCGTCTTTAAAGCTGATTGCAGGACAGCCGATTTTCATACACATTTTACATCCGACACATTTTTCCTCATCAATTTTAAGAGGTGCGCTGTGTTTTACATACTTAAGCAATGCACACGGTCTTCTTGAAATTACAACAGAAGGCTCATCCGCCTCAAGCTCTTCCCTGATTACATCCTCACACTCTTTGAGGTTGTAAGGGTCAACAACTCTTACACGGTCAATTCCGACAGCCTTTGCAAGCATTTCAAGGCTTACGGCAGTTGTCGGGTCGCCCTTGATTGTTTTGCCTGTCGTGGGGTTGTCCTGATGGCCTGTCATACCGGTAATGCTGTTGTCAAGAATAATTACGGTTGAATTACTCTGATTATATGCTATATCAATAAGTCCCGTAACACCCGAATGCATAAATGTAGAGTCGCCTATAACCGCAACGGATTTCTTTGCATTAGAGGCATCTGCCTTATTTCTGCCGTGAAGAGCAGAAACAGAAGCGCCCATACAAATGCAGGTATCAAGCATACCTAAAGGCTTTAAAGCGCCGAGAGTGTAACAGCCGATATCACCGCTTACATACACGCCGAGCTTTTTAAGAGCATAGTAGAGTCCCCTGTGAGGACAGCCTGCGCAAAGCACGGGAGGTCTTGCAGGAACATTTACATCAGCCGTATAATTCTCTTTTTCCTCGCCTAAAATTACCTTTGAAATAAGCTTCTGCGAATACTCTCCCTGAAGAGTAAAGGCTTCCTTACCTATTACATTTATACCGTTAGCCTTGCAATGCTCTTCGATATACGGGTCAAGCTGTTCAAGTACATAAACCTTATCACATTCAGCGGCAAAATTCTTTATAAGCTCGACAGGAAGCGGATACACACAGCCAAGCTTTAAATAAGAAGCTTTATCGCCTAACGCTTCCTTTGCATACTGGTATGTAATACCTGCACAGATAACGCCGATTTTTTTGTCATTGTATTCAACTGTATTTATATCTGCAGTTTCTGCCCATTCGGTCTGCTTTAAAATTCTGTCCTCAACAATAACATGCTTTTTAATTGCCATACCCGGCATCATAACATTTTTCATCGGGTCTTTTGTATAAGGCAAAAGCTCCCTTTCTTCCCTTTCGGCTATGTCAACAAGACTTCTTGAATGTGCTACTCTTGTTGTAAGTCTTAATATAACAGGGGTGTCAAATTTTTCAGAAAGCTCCAGAGCAAGCTTAGCGTAGTCGTAACATTCCTGCGAATCAGACGGCTCAAGCATCATTGTTTTTGATGCCTTTGCATAATGTCTTGAATCCTGCTCATTCTGTGAAGAATGCATACCGGGGTCATCTGCCACAACAACAACCATACCTGCGTTTACACCCGTATAAGAGGCTGTAAAAAGCGGGTCAGCCGCAACATTAAGACCGACATGCTTCATAGCGCAAAAGCTTCTTGCGCCCGAAATAGATGCGCCTAAGGCAACCTCCATAGCAACCTTTTCGTTTGGCGCCCATTCGGAATATATTTCGTCATATTTTGCAATAAACTCCGTAACCTCAGTACTCGGTGTTCCCGGGTAGCTTGAAGCAACTCTCAGACCTGCTTCGTAAAAGCCACGGGCAACAGCCTCGTTACCAATAAGTAATTTTTTCATTGTAATATCTCCTTGTTTTTCAATAAACTAATACTACCACAAATTAAAAATATTGACAATATTTTTACATAAATATAACGGAAGCAAATTCTTCCGTTATAACTTTTTATGATTCGTTTTCTCTTGCAACAAGATTTTCTACGCAGTAAATCTTTCTGAGCAACGGCTTTTCTATTTTGCCTGTCGGATTTCTCGGAATATCTGCAAATATAATCTTTTTAGGTCTTTTATACCTTGCAATTTTCAGGCAGAATTCATTAACCTCGTCTTCTGTAAGAGTATAGCCGTCCTTAACCTCTATAATTGCGGCAGAGATTTCGCCGAGTCTTGGGTCAGGCATACCTATGACTGCAACATCCTTGATAGCGTCCATCTGTCTGAGGAAATCTTCAATCTGAACAGGATAGATATTCTCGCCGCCGCTGATAATGACATCCTTTTTTCTGTCAACAAGGAAAATAAAGCCGTCCTCATCCTCCTTTGCCATATCACCTGTATACAGCCAACCGTCTTTGAGACATTCGTTTGTGGCTTCCTCGTTTCTGTAATAACAGGTCATAACGCCGGGACCCTTTACACAAAGCTCGCCTATTTCGCCGCGGCTGACGGTATTGCCGTCTGTGTCAACAATTTTGGTCTGCCAGCCGTAGCCTGCTATACCGATAGCGCCGACTTTATTTATATTTTCAACGCCAAGATGAACGCAGCCGGGTCCTATGGACTCGCTCAAGCCGTAATTTGTATCATACTGATGATTAGGAAATACCTTTTTCCATCTTTTAATAAGGCTCGGCGGAACAGGCTGTGCGCCGATATGCATAAGACGCCACTGACTGAGTTCATATTTACTTAAATCAATTTTGCCGCTGTCAATATCGTCAAGAATATCCTGCGCCCACGGTACAAGCAACCATACTATTGTGCATTTTTCCTTGGAAACAGCCTCTAGCACATACTCGGGCTTTGTGCCCTTTAAAAGCACAGCCTTGCCGCCTACAAGGAAGCTTCCGAACCAATGCATTTTAGCGCCTGTATGGTAAAGCGGAGGTATGCAAAGAAATACATCATCATGCGTCTGCGAATGATGAGCCTGCTCGCACTTTGCAGCATGCATAAGACTTTCATGGTTATGTAAAATTGCTTTCGGAAAACCTGTTGTACCCGATGAAAAATAGATAGCAGCGTTGTCCTCATCTGTCAGAACAATACCGGGGTTTTTACTCGAAGCGTTAACTGTAAGCTCTGTATAACTCTCTGCAAAGCTCGGACAGCTTCCTTCGCCTGCGTAAAGCAACAGACAGTTTTTGCTAAGCTCATCGGCAATAGGCTCAATTCTGCCTATAAAGCTTGAGCCAAACACCATTATATTAACCTCGGCAAGCTCTGCACAGTATTTGATTTCGTCGCTGTCATATCTGAAGTTAAAGGGAACTGCAATAGCTCCTGTTTTCAATATACCGAAGTATATGGGAAGCCACTCAAGGCAGTTCATCATAAGTATTGCAACCTTATCGCCCTTGCCAATGCCCCTGCTTAAGAGAAGATTTGCAAATCTGTTAGCCTTTTCGTTAAAAACATTCCAGGTTATTTCACGGCGGTAAGCAGATGTTCCCTGAGGCTCAATGAGTGAAAATTCCTTCCAGGTAACCTTGTGCTTTTCCTGTATTTCGGGATTAAGCTCTACAAGACAAACCTCGTCACCGTAAAGCTTGCTGTTTTTTTCAAGTATTTCCGTAATCGGCATTAAACTAACCTCTTTTTAGTGATTTAAAGATTTAAACATTTTACGGTTTAAAGCAACAGAAATAATTTAACACATTTTTATAAAATAGTCAATAAACTGCAGGCATAATTACCTGCAGTTTCAATGATTATATTTTATTCTGCTGTTTTGGTGTAAAATGCGCTGTATTTCTCTGCGCCAAAGCGTGACTGTGTAACAAAGCTGACAATAAGACATACAACAACCGAGCAAATCATAGCAATACAAGCATAAAGCGGACCCTGAGCCATAAGCTTCAATACTGCTTCATTTTCAACTCCGCAAAGATTTAAAACCTTGCAGCCTGCAGGTATTATTGCTATGCAGAAGCCTGTGATAACGCTTGCCCATGCGCCTGCTTTATTAAGCTTTTTAAAATAAAGCGAAAGCACATAAGGAGCTAAGAAAGAACCTGAAATAATTCCCCATGAATAGCTCATCATATCAAGAATGGGAGTTTTTGTATTTGCAACTACATAAGAAAGAATAATAAAGAGTATTGCAAACACCTGTGAAAGCGTCTTTTTCTTTTTGTCGGAAAGCTCTGTCTTTGATCTTTCGGAAATAAGGTCGATGCTTACAGAAGTACTTGCCGAAATTGTAATTGAGCAAAGCGTCGAAACAGATGCCGAAAGAAGCAAAACTATAATTATACCTAAAAGGATATTTGGAAGGCCTGAATCCTTCAGCATATTAGGCACTATGTAGTCAGCCGCAGGCATATCAACCCCTGCCGTGTAATATTTGTGGCAGAGCGAGCCGATAAAGTATCCGCCGCCTGCAATCAAAAATGCAAATACGGTTGATATTATAATTCCCCTCTTAGCCTGCTTGTCGTCTTTGATGCCGAAATACTTCTGTATCATCTGAGGAAGACCCCAGGTACCGAAGCTCGTCATTAAAACAGTAGCCATAAGACCTACCCACTGTGAGCCGTTAAGCTTGGGAAGTCCGACATCTGATTGTGCATATTGCTTCAAGCCTTCAATTCCGCCTACCTTGTCACAGCGTACAATAGCAAACAGCAATAACGCAATGCCTACCATCATAACAATACCCTGCACAAAGTCTGCTCTTGCCTGAACAAGATAGCCGCCTAAGGTGATAAGGAAAATTGCAAGAACTGCTATTATAATTAAAAACAGAGTGTCATTGATTCCGAGTAAAACCTCGGCAACGCTTGCAAGACCTGAGTATACTGACGCCGAGTAAGGAATAAGGAAAATAAAGATAATAACAGCCGAAAAAGTACGAAGCCCTTTGCTTAAATATCTTTTTTCAAAGTATTCGGGCATAGTATTTATTTTAAGCCTTGCAGAAACATCTCTTGTTCTTCTTGCAAGAACAAGCCAGGCAAGCAATGAACCGAAAACAGCATTGCCTATGCCTGCAAGCACTCCCCATAAGCCAAAGGACAAACCTGTTTTGCCTGCGTAGCCTACAAACATTACAGCCGAAAAATAAGCTGTACCGTATGACAAAGCAGAAAGCCATGCGCCTGCATTTCTGCCGCCTACCGTAAAGTCCGCAATACTTTTCGACTTTTTTCCTGTGATAACACCTATTGCTACCAAAGCTAAGATATAAACAGCAATAGTAACCCATATAGCAGTTGTGTTCATAATTTCCTCCGTTTTGCACTTTAAAGCTTTTACGCTTTTATGCGTTAAAGGGTTTTGACAATATTATACCCTCTTACTTACAAAAAAGCAAGAGGGATTTTAATATTTTTTAATCAAACAGTAACTTTTGCGCATTGCCTGAAAGAATAGCATTAAGCTGCCCGTCATCAAGGTCTAATGAATTTATAAACTTAAGTTCGTTTTCGGGACTGCTCCACGGCATATCGGTACCGAACAGGATTTTTTCTGACGAATGTTCATTTATAAGTGTTTTTGCATAATCAGGCGGTACTTTAGAATAAGAAAAAGATGTGTCAAAGTACAGATTTTTTCCGCAAAGATGCTTTAAAACATCATCATACATAAGATAACCGCCCCAATGCGCCGCAACAACAGGCACACCGTCAAAAGCACACAAAACTCTTGCAAGACGCTCGGGAGTGCAATGCACAGGCTCGGGAAAGCCAATATCTACACCTGCGTGAAAAACTGTAATGAAACCGAGTTTGGCAATTTTTTCATATATAGGCAGCATTCTATCCTCGTCAACAAAAAAGCCCTGATAATCGGGATGAAGCTTTACACCTTTAATACCTGCTGCTTTCAGGCGTTCAAGTTCCTCCAAAGCCTCCTCACTGTCGGGGTGCACACTTCCGAAAGGTATAAGGTAAGGATTATCAAGCTGAGCTATGGCAAAATCATTGACATTTTTCTGTTGTTTCGGGTTGGTTGCAATACTCAGAAATACAGCTTTATCAACACCGCTGTTTTTCATAACATCAGTCATTGAACTGACAGTTGCCAAACCGCAAGGCTCTACACCGCCTGACGCTTTTGAAAGCTTAGGCAGTGCCGCTTGTGCTATTTTGTCGGGAAAAATATGGGTGTGAAAATCGATTACCAAATAATCACCTTATTTTTTCTTGAATTGCTGTTTAAGTCTTAAATCCTTTGAAAGTATTTTCTTTCTCAGTCTTATTGATTTGGGCGTAATTTCAACAAGCTCGTCCTCGCCTATAAACTCCATTGACTGTTCAAGGCTTAATACTGTGTGAGGAACAAGTCTTAATGCGTCATCAGAGCCTGATGCTCTTGTGTTTGTAAGATGTTTGTTTTTACATACATTGCAGACAATATCTTCACTCTTTGCACACTCACCGACTATCATTCCCTCATAAACGGGAACGCCCGGACCTACGAAGAGTCTGCCCCTATCCTGAGTGTTAAAAAGTCCGTAGGCTGAAGTCTCTCCTGCTTCGTGAACTACAATTGAGCCTCTTTCTCTTGTCTGAATTTCACCTTTAAATTCTTCGTATCCTGCAAAAAGATTATTCATAATACCGTTACCGTTAGTATCGGTTAAGAATTCCGAACGGTAGCCTATAAGTCCTCTTGCGGGAATTCTGAATTCAAGGTGTGTAGCTCCGCCGTCACGGGTGCCCATATTTTCAAGCTCGCCTCTGCGTGAGCCGATTTTCTGCATAACCGTACCGACATATTCCTCGGGTACTTCAACGATAAGCAATTCAATAGGCTCCATAAGCTTGCCGTTTTCTATTTTTGTAATAACCTCAGGGCGTGAAACCTGAAATTCATAACCCTGACGGCGCATATTTTCAATAAGTATTGAAAGGTGCAATTCACCTCTGCCCGAAACCTTGAAGCAATCAGTACTGTCGGTTTCTTCAACCTTCATACTGACATTTGTTTCTACCTCTTTAAAAAGTCTGTCACGGATATTTCTTGAGGTAACGAATTTACCCTCCTGACCTGCGAAGGGGCTGTCATTTACCATGAAATTCATTGAGATAGTAGGCTCGTCAATTTTTACAAACGGCAGCGGCTCAATGTGTTCGGGGTCACATATTGTTTCGCCGATATTAAGGTCGGCAATACCCGTAACACATATAATATCGCCTGCTGCGGCTGACTGCACCTCAACTCTTTTCAAGCCCTCAAACTGATAAAGTCTTGAAATTTTAACATTCTGCGTGCTGCCGTCCTGCTTGCAAAGCACAACCTTATCATTGACTTTGAGAGTACCACGCTGAATTCTGCCTACGCCTATTCTGCCGATATAATCGTCATAATCAAGACTTGAAAACAGGCACTGTAAAGGCTCGTTGACATCGCCCTTTGGCGGCTCAATCTCTTTTATAATCTCTTCAAATAACGGGCGCATATCGCCTTCTCTTGCGTCAGGGTCAAGCGAGGAATACCCGTCTCTTGCAGAGGCATAAATAACGGGGAATTCAAGCTGATCGTCATTTGCGCCAAGCTCAATAAACAGGTCAAGCACCTCGTCAATAACCTCGGCAGGTCTTGCGCCGGGTCGGTCAATTTTGTTAATTACAACAACAACCTTTTTATTGAGTGCCAAAGCCTTTCTGAGAACAAATCTTGTCTGAGGCATACAGCCCTCAAATGCGTCAACCAAAAGTAAAACGCCATCAACCATTGTAAGTATTCTTTCAACCTCACCGCCGAAATCTGCATGGCCGGGAGTGTCTACTATATTTATTTTTACACCGTTATAATGAATTGCGGTGTTTTTTGAAAGAATTGTAATTCCTCTTTCTCTTTCAATATCGTTGGAGTCCATAACCCTTTCGGCTACGACCTCGTTCTGTCTGAAAATACCGCTCTGCTTTAAAAGCTCGTCAACCAAAGTAGTTTTGCCGTGGTCGACATGGGCAATAATAGCTATATTTCTTAAATCCTCTCTGCAGCTCAAAAATTTCACCTTAATCCTTAATTATATTAACAATCACATATTTTAACACCAAAACCGCTGTACTGCAATAATTATTAACACAAACAAATATAAAAATTTTGCAATTATTTTGTAAAATACGCAAAAAAAGAGAATGAAACACGCTTCATCCTCTCATTCAGCTAAATCTATAATCTTTTGCAGTCTGTGATTAACGCCCGAACGGGAAAGCGGCGGATTTAACGCCTCCCCTATCTGCTTTAATGACATATCGGGATTTTCAAGTCTTAACACGGCAATTTCTTTAAGCTCTGTCGGCAGAGTGTTGAACTTACCTTCTTTTTTCAGCTTTTCAATGGCTTGCTGCTGCCTGATTGCCGCATTCACGGTACGGTCAAAATTAGCGCTTTCAAAATTTGTGCGTCTGTTTACATTGTTGCGTATATCCTTATAAATTTTGACGCCCATATATTCAAGAACTGCATCATTTGCTCCCATTACGGTAAGCAGAGTCAGTATTTCCTCACTGTCTTTGAAATACAGCAAGAAATTATTGTTTCTTTTAATCTCCTTTGGTTTCAGTTCAACCTCTTCAAGTATTCTTATAAGGTCATTTTTAAGGCTGTACGGCACTGACAGCTCAAGATGATAGCTTTTTTCAGGGTCATTGAGCGTACCGCAGGCAAGGAAAACACCTCTTAAAAAAGAGCCGAAGCAACAGTCGTTTGAAATATTTGACCAGTTTATGCGCCTTGAGCGTTCCTGACCCGAAAGCCCGAACGCTTCAAGAATTCTGACTCTGTCCCTTTCATTATCAACAGAAACCTTGCATTTGCCTGACGGTGATTTTATAACATCTATTTTCTGACCGCTAAGCCTCTCTGTTACCTGCTGATATTTAAGGGCAATGCTTTCGTTTTCCGTGTTTAAAAACATTTCCCTTTTTGAAAAAGCTTTTGAAAACAGCAACAAGCCGTACATTTCAGCAAGGCTGCAGCACGGCTCAATATTTTGCTTGTTTAATAATTCGTCTTTGATTTTTGATGAAAAAGACATAAACTCACCTTGTTATATCTCTGTGAAAGACGGTAACATCTGCCCCTTTTTCAAGTAAATGCTTATTGAGAAGCTCTGCAAACACAACGGAACGGTGCTTGCCACCGGTACAGCCAAACGCAATAGTCAGCTGGCTTTTGCCCTCACTCATATAAAGAGGAACTAAAAAGTCAATAAGGTCATAAAGCTTCTTTTCAAGCTGTTTTGCCTGACGGAATTTCATTACAAAGGTTCTCACGGGTTCTTCTATTCCTGTGTGATTTTTAAGCTCGGGAACATAGAACGGATTAGGCAGACAGCGGACATCAAACACAAGGTCGGCTTCCTTGGGAATACCGTACTTAAAGCCAAAAGAATTTGAATAAATCTTCAATGAGCTTGCAACATTTTCAAGGAAAAGCTTAACTATTTTTTCTTTGAACTGCGAGCTCATTATTTCAGATGTGTCAACAATATAATCTGCTTTTTGCCTTGCGTCAAGCAGAGTTTCCCTTTCCTTTTCAATAGCCGCAAGAATTGAAGAGGTGTTGAATTCGTCAGCTAAAGGATGCTTTCTTCTCGTCTCCTGATAGCGGCGCATAATAACCTCATTGTCAGCGTCAATGAAAAGAATTTTGTATTTAACATCTTTGATATCGCTTAATATATCAAAAAGCTCCGTGAACTCACTGCCCAATCTTATATCGGCAACGAGTGCAACTCTGTCCCTTTTTGAATCAATACAAAGCTGAATAAATGTAGGAATAAGCTTCGGCGGCATATTGTCAACACAGTAGAAGCCTATATCCTCCAAAGCTTCAACTGCTCTTGACTTACCTGCGCCTGACATACCTGTTACTATAACTAATTGCATTTCCTACACCCCTTTTATTCGAAATATTTTACCTCTGTTTCAAGCTTAACGCCCGTATTATCATATACAGTTTTTTGTATATATTTAATCAATTCCAGAATGTCCGTTGAAGTAGCATTTCCTTTATTTATAACAAAGCCTGCATGCTTTTCGCTTACCTGCGCTCCGCCAACAGAATAGCCCTTAAGATTGCACTGCTCAATCAACGCACCTGCAAAATAGCCCTCAGGTCTTTTGAAGGTACTGCCTGCGCTCGGAAAATCCAACGGTTGTTTTGCCTTTCTCTTTGCAAGATTTTCATCCATAAGAGCTTTTATATCATCATAATTACCCTTTTTCATTTTCAGCGTAAGCGAGGTAATTATAAAGTCTTTGTCAGAATAAACGCTTTTTCTGTACCCGAGCTTTAAATCGTCGCCTTCAAAGCAACCGAAATTCAAGTCAGAATCAATATGCTCGCATTTAACTAAAATGTCCTTCATCTCACCGCCGTATGCGCCTGCGTTCATATATGCCGCACCGCCTGCGGTACCGGGAATTCCGTAAGCAAATTCAAGACCCGAAAGAGAATGCTCCAAAGCAAACGAGCAAAGCTTAATCATTGAAGCGCCGCTCTGACAGTAAACAGTAGTGTCGTCAATAAGACTTATATCAGAAAAGTTATTTGATAATCTGACAACTGCTCCCGATAAACCATTATCGGAAACAAGGATATTGCTCCCGTTTCCGATAATATAAGTTTTGATATTATTATCTTTGCAAACTTTTAATACGGTTTTAAGAGCATCAATATTGTCAGGGTAAAGCATAATTTCAGCATTACCGCCTGTTTTAAAGCTTGTTCGTGTTGACATAGGAATGTTTTCGTCAAACTCACAGCCTATTTTTACAGCGGTACTCTTAACAATATCCAACACAGTAAAACCTCTCAATTACTCGTCAAGAAGAGCAGCACCGATAACGCCTGCGTCATTACCGAGTCTTGCAGAGCAGATTCTGGTCTGGTCCATTGTGTGTACGCTGTACCTCTCTTCAGCAACAATCTTTCTTACAGGCTCAAGCAAGGTTTCTCTTTCAGCACCGATACCGCCGCCTACGCAGAGTACATTAGGCTGGAATGTGTTAACAATATTTGTAATGCCTATGCCGAGGTAATGAATGTACCAATCAACAACCTTTTTACCGCTTTCGTCACCTGCACGCATAGCGTCAAATGCCGTCTTGCCGTTAGCGTTATCAATATCACCGTCAACAATGCCGCCACCGACGTGCTGGAAGTATCATACATCGGCATGAAACCGCAGCAGGTGAGGGTTAAAGGACGCAAGAGCGTTGACGTGACGCTGCAGGAAAACACACAGTCACTCAACGACGTTGTCGTCGTCGGCTACGGCACGATGCGGCGCAAGGACCTCACCGGCTCCGTGGCCTCCATCAAGGGCGACGAGCTGCTGAAAGTGCCAACCGGCGACGTGT
>ONBD01000059.1 GCA_900315985.1 uncultured Eubacteriales bacterium | reverse complement strand
TTACGGCGTATATCTACCGCTCCCTCCCCGAGGGAGCTGCCGAACGCAAGTGAGGCTGAGGGAGTTTTTTGTTGATTTTATTACTCCCCCAGTCATTTTACTTCGCAAAATGCCAGCCCCCTCTGAGATGGGGCGGTAGTTATTCTTTGTAACTTTGCAACAACCTCGCCAAATTCCTATTCAGTGATAGCAGTAAATACAAATATCTATACAAAAAAATTCTTGACTTATATTGCATCGGCTGATATAATAATAAACCGCTGAAAAAGTTTTTATGTTTTCAGCTCCTTCCCTTAAGAGAATTAAGGGCAAAGTCCATAAGGAGGTGCAAAAAGATGGCAAAGTATGAATCAATCGTAGTTTTCTCAGTTCTTAACAAGACTGATGAAGATGTACAGGCTCTTGTTGAAAAATTCAAGGCTTTGATTGAAAGTAACGGTACTCTTGAAAGCATTGATGATTGGGGTAAGAGAAAGCTTGCTTACCTTATCAATGACGAGGCTGAAGGCTACTATGTACTCTATAACTTCGAGTGCGAGCCTAACTTCCCTGCTGAGCTTGAAAGAATTGCAGGCATCACAGAAGGCGTGCTTCGTTCAATCGTAGTAAGAAAGTAATCGGAGGTATTGAAATGATTAACTGTGCAGTTATTATGGGCAGACTTACTGCCGACCCCGAACTGAGAACTACATCAAACGGTATTTCAGTTACATCCTTCACCGTTGCTGTTGACAGAAGCTATGTCAGAGCAGGCGAAGAAAGACAGGCTGATTTCATCAATGTTACGGCATGGCGTCAGACTGCGGATTTTGTTACAAGATATTTCCGCAAAGGCTCTATGATTGCCGTTCAGGGCTCAATCCAGACCCGTTCTTATGAAGACAAGAACGGTAACAAGAGAACCGCTACCGAAATTATTGCAGACAATGTTTCATTCTGCGGTTCAAGGAATTCCGACAATGCAGGTCAGCAGAACCGCTTTGAAGCTCCCGTGCAGAACACTCCGTCATATCAGAGTGATGACACAAGCGCATTCCAGACAATCACCAACAATGATGAGGATTTCGGTTTTGGCTCGGCAGCTGACGATGATGACGGACTTCCGTTCTGATTGTTTTATTTGAATTTTACAGGAGGACATAAAAATGGCTAACGAAAAGGCTGCGGGCGCACGCCCGATGAACAGAAAGCGTAAAAAGGTTTGCGCTTTTTGCGTAGAGAAGATTGACAAGATCGACTACAAGGATGCAGCTAAGCTTCGCCGCTTCACTTCAGAGAGAGCAAAGATTCTCCCCAGAAGAGTTACAGGCACATGTGCATATCACCAGAGAGAGCTTACAACTGCTATTAAGAGAGCAAGAGCTATCGCTCTTCTCCCCTACACATCTGACTGATAAGACAGATTAAACTTAAACGGGCAAGAGATTTTCTCTTACCCGTTTTTCTTTTTGCTTTCGCTTGCAAAACGCCTTATTCCGATTGACAAGACGGGAAAATATGATAAAATAATCAGGTAAGTTTTTTGGAGGTATTACAAGTGGAAAATTTTAAGGTTATAGAAATTAAAAAAAGCGTGTTTGAAAACAACGACAGAGAAGCAGACAAGCTTCGTGAAGAATTAAAGCAGAACAAAACCTTTCTGCTTAACCTTATGTCCTCACCCGGCTCGGGTAAAACAACAACGCTCAAAGCAACTGTTGCAAGGCTTAAGGACAAGCTTAATATAGGCATTATGGAGGCTGACATTGACTCTGATGTTGACGCACGCACAATGAGCGAGGCAGGCGTTAAGTCAATACAGCTTCACACAGGCGGAATGTGCCACCTTGACGCAGGTATGACAAAGCAGGGCCTTGAGGAATTCAATGCAAACGATTTTGATTTGGTTGTACTTGAAAATGTCGGCAACCTTGTCTGCCCTGCAGAATTTGACACGGGCGCAAGCAAAAACGCAATGATTCTCTCAGTTCCGGAGGGTGATGACAAGCCGCTTAAATACCCGTTGATGTTTACAGTTTCCGATGTTGTGCTTATAAACAAGATTGACACAAAATCGGTATTTGACTTTGACGATGACGCTGTTGTCGAGAGAATACACAAGCTCAATCCCAATGCTGAAGTATTCTTTATTTCCGCAAGAAACGGAGACGGCATTGACGAGTGGTGCGACTGGCTTTTAAAAGAAGTCAAGGCATGGTGCGAATAATAATTCAACGCAAAAAAGACGGTCAGCATTAACAGCTGACCGTTTAAATTTTTACTCTTATTTATTTTCCTGCCAGTATTTCAGCATATCGTTGTTTACCTCCTGCGATACAGCTGAAAACGGGTCGGTTATACAGAAAACATGCGCAAGCTTTTTGTCGGGCAGGTATTTAAGTTTGCATTTTACGCCTGCGTCCTCCAAAGCCTCATACGCTTTGAAAGTAACCTTTCTTGCAGGCATATCACCGCCGCAGGTGATTAAATATACAGGCGGCAGACTGCTGTATTTCAGCACCTCGTCAAGATTTACAAAGCCCTTGTATTTTTTGTTTTTATAATCCTTACCGAGTATCTGCTTTGTATAAAGACCGACAACATCATTCGTGTCCATATAACAAACAGGACAGGTCAGGGCAACGCCCCTGATATTAAGTTCGGGTGATACGGCTGAATAAACCTCTCGGAGCTTTTCGGAATTATTGAGCATAGTTGAAAAAGCGGCTAAAAATCCGCCTGCGCTGTCGCCCGTAACAAACAGCTCGTCAAGGTCGCCGTGATATTCCTTTGCATGATGCTTAATCCATTCAAAAGCAAACATACAGTCCTGAAGCTGAGTGCCGACATCCTTATCTGGTACAAGGTGATAGTTGATGCTGAACACGGTATAGCCCTTTGAAGCGAGCACCATATTGTAGTACTTATTTATTCTCTTTGTGCCGTACATCCAGCCGCCGCCGTGAATGTCAATAATTACAGGCAACGGTTTGTCGGCATTTTTCGGGTAATAGACATCAAGCTGATGCTGCCATTTCCCGTCGTCAATGTACTGTAAATCCGACACAACCTCAACGCTGTCGGGAGGTGTCTGGGAATTTATTCTCTTCTCGTCATTTCCCTCGACAAAGGTTTTCCAGAACATATTGAGTACAGGCATAAGATTTATCATAGCATCCCCTCCAAAGCTTATTATATTATTTTGATTATTTTTTGTAAAGATTTTATTTGTTTACTTTTTTATGAATTTGATATAGAATAATACAAACTCAAATTTGTCTTTATATTTAAGGAGGCGCAATGAAAAAGCTGTTAAGTCTTACCCGTGCGGCGGTAGACAAGTACAACATGATTGATGAAGGCGACAAAATTGCTGTCGGAGTGTCCGGCGGCAAGGATTCGGTTGCGCTTTTATATACTCTTGTGAAGCTCCGTGATTTTTACCCGAAGAAATTCGATGTCATTGCCATAACGCTTGATTACCAATTCAACGGTGAAAAGGGTAATTTTGAAGCAATAAAAGAGCTTTGTAAAGAATTAAATGTTGAATACATTATAAAGCCCACAAATCTGTGGAGGGTTATTTTTGAAGAGCGAAAAGAGAGCAATCCTTGCAGCCTTTGCGCCAAGATGCGCCGTGGACTTCTGCACGATACGGCAAAGGAAGCAGGCTGCAACAAGGTTGCCTTAGGGCATCACCTTGACGATGCGGCTCAAACCTTTATGATGAATCTTCTTGACGGCGGCAGAATAGACTGCTTTTCGCCCGTTTCATACCTTTCAAGAAAGGATTTATACCTTATAAGACCGATGGTGCTTGTATATGAAAAAGATATTACAAACACGGTGAAAAGGCTGAATTTACCTGTTGTAAAGAGCAAGTGCCCTGCCGACAAAACTACCGAAAGGGAAAATGTCAGACAGCTTATTGCAGAGCTTGAAAAGGAATACCCTCACCTGCGTCAGAAAATTATAGGCGCTATGCAGACTGACGGCGTAAGCGGTTGGAAATTCGGCTAAAAAGCAAACAAAAAATATTAACGGGCTTAAGCAAACGCTTAAGCCCGTTAAATTGTGGTGTTATCTATTATTTCTTACCGTTTATTATATCAATAAACTCTGAATACTTCTGATTTGAGCTGCCGCCCTCTGCAGGAGTGCTTGTGCTTGAAATGTCATCCATAGGATAAAGCATAGGCTGCTCCTCTGAGAAGAATGAGCCGAGCGGTGAAGCTGTATTTTTGTTGTCACCGAAGCCTGTTGCGATAACTGTGATAACCATCTCATCGTCCTCGGGGTCCTCATCCTTAAGATCAACACCGAAGATGATATTAGCGTCCTCAGCAGCTGCTGCACGGACAATACCTGCTGCAACATCAATTTCTTCAAGTCCTACATCGGCAGGAGCCTTGAAGCAGATGATAACGCCTGTTGCGCCGTCAATAGTGGACTCAAGAAGCGGACTTGTAATAGCAGCCTTGACTGCCTGCTCGCCTCTGTCCTTACCTCTTGCTCTGCCTATGCCCATATGAGCATGGCCTGCGTCCTTCATAACTGCAGTAACATCGGCAAAGTCAAGGTTGATAAGAGCAGCATTTACGATAAGGTCTGAAATGCTTCTTACGCCGTCAACAAGTACATCGTTTGCAATCTTGAAACCGTTTGCAAGTGTAATCTTTTCAGTAGAAACATTCTTAAGTCTTTCGTTAGGAATGATGATAAGGCTGTCAACATTGCCTGCAAGCTCGGCAATACCTGCCTCTGCCTGCTGCATACGGTGCTTACCTTCAAATGCGAAAGGCTTTGTAACTATACCTACTGTAAGTATATCCTTTGAACGGGCAATCTCAGCGATTACGGGAGCTGCGCCTGTACCTGTGCCGCCGCCCATACCTGCGGTAATAAATACCATCTGAGTGCCGTTAAGAGCTTCTTCAATAACTTCACGGCTTTCTTCAACTGCCATTCTGCCAATCTCGGGGTTAGCACCTGCGCCTCTGCCCCCTGTGATTTTCTCACCTATCTGAATAGGATGAGCCTTTGAGAAGCAAAGAGCCTGCTTGTCGGTGTTAATTGCGATAAGCTCAACGCCGTCAATGCCCTGCTCAACCATACGGTTGATAGCATTTCCGCCGCCGCCACCGACACCGATGACTTTGATATTTGTAACATCCTTGAAAGAATTATCAACTTCGAACTGCATTTTGATCCTCCTGTATTTTTATATCTTTTATTTCACACCTAATAGATTAAAACATACCTATTTAGGATATTGTATCACATAAATTATTAGATAGCAACAATTTTTTTCTTTTTTAATTGTATTTATATTATATTATGCCGCAGTTGTTGTTTCTGTCGGCTGTTCAGCTGTTTCCTGCGAAACCGCTTCGTCAGTTTGCGCAGGCACCTCGGCAGGAGCAGTTGTCATTTCATCCTCGCCGAAATTGATAAACGCCTTGTTTTCAATAGTAAAATCAACCGTTCCGCTGAAATTCGGCTCATCATTGTCAAGCTTTGTAAGCGTAGCGTTTATGAAATCAAGCTTTTCCTCAAACGAGCTGACAGTACCGATTTTAAGCGTTACTCTCATATCGTACTTAAGCTTTATATTTGAATAGTCCGTAATGTCAATCTGAGTGATATTGCCCACGGAATTTGCAAGCAGGATGTCCTCAAGCCTTGTCAGCGTTTCGCCGTCGGAGGCATTTTCAAATTCAGCCGTTCTGCCTGCAACAGTTGAAACCACGGGACTTGTATTTATAATTGCAACGCCCTCGTCAACAGCCTCGGCAGAATCCTCAAGCACCTTACAGTTATGGCTTAAAAGCACATAGCTGTCGCCCCTGTCAATAGCCATTACAGCCTTTGCGGCGGTGATTATAAATGTAAGCTTGCCCGTAGGACTGCGCTTTATGGCAAGGCTCTCAACATAGGGTAAAGCTTCCTCAACGGCAGAGCTTACCTCCTCTTTTGAGAACATAAACATATTGTCGCCTATATTAAGCTTTGAAGCCTCAATTACCGTTTCGCTGTTATAGACCTCGTCGCCCGTAACAACAATGTTACCGATTTTGAAAAACACGGTTATTGACAGCACAACAGCGGCTATAATAAGCACAACTATTGCAACGCTGTAACCTATAATTCTGTTACGGCGGCGTTTTCGTCTGCGTTCAAGATATTTCTGCTGCCGCAGTTCATCTCTTGACATGGGCTCCGAACGGCTCACCGTCTGCTGTGCGGCAGTCCGCCTTTTGGCAGGTGCTGTTCGTCTTTTTGTCGTTTTTTCGTCCATTTTACTCTGTCCTTTTTATATCTGCGCCAAGCTTTGATAAAACAAGCTCGGGCGCTTCATAACCTCTGTCAATATGCTCTGTATTTAAAACTACGCTCCCGCCCTTTGCCGCAAGAGCCGCAATAAGCATTGCAAAGCCGCCACGCAAATCTGTGGCGTTTACCGTTGCGCCGTTGAGAGTATTCACACCCTCTATGACAGCCATTCTGCCCTCGATGTGAATTTTTGCGCCGAACCGCAGCAGCTCGCCTACATGCTTATATCTTGATTCAAATATATTTTCAATTACTACCGAGGTGCCATCTGCGACACTCAGCGCCGCAGTTACAGGCGCCTGAATATCGGTAGGAAAGCCCGGATAGGGCATAGTGCGTATAAGCCTTATTCTGCGAAGCTTTTCGGGGGACAGCAGCTTTACGGTGTTAATTCCCGTCTCAACGGTACAGCCCATTTCTCTTAAAACAGGCAAAACCGAGCCGATGTGCGACGGAACAACATCTGTAATACAGATATTCCCGTTTGTTACAGCCGCACATAAAAGATAAGAGGCGGCGACAATTCTGTCTGATATTACTCTGTGCTCGGCAGAATTAAGGGATTTAACTCCCTGAATTATTACCGTACTCTCCCCTGCGCCGCTGATGTGTGCGCCGCATTTATTGAGAAAATCGGCAAGGTCGCTTATTTCGGGCTCTCTTGCCGCATTGTTTATTACGGTTATGCCCTCAGCCGTACAGGCGGCAAGCATTACATTTTCAGTAGCGCCTACCGAGGGAAAAGGGAGTGTAACCCTTGTGCCCTGAAGTCCGTCAGGTATATCGAATTTCAGCTTTCCGTTCTCGTCGGCAAAGCTTACGCCCAGGAGTCTGAGCGATGATATATGTATATCAATCGGTCTTAAGCCGATTTCACAGCCGCCCGGAGTTGAAAGCACAGCCTTGCCCATTCTGCCGAGAATTGCGCCCAGAAACATTACAGACGAGCGCATTTCACGCATAAGTCTGTCGGGGATTTCATAAGAGTTTACATTTTCTGAATTTACAATAAGCGTATGCCCTTCCCTTTTTACCGTGCAGCCGAGTAATCTGAGTATTTTAACAGCCGCATCAACATCGGAAAGCTCAGGACAGTTATGTATTATGCTTTCTCCGTTTACAAGCACAGTTGCCGCCATAATCGGCAGTACACTGTTTTTGGAGCCTTGTATATCAGTTTCGCCGCACAGGCGTCTTTGCCCGTTAATTACAAATGATTTCATCTATTACACCTCGATAGTACAAAAAGAGCAAACTGCTCTGCCTTTTTATACTATGCCGGGGCTTTTTCATTTGTGATAGTAAGGCTGTTTTACTGCTTATTTTGCGAGATTTTCAATAACATCACAAATCATCTGCGCAGAATCCATTACGGCAATTTTTCTTGCGTTTTCGCCGAATTCCTTAAGTCTTGACTTGTCGGAAATCATTTTTTCTATTTCTTCAAGCAATCTGCCGGAAGTAAGGTCTTTTTCTTCGATGACAGCCGCCGCATCACAGTTTACAAGCGTCATTGCGTTGTGATACTGATGGTTTTCAGCAACATTGGGAGAGGGAATTAAAATCGACGCTCTGCCGACAGCTTCAATTTCAGACAGTGAGGAAGCGCCTGCCCTGCTGACTACAAGATCTGCCGCAGAAAGACAAACATCCATATCGTCAATGTATTCTCTTACACAGACATTACTGCCGAGCTTTATGTTTACGCCGTTCTCTTCAAGCTTTTCGGGCACCCATTTACCGTATTTGCCTGTTGAGTGCATAAAGTAAAGATTTTTATTTGAATGAAGCTTTGTAATAACCTCAACCATATTCTCGTTTATAGCCTTTGCGCCGAGACTGCCGCCCATAGACAAAATCATAATCTGATTTTCGCTTATTCCGAGCTTGGCACGGGAAAAGTCCCTGTCAGCGTCAAATATTTCACGGCGCACGGGAAGCCCCGTAATAACAGGCTCATTTTTTGCAGAAAGATATTTTTTTGCACCCTCAACAGTAAGCATTACAGCGTCAACCTCTTTTGCGAGAGCCTTGTTTGTAACGCCCGGGAAGGCATTCTGCTCATGTATGGCGGTTTTAATGCCCATTTTGTGAGCAGTTCTTACAACGGGTCCGCTCACATAGCCGCCGAAGCCTATTACAACATCGGGCTTGAATTCTTTTAATATCTTTTTTGTCTGTGATGACGACTTAAAAATCAAGCCAACGGTTTTTATATTTTTCACCGTATTTTTGATGCTGATTTTTCTCTGAAAGCCTGCAATCTGTATAGTTTTAAAATCAAAGCCTGCCGCAGGAACAAGCCTTGACTCCATATGCTCTTCAGTACCTATAAAAAGAATTTCAGCTTCGGGATGTCTTGCCCTGAGACACCCTGCCGCCGCAAGCGCAGGATTTATGTGGCCGCCTGTGCCGCCTGCCGCAAATACAACCTTCATTTTAAACTCCCCTTCACACAAACCTGTTAGTTTTTAGTTAAATTTGAATACCTTGAAACCGAAAGCACCATACCCATTTCAGCAAGCAGCATCAGAAGCGAAGTGCCGCCGTAACTGAAAAACGGAAGGCTTATACCCGTGTTCGGCAGGGTATCTGTTACAACGCCTATATTAAGCGCAGTCTGAAGTCCTACCTGGAATACTATACCCATAGTGAGCAATGCGCCGAAACGGTCCTTTGCTTTAAGTCCTATGACAATGCCGCGCCATACAAGCAGGGCAAATAAAATTATAATTACTGCCGCGCCTACAAAGCCTAATTCCTCGCAGACTATTGAGAAAATAAAGTCATTCTGAGGCTCTGAAACATAGAGGTGTTTTTGCTTTGAATTGCCGAGACCTACGCCGAAAAGTCCGCCCGAGCCTATAGCATAAAGCGAGTTGTTGGTCTGCCAGCGTGCGCCCCTTGGCTGATAGTCCTTATCAAGCCAGGCGGTAATTCTTGCGCCTGCGTACTTTTCGAGTATTTCGGGATTGGTGATTACAAAAATGATAGCCAATACGCCGATTACGGCGATTATTATAAACCAGTGCTTTTTGAATTCGCCTAAAAACAGCATTACAACACCGATGGCAAGTATCAGAAGCGTGCCCGAAACATGATTTTCAAGATAAACCAGAACAGCTGTTACGGCAATTATTCCGCCAAAAAAGCACAGCTGAACAAACGAATCGTATACTACTATTTTACCGTTTGTGATTTCTTCAATTTTCTTTGAAATGCCCGACTGATTTACGGTTTTGCCTATTATCTTTTTTCGGTTTTTCTCCATACCCCAAGCACAGAACATTATAATTGCAAGCTTTGCAATTTCAGAGGGCTGGAAGGTGAAATTGCCTATATAAATCCAACGGTGGAAATCCTTGAAATACGGCGGAATTATAAGAACAATTACAAGCAGCACCCATGCAACAGGCATGGCAAAAACAGCTGCCAGCTTGAAATAATCATATTTGATTTTTGACACACCGAGCATTGCGGCAATACCGAGAACGGCAAATATGAGCTGTCTTTTGAAATAAAATGCGCTGTCGCCCCGTCTGTTATAATATGCGTCGGTATAGCTTGCAGAGAAAAGCATAACAAGACCTATGGTCAAAATAACCATGGTCAGCAGTAAAAAAGGCACATCAAAGCTGCCTACCGCAAAAAACTGCGAGAGTGCGCCCTGCTTTTTTTCTTTTTTTACCTTTTTAGCTTTTTGTGGCTGTCTTTTTGCCGCCGCATTTGCCATTGCATTTTCTCCTTACGATTTATTAGCCGATCAGCCGAAATAGAAAAGTGCTACGCCGATTGCCGAGCCGATTATGTTTATGAGTGAAAAGACTATTACTATTTTTACCTCTTTCCAACCGCACATCTCAAAATGGTGGTGGATAGGTGCCATTTTAAATATTCTCTTGCCGCCCGTTGCTTTGAAATAGCCAATCTGAAGCACATCGGAAAGCATTTCGATAACATAAATAATTCCCAAGAAAAGAATTATAAGCGGAGCGTCGATAGCGTATGCAAGAGCCACTACCATACCGCCTAAGAACATTGAGCCTGTGTCGCCCATCATAACCTTTGAAGGATGCCAGTTCCAGATAAGGTAACCTATGCAGGCGCCTGCAAGAGATGCGGCAAGAATACTTACGCCGAAAAGTCCTTTGAGCACGGCAATTACAATAAATGCTATTGCCGCAGTTGCGGTAACGCTTGCACAAAGTCCGTCAACACCGTCGGTAAAGTTAACGGCATTGACAGTAAGATAAATAACAGCCATACCAAAGAACCAGAAAA
The DNA here is from genome assembly GCA_900315985.1 of uncultured Eubacteriales bacterium. GTDB lineage: Bacteria > Bacillota > Clostridia > Oscillospirales > Acutalibacteraceae > Fimenecus. Next base: position 819 of record ONBD01000059.1, on the reverse strand, counting down.
ACCACTTGAGGTCTACATTGCCTACAAAGGGTATCTGCATAAAGGTGTTGCCTGACATATACAAGGCGCCGAGATAAGCGAGCATAAGTGCTATCTGCGCTATTGATTTCTGTGTTATGGTAAGACCGAGATTTCTTTTTTTGACTACCTTAATATAATCGTCGGCAAAGCCTATAATGCCAAAGCCGAACGCCATAATAATACCTGCAAAGATTTTAATTTTTACGCTGTCGGGTACAAGCGACTCGCCTGTAAGGAGATTTCCGCCCAATAATTTGTCGGTAAGCATTACAACCCCAAAGGTTACTATTGAGCTTACTATGAACATAATGCCGCCCATTACGGGTGTACCCTGCTTCGACTTGTGCCATGCAGGACCTATGTCAAGTATAGTCTGCCCGAATTTAAGCTTGCGAAGCCACGGTATAAGAACAAATCCTAAAAGAAAAGCTATAAAAAAGCTTAACACTAATGCAAATATTATTCCAACGCTCAGTTTCATTTATCCATCCACTCCTTGTAGAGTCTTTCTATTACTTCCTCTAATTTCATTCCCCTGCTCGCCTTGAAAAGTACGGAGTCAGAGGGCTTTAATTCTTCTTTAAGTGCATTAAACAATGCCGTTTTATCTGTAAAGGCTTGTGTCTTTACACCGCCTTTAATTGCTGATTCTGCGAGATTTTTTGACTCTTCGCCGTAAGTAAAAAGCAAATCAATCTTTTTTTGAGCGGCATACTCACCTATTTCGCTGTGAGCGGTTTTTGAGTAGCCGCCAAGCTCCAGCATATCGCCGAGCACAGCAATTTTTATGCCTGCCTT
>ONBD01000037.1:3159-20152 GCA_900315985.1 uncultured Eubacteriales bacterium | reverse complement strand
ACCAATGAAATAGCTCAGATTCGTCAGGTTGACAAGCTCTTTGAGCCGAAAATGGATATTGCTGACAGAAATAAGTATTATCACGGCTGGCTTCGTGCTGTTGAGCGTTCAAGAGATTGGATTGAGCATTAAATATAAACTGAATAGGCAGGGAGCAATCCCTGCCTTGTTTGCATATTTAAGCTGTTTGGGGTAATAGGTTTGAGAGAAAGAAATTACGGTATTGATTTATTCAAAATGTTTGCCATGTATCTTGTCTGTGTGCTGCATGTACTCGGGCAGGGGGGAGTAGTTGTAAATACGGAAAAGCTGTCTGTTAATTACATGGTTGCCTGGGCTGTAACTTTGTTTGCATATATTTCAGTTGACTGTTTTGCTTTAACAAGCGGTTACGTAAGCTATAAGTCAAAATTTAAACCGAGGCGTATAATTGAGCTTTATTTAATTGTTCTGTTTTACGGTGTTGTTTTTTTGATATTATTCTCTGTTTTAAACAAAGAGAATTTCAGTCTTAACAATGTGCTGTTAACGGTCTTTCCGTCACTCAAAAAAACAAATCAATTATATTATTGGTATTTTACAGCGTATCTGATTTTATTTATGCTCTCACCGTTTATAAATTATATTATCAATGCGTTTGACCGTAAAAAGCTTGCATATCTGTTACTGATACTGTTAGTTATGTTTTCAGTCATTCCCGCTTTTATGCAAACTGATTATTTTCATACAACAAGCGGTTATTCGTACTTGTGGATTATAACTTTATATTTTTTAGGTGCGTTTTTAAAAAAATACGATGTATTCAGAAAAATAAAAAGCTATAAGCTGTTTTTGCTGCTATGCGCATCTGTTGCTTTTACGGTTTGCGGTCATATAATGGTCAATATTTATTACTCTAAATACAGCAATATAGATATTGAGTCACAGTCGCTTGTTTTGTCTAACCGGTACGGCATTTACTCAAATTTTTTAAAACCGAGTATGTTTGCTAACTACACATTCCCGACTACTGTTATAAGTTCAGTTCTGCTTATGGGACTGTTTTCTAAAATCAGAATAAAAAGCACCTTTTTACAGAACAAAATTGTTTCTTTTATTCCTCTCGTTTTCAGTGTTTATATAATTCATACAAACAAGTTTATATTTGAGCAGGTAATAGCAGGACTTTTTGAGGGATATGCAGAATTAAATCCTGCGTTTTTAGCTCTGGCTGTACTTGGGTCTGCGCTTGTTATATTTATTGTTTGTATTATGATAGATATGCTCAGATTTGAACTGTTTAAACTGCTGAAGGTTGACAAGCTGTGTTTGTTTATAGAAAACAAACTGATAAAGCTATGGAACATAATATTTGAAAAGAAAAGCGGTGATATAAAATGATAACAAAAAAATGTGTTCAGTGTGGCAAGGAATTTTCCCTTTCAGATGGAGAAGTTGATTTCTATATAAAAAAAGGATTAAGCATTCCCAAAAGATGTGAAAGTTGCAGAAAAATTAACAAGGGTGAAAGTGGTGTTTTTTCATCAAGAAAACCGGCAATAAGCAAAGGAAATAGAGCTAAAATATCTATTATTTCGTTAATTATTTTATTGCTTATAGGAATAGGAGTAGATAAGATTTCCGGAAACAATATATTTTCAATTCATGACACAAAAACTGTTCAGAATTATGAATACGATAAGCAAAATTCAAGTTTTAATGACTACACATTCCGTACTTCGAAACAGCTTACATCTCATTTTCAGAAGCACGGCAGCGAAGTAGGTGCAAAAAGTGAGTTTGAGTATGTTGATATGGCAAACGCCGTAATCAACAATCCTGCGGCACTTCACAAGACTGAATCCGAGGACGGAGACAGCGTTTATTTTCTTAACAGCACAGGGGAGATAGTATTTGTTTCAACAGACGGATTTATAAGGACTTATTTTATAAGTGATTACGATTATTTCAACAGACAATAGTTATTTTTTTAACAATATTTTGTTGAAAATACTATATTTTGTATTTTTTTGATAATTATGGTTACATTTCCCAAAAAATGTGCTATACTTAATATGCTAAAAAATTATTTAATTTAAAAGGAGATAATAATATGCCTAAAGTAGTTTGTCCATGGAATTTAATTACTGATTTTGTAACCGATGCTTTTGTCGGTTATGGCATTCCGAGAGAAGAAGCTGAGATGTGTACAGATGTTCTTCTCGAATCTGACAAGAGAGGTATTGAAAGCCACGGCTGCAACAGATTTAAGCCCGTTTACCTTGACAGAATCAAGGCAGGCATTCAGTCACCCACAACAAATTTTGAAATTATAAAGGAAACCGAAACAACTGCAGTTGTTGACGGCCACAACGGCATGGGTCAGGTTATAGGTACCAAGGCTATGCAGATGGCTATTGACAAGGCTAAGAAGTACGGTATGGGTATGGTAGTTGTTCGCAATTCATGCCATTACGGTATTGCAGGTTACTATACCTCAATGGCAACAGAGAACGGCTGTATCGGTATGACAGGTACAAACGCCCGTCCTTCAGTTGCTCCCACACTCGGTACAGAGGGTATGTTCGGTACAAACCCGTTCACACTCGGCGTTCCGTCTGACGAGGCATTTGACTTCAACTTTGACTGCGCTACATCAATTACCCAGAACGGTAAAATTGAGTACTATGCAAGAATAAATGAGCCTGTTCATCCCGGTACAATCATCAACATCGACGGTACTCCCGTTGAAGGTGACGCAGGCGAAGCTCTTAAAAAGATTCGCGGCGGCACAGCAGCTCTTACGACACTCGGCGGTATCGGCGAAGCTCTCGGCGGCTACAAGGGCTACGGCTTTGCAATGTTCGTTGAGTTCCTTTCTGCAGTTCTTCAGGACGGCGCATACGGCAAGGATCTTGACGGTAAGGATGAAAATGGCAACATCAGACCTTATCACCTCGGTCACTTCTTCATTGCTATTGATACAAATCACTTCCTTGGTGAAGAGCTCTGCAGAAAGAAGACAGGCGACATCATCCGTAAGGTTCGTGCATCAAGAAAAGCTCCCGGCGAAGAGAGAATTTACATTGCAGGTGAGAAAGAGTACGAAATTTGGAAGGAAAGAGAGCCTCACGGTGTTCCGATTAACGAGTCAGTTCAGGGCGAAATCAACGCTGTAAGAGATGAGCTCGGTCTTAACTATAAGTTCCCGTGGGAAGAGGGCTATACTCCTTATCCTGAGACAAAGAAGATTAAGGCTCATATTGAAAGAGCATAAGTATAATTTCAAGGGCAGACTATTTTTAATAATCTGCCCCTTGGCTTTGCTTTAAATAGTTAAATTTTTATCAAACACAATTTGAAAGGTAAAGGTAATTGTTATGGATTACAGAAAAGAATCATTAAGACTTCACGGCGAGTGGAAGGGCAAGATTGAGGTTATCGCAAGAAGCAAGGTTGACAGCAAAGACGCTCTTTCTCTTGCTTACACTCCCGGCGTTGCCGAACCCTGCCTCGCTATTCAGGATGATTACGAGAAGAGCTGGGATCTTACCCGCCGCTGGAATATGGTTGCAGTTATTACAGACGGTACCGCCGTTCTCGGCTTGGGTGACATCGGACCCGAAGCAGGTATGCCCGTTATGGAGGGCAAATGCGTACTCTTCAAGGAATTCGGCGGTGTTGACGCTTTTCCGATTTGCATTCGTTCAAAAGACGTTGACGAAATTGTTAAAACAGTTTATCTCATTTCCGGCTCCTTCGGCGGAATCAACCTTGAGGACATCTCCGCCCCTCGCTGCTTTGAAATCGAGAGAAGATTAAAGGAAATCTGCGACATTCCGATTTTCCACGACGATCAGCACGGCACTGCTGTTATCTGCTCAGCGGCATTCATTAACGCCTGCAAACTTACCGGTAAGTCAATCAGCGAATGCAAAGCGGTTATCAACGGCGCAGGCGCAGCAGGTACTGCAATCGCTAAGCTTCTTATGACCTTAGGTCTTCGCGACGTTATTCTTTGCGACAGAACCGGCGCGATCTACGAGGGCAGAGAGAACCTTAACCCCGCTAAGGAAGAAATCGCTAAAGTTACAAACTGCGGTATGGTTAAGGGCGGACTTAAAGAAGCTATTAAGGGTACGGACGTATTCCTCGGCGTTTCAGCCCCCGGAGTTCTCACTCAGGATATGATAAGAACTATGAATCCCAATCCCGTTGTTATGGCTATGGCTAACCCGACTCCCGAGATTATGCCCGACCTTGCCAAAGAAGCAGGTGCAAAGATTGTCTGCACTGGCAGAAGTGACTTCCCGAATCAGGTTAACAACGTTCTTGCTTTCCCCGGTATCTTCCGTGGCGCACTTGATGTAAGAGCAAGTCAGATTACCGAGAATATGAAGATTGCGGCGGCTTACGCTCTGGCATCGCTCGTTGATGACGACAAGCTTAACGAGGACTACATTCTTCCCTACGCTTTCGATGAAAGAGTTAAGGACACCGTTGCCGCTGCAGTTGCTGAGGCAGCTCGCAAAGACGGCGTAGCAAGAATATAACATTATTCAACCAATAACAGAAAGAGCGGACAGAAGTCCGCTCTTTTTTAGTTAAAGTCAAAACGACAAATTTGAGTTTGTCGTGGTAATTGAAAATTGAGAAGAATAACAAACCATAGGGGCGATTCACGAATCGCCCGCTTGAATTTCAACAAACCTCGACGGACAATCGAGGATGATTGTCCCTACACTTTTAATGAGGGCGTAGGGCGGGGGTTTACTCCCGCCGTTAGTTTACAGCACAGCTTGGCGGCTGGAGCAAGCCCCAGCCCTACGGTTACTGTTTCATTTTAGTATTATAGAGTCCTCGCCAAGCTCCGATTTATCTATCCTTTTCTTTCATCCGTTCTGTCGAGCAGATAATCAACCGAAACATCATAATAGTCTGCAAGTTTAATCAAAACCTCTGCGGTAAGCGCAATTACACCGTTTTCATACTGCGAATATGTGTTTTGAGATATGTTTAAATACTTCGCAACATCTTTTTGCTTTATATCGTTATCTTCTCTGATAGCCCGTAAATTCTTGAAAACCATAATAATCACTCCTGTGGTTATTATGCAATATCTGTATTAAAGATATTGACTTTTATCTGTAATACAGATATAATTATTATAGAAAATTTCAAAAAACTATTGACTTGACACCTACTGTAAAGTTTAAAATCAGGCTGAAATACAAATTTCTACTTTAAGGCGACATAAAAAAGTCTGTTGCTATTGAAAAGAGAATTAAATTCTGTTAATATGGGGTTGAAAAGCAGAGAAATATTGCATTTATTCAATTTTTTCTTGCGTTTGTGCATTTTTATTGAAAACGCTTGACAAATAATATAAATTATATTTACAGGATTGTATTTTGTTTAAGGAGGTATGTTTATGAAAAAGAAAATACTTGCTATTTTGCTTTGTGCTGTTATGGTTATGGGCATCCTGCCTGTATATGCCTTTGCGGAGGTCGGTCCGGGACCTATCGGTGAATACTCACCGATTATATCAATCGGTACAATTGCCGACGGCTTTGATTGCATAGGAACAGTTTATCTTTGTGATACTGCATACAATGATGCAGTTCAGGGAATTACCTACGATACAGCAACAAATACTTTAATACTTGATAATTATGTCAATGAAAAAGCTTGCTTTGAAATTGATTCAATGGGCGATGATTTCAAAATTGAGATAATCGGAGTTTGTAAAGTTCAAAGAATTAATGTTGGCTGTAATAATTGGGGAGGATCGCTGACGATTATAGGTGACGGAACACTGGAAATTAACCGAAACAGAGTTTCATATGTTGCTATTGGACTTGATGCATGGGGTTGGAACACATCTTCAATTCTGACTTTCGGCAAAGATGTCAAGGTCTATATGTATGCGCATGAAGAAGAAGCAGGAATGTCCTCTCCTCGTGTTATTTCATTAAATAGTGAAAAAACTGACAATGTTGGTGATTTAATAATAAACTCGAACGGTCAACCTTTAAGCGGTGATATTTCTGTTACAATTAACGCTTACGGAGATTATGATGTTGAGATAGACTGTAACGAGTATTTTTATGAAGGCAACTTTGCACAGGAGCCTACGGGTGCTTCGCTTGTTGACCTTACAGAAACATACGCCGATATTATGGAACGCACAGTCACAGATAATATGAAATTTCTTCAGCAAACAAGAATGATCCGCCAGTATGATAAGGATAAAGATACATATATTGTAAAACAGCTTAATCTCGGCGAACTTGCAAGAGCTGTCGCTTGGTTTAATTATTGCGGATATGTTCCTGACGGCAATTTAGCAGATTATCTTAATGCGCTTATTGACAAAAACTTAATTACTTTTTCTCAGTCGGAATTTATATTAAAAAGAGTTGAAACTATCAAGACAAATGCTTTTACCTGGATGTATAAAATAGTTAGCGAGGAAGATAAGACTGCGGAAATTTCCGCCTTACTTGTAATTAACGCAAATATTACGAGCGCAGACTATGATATTATTATGCCGGAAATGATTGATGGATATACTATCATTGGTATTGCTGACGGTGCAAGCGAAAAAAGAACCGGTCTCTTTCAACCTCACAGTATATTTATTCCGGACACTTACCGCCGTATAGGTCAAAGCTTTAGCTATGGTAATGAACAACTTAGATATATTAGGCTTCCTGAAAATTTGGAATATATCGGATTTGGTTCTTTTGACGGTTGTTGGCAGTTACAGTACAGCCAGAATTACGGTTACGAACAGTGCGTGGAATATGATGCGCATTTTGTAAAATATGTGGGTGAATACTGCTTCGGTGGCGGTGATTATGTGCAATATCTCCCCGATCCTTATACTATAGCTATCAGGCCCGGAACAACGCTTATAAAAGGTCAGGCGTTTAACAATCTTGACGAAGAAATCAGAATGATTATTATACCTGAAGGCGTAAAGAACATCTGTCAGGGTGCATTTATAATGTGTGACGGCTTGCGTTCGATTGTTTTACCCAGCACGGTAACCGAAATCGGCTATCAGACATTTATGGCAGCGGGTATAAACGCTATTTATATTCCCCCGACAGTTACCAAAATCGACCCCGAAGGAATCGGCGGTATTTCTCGCGGTCTTGACACTTATGAACACCTTGCAGACTTAACCGTTTACGGCGTCAGCGGTTCCGCTGCGGAGGAATATGCAAATCTGTATGACGATGTTTATTTTGTAGACATCAATGATATGGTTTATGGAGATATTGATTCAGACGGAATTGTTACTCTTAATGACTATTCAACTGCAAAAACCGTTGTTGTTGATGATACTGTAAGACTTGACGGCAATGCAGAAATTCTCGGTGATATGAATGCTGATAGGGCAATAGACGCTTTTGACTTGTTCGCAATTGATAAAACTGTTAACAATATATCATAAATAAACGCTTAAATTAAAACACGCACTCTGTACTTTTACAGGGTGCGTGTTATTCTTTTATATTATTTCAATGTCTTTGTTCAAAATTGTCATATGTTTCGCAGAAGCGGGCGGCAAATGCAGGCGGTTCGTCGGCAGCATACAAATGTGAAATATCGCCGAACGAAGCGCAGCGGAAATGTGCAATTCCTTTTACCCGCTCTTCAGTATAAATTGTGGTAACTGAGGTAGGTGCGGCGCAGAAGCCCTGCCACAGACAAACGGGGGAAGTGTTGAAAAGATGTGAAAGTAACACGCACTCAACGCCGAAATGACAGAATAGAATTATTGTGTTATCGTTTGAGTTTATAGCATTATAAATAAGTCCGTTTCTTTTATATCCGTTTTCTGCAAGCAATTCGTCAAATCCGTTTATTACTTCGTTATAATACTCTTTTATATTGCCTGATTTCATATATTCGGTATCATACCACTTATCTTTATCAAGCAAATCTGTATTTTCATTTACAAAAGCAGGGTAGAGGTCCCACGGAATTCCTTCTGTGCCGTCCTTGTGCTTAACGGGATGAAAAAATTCCTTCAGCCAGTCAACAGTTATAAATTTTTCGCCTGATTCTTCAAGATAATAGCTTGCCGTCTTTTGCGCTCTGCCGAGAGGGGATACATATATTTTATACGGTTTTTCTTTTAAAAGTCTTTTTGACAGCAGCTTTGCTTCTCTGACGCCTTTTTCGGTAAGCGAGTCATGCTCGTAGTCGGGGTCGCCGTGCCTTACAATAAGAATTTTCATGCTTTCACCTCGTCATTTTTTATAATTCTACATTTATTTCGCTGTTTAGTCAATATTTTACGGATGATAATAATTCGATTTTAAACTACATAAATAAACTGCGTCATATTTGTATAATATGACTATTTTTAACTGAATACTTGCATATTAAATTTGTCTATGTTATAATAAATTACAAATTTTGGTTTATTATAAACCAGTGAAAAGGAAGATTGAGATGAGTAAAAAAGTAGCGGCAGCAGCTAATGCTGTTGCCCACAACACTTACACAAAAAGAGAGCTTGCCGGTTATCTTACCGGTCTTGCAGGTCAGAACATCATCTACAACATCATTGCTACGGGACTTGCGTTCTATTTCCAGAGCGTTATATTTATTCCCGCAATCGCATGTTCACTGATTTTCGCACTTGCAAGAGTATGGGATGCAATCAACGACCCGATGATGGGTACAATCGTTGACAAAACAAGAACAAAGTGGGGCAAATGCAAGCCTTATCTTATGTTCATCCCCGGCGTAGTTCTTATTACAACAATTCTTCCGTTTATCAACGGAATGTATGCTGAGCCTAATGATCTTCACGCCATTTCGCTCGCAACAGAACAGACAGCTTTTGTTGAGTTCGCAGAGTATAAAGACGGTGCTTACGAAGTATATGATTTTGAGGATGACAACGGTGTTAAAACCACTTATGCCGTAGTTTCTACAACAGGTTCTTGGGGTTATCTCAAGGATGCCGACGGAAAATTTCTTAAGGATAAAGACGGTAACAATATTCCTACTCCCGTTGTTGTTTACAAGGTTAACGGAGACGAATACACTTTAGTTGAAGACACCAGCCTTGCAAAGACCGTAGTTCAGGACTTCCAGAGTGAGCGCGGCTTTGTTAAAAAGACCGGCGGCGCTGCTGTTGGCATTATCGCTTGGGCTGCAATTTCCTATGTACTTTGGGGCATGACCTATACTATCGGCGATATTCCGCTTTGGGGCGTAACTTCCCTTATGACAGAGGACCAGAACGACCGTGCAAAGGCACTTACTCTTGCCCGTGCTGTCGCTAATGTCGGTATTATTGGTACGCTGTTTACTATGATTGCGCCGGCTTTCCAAGGTATATTCAAAGCTAAAGGTATGGATGAGGCGCACTCGTTAAGAATGGCATATATCACGCTTGCGGTTGTAATGACTGTATTTGCTTCTATTCTGTTCCAAGTTGCAGGTCTTTCGGTTAAAGAGAGAGTTTCAGCCGACAACAAAAAGACATATACAATTAAGGAAAACTTTAAGATTATGTTCGGTAACAAGCCTTTCCGTCAGATACTCATCTCCGGTATTTTAAGAAGCCCGATTCAGCTTCTCGGCATTGTTGCTATGACTCTTATTATGTATTATTTCTTTAATAATGACCCCGGCGCTGAACTGATGAAAGGCGGCTCATTCAATATAACACTTGTATTAAAGATTCTTATACTTGTTATAGGCTTATTCGGTGGTATGATTGGTTTCCCGCTCTTTGTTCCGAAGCTTATTCAGAAGTTTGAAAAGAGCAAGCTTTATAATTTCTTCACACTTGTCGGTGCTATTCCGTTTGCGTTTATATTCATTTTCTTCAAGCTTGCTCACGGCGACATTCTCACATGGCTCGGTATGGTAGTTATGTCTGTACTGTTCTTCATGGCAGGCGCTTCAATGGGTTCTCTGAATGTTCTTCAGTCTGTTATGATTGCAGACTGCGTTGACTATGAGGAATATAACAACGGCATTCGTCCCGACGGCGTATTTTTCTCGGGTCAGTCCTTTATCACAAAGCTTTCTGCAGGTATCGCTTCGCTTATTTCCGGTGCAGTTTATGCGTATGTAGGTTTCTCGGATAAGAATGTTGCACTTTTGAATAATGCTCTTGTAGACGGACATATTTTCAGAAGCGAGTTCGGCAGCTATGCTGCGGCAATGTTCTTCCTCATTTCAATTCCGCCTGCAATAGGAATGGCTCTCGCTGCAATTCCTACACTCAAGTATGCGCTTACAGATAAGGAACATACAAGAATTCTTGACGAGCTTGTTGAGAGAAGAAAAGTTAACGGCGAAGCAACTGAAGAAAATAACTGATTATATTTAATGTCAAAACCGCTGTTTCTGCAGCGGTTTTGATGGTTTAATTATAATTTTAAGGAGGAATATATACGGTAGCGTTACTGTATGCAGAAATATATCTTACATGTATGGTAGTTGTAGGTATACTGTTAGTTTGGTATATACTTACGGCAGGCGGCTCTACGCCCGAAAGATGGATAAGATATATGCTTACTGCATTTTTGGTAACATTTACCTCAAATTTCCTCTTTAACTTGTTCAGCAGTATTGATACAGGTACGCTCAGTTATTATCTGTGCTGGTTCTTTAAGACGCTGTTTCACATAGGTCTTATAGTAGGTACATTTACCTGGTGCGGTTATGCCGACACAGAAGCAGGACGCCAAAATTATGCAAGGCGTGACAAGCGAAATCCGCATTATATACCGTTTATAATACCTATTTTGTTTATGATTATCAATTTAAAAACACATTGGGCTTTCAGCATAGACAGCGAGCTGAATTATGTCAGAGGGTGGATGTATCAGCTTGAAATGATATATCTCATAGTTGCGGCAAGCTTTTTAAGCTTAAGTCTGATTTATGCGAACAGAAAAGAACAGGACCCGCACAAAATGATTCACATTCTTGTTACGGCATCATTTCCGATTGCCATGCTTGTCGGCTGGACACTTTCGTTTATAGGCGAGGGCGTACCCGTTATATGCGTTGCAATAACGATTGAAATTCTCTGCCTTGCGCTGGGTAATTCAAACATAAGAATTTCCGTTGATAAGCTCACAATGGTCAATAACAGAAACAATCTTATTGGTTTTATAAATTATAAGATTAAAAATAATAACGGAAATCTTTACCTGCTTATGCTTGATATTGACCGATTTAAAAGTATAAACGATAATTACGGCCATCTTATCGGCGATCAGGCGCTTGTTCGTGTTACGGAAGTTCTGAAAATAGCCTGCAATCCTTACGATAAAAGACCGTATATTGCCAGGTACGGCGGTGATGAGTTTATAATTGTACTTGAAGCCGAATACAGCGAAGTAAATGAACTTTGCAGTATTATAAATAAGCTTATGTCTTTGGAAAGTCAGAAAACAGAATATAAACTGAGTGTAAGCATCGGTGTTGCTAAGTATGAAGAGGGTATGACTTACAGCGATTTTATAAATAAAGCTGACAGTGAACTCTATAAGGTAAAAAACAAAAGAGTATTAAATTAAGGACTTGCTTGGCAAGTCCTTTTTTGTTAAAAGTTATAAAATGGTATTGGTTCAAGTTATATTTTTTTCCTCATTAGCGAAGCGACTTAATTCTTCATTAGCCCGTCAGGGCGACTTCATTAGAAAAAGACTTGCCAAAAAGGCAAGTCTTTTTCTTGGTGCCGGTGGCCAGGGGACCGACAGACTCGTTCGCTTTCTGTCGTTTGCAACAATTTTATGTCCGTCTCGCTCTGCCTATGGCAAACCGCTCGACATGGACTATCCGGTTCGACACCGATAAAAAAATAAAGCCCAAACATCAAAAGATGTCAGAGCTTTAATGGTGCCGGTTACCGGGGGACCGACAGACTCGCTTCGCTTGCTGTCGTTTGCAACGATTTTATGTCCGTCTCGCTCTGCCTATGGCAAACCGCTCGACATGGACTATCCGGTTCGACCCCGATAAAAAAATAAAACCCCGACATCAAAAGATGTCAGAGCTTTATTGGTGCCGGTGACCGGGGTCGAACCGGTACGGTATCGCTACCACTGGATTTTGAGTCCAGCACGTCTGCCAATTCCATCACACCGGCAAATAGTACCATAATGGCAACAAAAATATTATACACATTTTTTAGGAAAAGTCAATATAATTTGACTAAAGGAAAAGGATTGAAAATCTTATTATTTTATATTAAATAAACATTATTTTATTTTCTCATAACTGATTGACAATAAAGTTTGGCTATGATAAAATATTTGAAATTTTATCATATAGAAAAGTGAGGTAAGAGCTATGGCAATTTTTATTAACGAAGCATCACATACCTTTAACGAATACCTTTTAATTCCCGGTTATTCGTCAAGCGAATGTGTACCTGCTAATGTAAGCTTAAAAACTCCGCTTGTTAAATTTAAAAAGGGCGAAGAGTCTGCAATTACTATGAATATACCCATGGTTTCAGCTATAATGCAGGCTGTATCAGGCGACAGACTTGCTGTTGCGCTTGCAACTGAAGGTGGCGTTTCATTTATATACGGCTCACAGTCTATTGAAGATGAAGCCGCTATGGTAAAAAGGGCAAAAACATACAAGGCAGGCTTTGTTAAGAGTGATTCAAATGTTAAACCCGAGTCAACTCTTGCCGATGTTATAGAACTTACTCAGGCTACAGGACACTCAACCATTGCTGTTACCGAGGACGGTACCTGCGACGGCAAGCTTGTAGGCATAGTTACAGGCAGAGATTACCGTGTCAGCCGTATGTCGCCTGACTTGCAGGTCAAAGAGTTTATGACTCCTCTTGAAAAGCTGATTGTAGCTCCCGAAGGCACCACTCTTAAGGATGCAAACGATATTATCTGGGACCACAAATTAAATTCGCTGCCTATTGTTGACAGCGAAGGCAAGCTTTGCTATATGGTGTTCCGCAAAGACTATGAAGCTCATAAGCAAAATCCTAACGAATTGCTTGACGCTCATAAAAGATATGTTGTAGGCGCAGGTATAAATACAAGGGATTTTGCACAGAGAGTTCCTGCACTTGTTGAAGCAGGGGCAGATGTGCTTTGTATTGACTCTTCAGAGGGCTTTTCAGACTGGCAGAAGTTCACAATTAAATGGATAAGAGATAATTACGGCGATACCGTTAAAGTAGGCGCAGGCAATGTTGTAGATGCGGAAGGCTTCAGATTTTTGGCTGACTGCGGCGCTGACTTTATAAAGGTAGGTATCGGCGGCGGCTCTATCTGTATTACCCGTGAAACAAAGGGAATAGGCAGAGGTCAGGCTACTGCGCTTATAGATGTTTGCAAGGCCCGTGATGAATACTATGAGGAAACAGGCGTTTATATTCCTGTTTGTTCAGACGGCGGCATAGTTTATGACCACCATATGACGCTTGCGCTTGCTATGGGTGCAGATTTCATTATGCTCGGCAGATATTTTGCCCGTTTTGATGAAAGCCCGTCAAATAAGGTAAGCATCAACGGTACTTACTATAAAGAGTATTGGGGCGAAGGCTCTGCAAGAGCAAGAAACTGGCAGCGTTATGACCTCGGCGGTGATAAAAAGCTTTCATTTGAAGAGGGAGTTGACTCTTATGTACCTTATGCAGGCTCATTAAAGGACAATGTTGCGCTTTCATTAAGCAAGATTAAATCTACAATGTGTAACTGCGGTGCGCTCACAATCTCCGAATTACAGCAGAAAGCAAAGCTTACGCTTGTTTCGGCAACGAGTATTGTAGAGGGCGGAGCACATGATGTAATTCAGAAGGATACAAGCCCTACAATTAAATAATTTAATATTTATATTAAGCAGGTATGTTTTTACATATCTGCTTTTTTTATAAAAAAGTATTGACAAATTCAAAGGTTAGTTATATAGTTAGTTATAGAAGTAACTAACCTATTTTATTTAACAAAACAGAAGGTGAGGTGTATTATGAAATTTTCGTTCACGGGCGACAAGCCTATCTATGTTCAGATTGCTCAGCAGCTTGAGGATGCTGTTTTTACGGGAATTTATTCCGAGGAAACGCAGATTCCTTCAACAACCGAGCTGTCGGTCAGTCTGCAAATTAACCCTGCAACCGTGCTTAAGGGGATGAACATACTTGTTGATGACGGCATCATTTATAAAAAGCGTGGTCTTGGTATGTTTGTATGTACGGGAGCTGTAGAAAAAATCAGACAAAAAAGGCAGAGGCGGTTTTATACTGATTTCATTTCACCTTTGCTTTCTGAAGCAGACAAGCTCGGAATAAACGAAAATGAAATAATTAGCTTAATAAAAAGGGGAGATAATAATGAGCATTGAAATTAAAAGAGTGTCAAAGTCATTCGGTAAAACAAAGGCGCTTAACGATGTACTGCTCGAAATTAAAGAAAATAAGATTTACGGACTTTTAGGCAGAAACGGCGCAGGCAAATCTACGCTTTTAAAAATAATAAATAACAGAATATATGCGACTGACGGTTATGTTTATATTGACGGGCTTGACAGCGTTGAAAATGACAAAGCGCAGAAAGATGTTTTTCTAATGAATGACGAAAATACTTACCCGTCAAATATGACAGTTTCGGAAATGCTTAAGTGGACAGAAAGCTTTTATCCCGATGCAGACGCTGATA
Organism: uncultured Eubacteriales bacterium; assembly: GCA_900315985.1. GTDB lineage: Bacteria > Bacillota > Clostridia > Oscillospirales > Acutalibacteraceae > Fimenecus. The sequence goes on along the minus strand of ONBD01000037.1, from coordinate 5,489 downwards.
AAGGCTTGAAGCTTGCAGAAAAGTTTTCACTTGATACAAAAAAGCGTTTCGGCTCGCTTTCAACAGGTTACAGAAGCATTGCAAAATTCATTGCTGCCATAGCTTCTAATGCAAAATACACATTTCTCGACGAGCCGGTTTTAGGACTTGACGCAGGACACAGAGAGCTTGTTTACAAGATAATTCTTGAAGAATATTCAGATGCACCCAGAACATTTGTAATAGCCACTCACATTATAGAAGAGGTTTCTGCGTTATTGGAAAATGTAATAATTGTAGAAAAGGGCAAAATTCTTGAAAATGACAGCGTTGACAATCTTCTCTCAAAAGGTTACTGCGTAAGCGGAGACGAATATACGGTAAACGAGTTTATAAAAGACAAAAATGTTATATCCACAGAGAAGGTAGGCTCTGTTAAGGTGGCTTATATTCTCGAAAATAAAGTTACGGGTTCAATGCAGAATTTAGATGTATCTGCATTAAGCTTACAGAAGCTATTTGTTAAACTTACAGAGGAAAGGGGAGAATAATATGAAACTGACTAATGCAATTAAATTCAGGTATCAGAAGCTTTTAAAGGCTTCGGGCGTGTATTTTGCTCTTGTATTCACAATATTTTTGGTTGGTATAATAGCTTCCTTTGTTTATAAAAAGGAAACTGTTTCTAACTTTAACTACTTGTCTGATTTTTCTGATTACACCTTCTACACAACAGCAATCTTGGCGTTCTTTTTTGGAATATGCTCATACAAAACCGAGCTTAAATATTTTTTACAAAACGGCGTTTCGAGAAGAAGTATTCATTTAAGCTTTATAGCTTCGCTGTTTGTAAATGTAATAACTGTACTTGTAAATGTTGCTTTGGTTGCAATAGTTAAAGCCATTGCAAAAGCAAGCGATAAAACTTCGCTAAAACCGTCGAGCTTTCTGACAATTATGCTTGTCTGCTGCACCTTTATGTGTATAGGCTATTTTGTTTCAGCTTTTATGTACAGTGTAAAACCGCTGAATCAGATAATAACTGTAGGTGTAATAATACTGCTGTTTATGCTTTTTGTACTTATATGGCATGTTAAGTTGCAGGGCAGCCTTATAGTATTGCTTCTTGCGCTTTACAGCTTCCTTTTCGGCTCGCTTACAGGATTTATTTACCTTGGACACCTCGCAGCAGCACTTACCTGTATTATAGTGTTGACGCTTTCCCTGTCGCATATTATAACCTTAAAAGCGGCAGTTAAGAAATAGGGGAGGTACAGCTATGAAAAAACGAGCTTTAATAGTGCCTGCCGCCTTTATAATCCTTTCGCTCTTATGCTCTGTGTTTCTTGTAGGCTGGGCTTCGCCGTTTTATTACTATATGCGCAGTTACAGCTTTGAAGCATATTCGTCGTTGGAATATGAAGCACCTGAGAATAATTCTGAATTTACCGAAAAAATGCAGAAGCTTTGTAATTATGCTGACAGGTTGTATTCTATTACTCCAAATGAGTCCACTCTGGAACTGATGACGGAAATCTATAATTCCGAAAGCTATTATGTTATGTACAACTATAAAATGCCTGAAGGATATTTTGAAAAATGCGTAAAATACACCAAGCTTGATATGGAAATGACAGAACAGACAGGCAATTTAAATTGGCAGGAAGGACCGTATGATATAAATAATATTTGCGGTGTTGCAAAGGCAGAATTTCCGGGTACTAATGAAATAATAATGCCTCTGAAATATTCCCTTGCGCTTTATATGAACGGTCAGACGGAAGAGGCAATAAAGGAACTTGACAAATGCATTGCTGATTTTAAAAAGCGTGATATTGAAAATACTCCCGTGTCGCATGCTTTTTACAGATATTTCTTTGAAATTGCCTATGCTACTGCAGTTGAAAGAGGGGAAAACACAGATTGGATAATTGAGCGTGAGCTTGAAATTACACAATTTGAAAAGGCGAATAATTCACGGCTCACTGACGAATACAAGCCTCTTGAGAATTTTTTCCTCAACCGCAGCTTTGAAGAATTAAAAGCTGACAGTTATGAATATAATTTGTGGTGATTGATATGAAAAAGAAGAAATTTATATTACCCCGAATTTTAGCCGTCGCTTCACTTGTCGGCATAATTGTATTGACACTTTATATGTCGCCTTTTGTGCCTTATGCCGCCATGAGCGTTGACCTTTCGCTTAATAAAAAGCCGATATATATTACTCATTTTTCAAAGCTGTGCGACTTTGCCGAAAAAGCGGTTAAGCTTTCAGAAAATGAATCTACCGTTTATTCTGCAGTAAGTCTATTTTCGCCAAACGGAGTATGCTTTGAAAAAGACAGAAG
>ONBD01000037.1:0-3142 GCA_900315985.1 uncultured Eubacteriales bacterium | reverse complement strand
GCTTGCGCTTGATTATATGGAAAAAAACGGTACTGACAACATTTTTGAAGGTCCTTATGACTATTTTACAGATTATAAATCAGGTTATATGTATGATAATAATATCGACGCATACTATAACGGGCAGAAGAGTATGGTTAAATGCCATGTAGCTTACTCAATGTTTCTTTTAGGCAGGGTTGATGAAGCGAAGTCTTACATTGAAACAATGATTAAGGATTTCAAATCAACTGCAAAAGCTGAAGACGGCTACGCATTGAGTTATGTGAGATTTGCATATTACACTTATTTCACCGAAACCTATGCTCTCTCAAATGATGAAAGCTACAAAGCATGGGTTACTGATAAGTCAACGGAGCTTACCCAAGCTTTAAAAGAGCTTGACGGCGGAAAAGGCAATATACTAAGTCCTGATCTATACAACAAAGATAATATCTTTCCGATACAGAAATTTGAAGATTATGTTAAAGTATATAATCAGGAATAAGGAGGCAGTAATAATGAAAAAACCAAATAAAATTTTAATTATTGTATTAGTATCGTGTATAGCTTTGTTTGCTGTAGTTTTCTTTCTGTATGACAGCCCGGCAAAATATGTAACCAAGCCTGACGGCTCAATTTATCTCGATAAAAACGGTGAGCCGAGGCTGTACTATACCGATTTGTTTGGTAATAAATTCTATCAGGATAACGGGTTCAGAGAATATTCAGCCGTGCCTGTTTGGATTGACGATACGCCTGTAAGTAATCCTGACGCAAATTAAGGGCAAATTTCTCTCAAAGAGATTATTAAAGAACCGCAGTAATTTAACATTACTGCGGTTCTTTAATATTGTTATATTTTAAATTTCAACCTTTTGCGGCATACCGTTTTCTTCTCTTGATTTGTCAGCAAGATACACGCATAAATGACCTGCAACAGAGTCAAAAATTGAGGTGCAGGCGAGAGAGGGCGTACCGCCTTTAAGGAATTTAACAAAATCCTCCGCAAGTCTTTCGTCTCCACCGCCGTGACCGCCGTAGGCTCCGACCATATCGCCTGTAACCCTCAAGTCGACCTCTTCAACAATTTTTTCATCAGTCTTTGTCGGGTGAATTTTTGAAACATAGAATTTTGACTCTTCAAAATCACCGTATATTTCACCTAAAGTGCCGACAATATGTATTCTTCTTAAAGGCTTTGACGAGCCTCCTACCATATTGTGAGTGCCCGTAGCTCCGCTTGCGAAATTTACAAGCACAGACTGATGGTCAACTACATTGTTGTCGCATTTATAAATACATCTGCCGTAATTTGAGTCGCCCTTTAACAGATTTATTCTGTCCTCGTCAGTGGGGTTTTCAATCCCCTCGAGCTTGTCCCAAATGTAAAACGCCCATCTTTCAGGCTGGTCAAGGTAGAGCCTCTTGGCAGAATAACGGCAGGTGTCAACAAGGGGACAATCGACAAGACAGCGTGTACCTGCATCTTTCGGAGCATTCTCGGGCTTGAACTGGAATTTTGAGCCGAAGCTTGAAATAGATACGGGCTTTGTTTCTGACATCATCCACATCATAATGTCAATGTCATGACAGCATTTTGCAAGAAGCATTGAGGTGTGGCATCTGTCCGAATTTGCCCATTTACCCCTTACATAAGAGGTTGAAAGATGATGGTAGCTAACATGTTCGCTTGTCTGTATATTTATAATATCGCCGATTTCGCCCGAATGCACTCTTTCCTTAATTGAAAGGTAAAACGGAGTGTATCGAAGCACATGGCAAATCATAACCTTGTTGCCGTTTTCCTTAACGCAATTTACAAGCTCACGCATTTCCTTTTCATTTGTGGCAAAAGGCTTTTCAAGCAGCATATCGTAGCCTTTTTTCAGCAGGGGAACAGAGGTAGCAAGGTGCTGTTCGTCCATGGTGCCGTTTATAACGGCATCTGCAAATTTCGGCGCTTTTGCCAATTCTTCTGCAGAGTCAAAGCAATTCTCTTTCGGAAAACCGAACATTTCCATTGCCTTTTTCTGCCTGATTTTATCGGGGTCTGCAACACCTACAATCTTCAAAAGCTCGGGATTTGTAATTGCAAGCTTTGCATAGGTGAAAGCCCTGTGTCCTGCGCCTACAATTATTGCGGTAATGGGTTTGTCAGTCATAATTCTATCAACTCACAATAAGAATTTTTATAATATCTAATACAATTAAGCCAAAAATTCCTCTTCATTATCAATCAAAGCCTTTGCAGCAGTACAGCCGGGGCAATCACAGTATAAAGCGCCTTGCGCCTTGATTTCTTTTGCGTGAGCAAGCTTCTGTGCGGCAACCTCTTCGCCGAAAAAGCTTTTGCCCATATCGCTTGCGAAGAATTCTATTGTACCGTCAATAGGGTTTATGTCTTCTTTAGCTTCAGCGATAAGGATTTTTGCTTTTTCTGATTTGTCTGAGTCTGAGGCTTCGAGATATGCCTTTGCGCACTCTTTGAATTCAGGGCAGGCGCTTGGTGCGTCTAAAACTGCCTGAACTAATTCATTTTTCATTTCTGCTGTCATAATATTACCTCTCTTAATTATTTATGAAGCTTTCTTTGTGATAGCTTCTGATTTATAAACAAATACTACGCTTGATTTTGCGCCTTCGGGCTTTGCAGTGAATATGTCATATGTGATACCGAAGTTAATCCATTCCTTCATTCTGCCGGCAAGTCCCTGCAGCTCTTTTTCAGAAAGATTGTCAGTATTTATATATTTTTCCGCTGTATTGAGTACAGACTGAATCTGCGCATCATTAGTGCCGTCTGTAAATGTGCCGAGAGCGTCAATAAATTCTTTATTCTCTTCAACAACATTCAGCAGTTTTTTCAGCTTTTCAAGCGTCTGCGGCAATCTTTCAAGAGAAGCCTGAATTTCAGGGTCCTGCATATCGTTATTCATTGACTGAAGAATAGGCATTACTTCGTTCAGATCCCTTGCAAGCACGGAAACTTCGGACAAACTTTCCGAAAGTCTCGGCAAAAGATTCATTAAAGACTGCATAGCAGGGTCGCTTAAAGTCTGAGAAACAGCCTGAATATCAGTTCTGTTCAAGTCGTTTATAAGTTTGTCGAGCTTTGCGAGATTTTCATCTGTCATATATGAGCCTAAGGTTTTGACAAGCT
>ONBD01000045.1 GCA_900315985.1 uncultured Eubacteriales bacterium | reverse complement strand
GCCCAGATTACAACCACGCTCATTTCGACATAACGGGAAAGCACCGTTGCGATAGCAGCGCCACGGACGCCGAGCACGGGAAAGCCGAATTTGCCGTAAATCAACAGGTAGTTAAATGTAAGGTTAACCGCAACAGCCACAATTCCTGCCCTCATAGGCACAACGGTTTCGCCGCATTCACGAAGCGTGTTTGCGTAAATCTGCACCATCATAAATGCAGGCAGACCTATAAGCATTATTTTAAGGTAAGAGCTGCCGTAGCCGAGAGCTGCCGCAAGGTCGCCGCCGTCATTTGTACCTCTTAAGTACAAAGAAATAAGCTCGTTGCCGAAAAATGTGAATATACCGACTGCAGTGCCTACAAGTATAATTCCCATGCACAGCTTGTAGCGGAAGGTGTGTCTGATGCCCTCATGGTCGCCCTTGCCGTAGTATTGCGCAGTGAAAATGCCTGCGCCTGCAAAGCCGCCGAAAATACAAAGGTAAAATACAAAAATCAGCTGATTTACTATTGCAACGCCGCTCATCTGCTCTGTGCCTACACGCCCGACCATAATATTGTCAAGCAGGCTTACAAAATTTGTAATACCGCTTTGCACCATAATGGGAACTGCTATTGCAAGCACCCGTCTGTAAAATGCACGGTCGCCAATAAGACTGCTTTTAACTGCTGTTTTTTCCATATCCATTGATAATAAGCCTTTCGTAAAATCAAGTAATATAATAATTGAAAACGGTTGGTAATTCAAGAAAAATTTTAACAGCTTAGTTTTTTTTATACATCTTCGAAGAATTTTATATACAAAATAAACAAAAGAATCAAAAATGCACTTTAAATTATTGATAATTCTATTGAAATGGCAAGCATATTTTGTTATAATTCTATGTATATAAATTCATTTTGTATCGGGTGGTTTGCGATGTCAGGGGAAGGGAAGAAAGGTTATAAAAAATTGCTTGGAATTATATTGATTTGTCTGCTCGTAGCTTTGGCGGCAGCGTTTGTAATTTGCCTTATAATTGCAAATACCGGTTACAGCGGAGGGGATTATACAATTCCCGAGCTTGACCTGAGCGTAAAACCTGACAGTATAAGCGAGCAGTATGACTATCTCTACAATTTGTCCGTTGTCGACGACACAGCCGATTATATGGCGCACCCCGACAGCGTACTGCTTAAAAACGGAAATATACTCACTATGTACCCTAAGGGGCACGGCAAGGGCGCAGTGCTTACAAAAATAAGTGAGGACGGCGGCGTAAGCTGGACAAAATCCGTTGAAAATACCCCTGAAAGCTGGGAAAATTCTCTTGAAACGCCGACTGTTTACAGACTTAAATTCACAGACGGCAAAACAGACGACAAGCTTATTATGATTTCGGCAAATCCCAAATGGCCGGGTATGTCCACAAACGGCGGTTTTAACTGCTCTGTTTCAACCGACGAGGGCGTAAGCTGGACCGAATTTGAATGCTTTTACGATAATAATTCAGAAAATCCCGTTATTCCCATTGTCGCTATGGCGAGTCTTACACAGCTTAAAGAGAACGGGCATTTTGTCGACAAGTGGATGGGTCTTTTCCATGACGGCGACTTTTACAATTACAAAACAATTCTGACCTTTGACGAAAACGGCAATCCGCATTGGAGCACGCCCGAAAAATATATGAGTGATTTCAGAGAAATAGAAGCCAAAGCCAAAATGTGCGAGGTAGAGTGCATCAGAAGCGACGGGGGAAAGGGTGACGAGCTTTGTCTTATTGCCCGTTCAAATTCAAAAAAGATGAATTCTCTTATTACATTTTCAACCGACGAGGGAAAGACATGGACAGAGCCACGAGAAGTACCTGCCGCACTCAACGGCGAAAGACATAAGGCGGATTGGACTTCTGACGGCAGACTTTTTATTACTTTCCGTTCAATCGAAAGAGGGCAGAGGGCAAAAAAGGCTAACGGCTTTAAGCTTTTCAACACAAAGAAATGGGCAAGCGAAGGCTGGGTTGCCTGGGTCGGCACTTATGACGATTTGAAGCAGGGCAACGAAGGTCAGTACAGAATCAAGCTTGCGCACATCTATAAGGATGGGCAGACTGCTCCCGAATATTCAGCAAATGCCGACACGGGTTACTGCGGCAATGTTGTACTCCCTGACGGCACAATAGTTACATCAACCTACGGCAAATTCAGTCCCGATGCGCTTACATCAGACGGCAAATACAAGACTTATATCTGTTCAAAGCGAATAAACCTTAACGATACGGATTATTTAGCCTCCCTTGCGTAAAGGCAGGCTAAAACAGAAAGGAGTTTTTATGCAACCTTTTAAATTCTATCTTGTTACCGACACGCACTATTTTGAGCCGAGCTTAGGCTGCTCGGGCAAGGCGCTTGATGACTATATGAAAAATGAAATGTACTGCCTTGCCGAGTCGAGTAAAATAGTTAAAGCCACCTTTGACGAAATTATCAAAGACAGCGAAACAGACACGGTTATTATTCCCGGCGATTTGTCAAAGGACGGCGAAAAGCAGAGCCATATCAGCTTTGTAAAAGAGCTTAACCGCCTTAAAGATGCAGGCAAAAAGGTTTATGTAATTACTGCAGGCCATGACTACAATGACCACCCGAGAGGCTATGTCGGCGAGGAATATGTGCCTGTTGAGCCTACAACCTTTGACGAGCTTTACGATTTGTATTACGATTTCGGTCTTGCTCAGGCGTTGAGCGTTGACAAGGAAACTCATTCATACATAGTTGAGGTTGCTCCGAAAATAAGAATGATAGCCTTTAACTGCGACTCAAAAGGCGATACAAAGGGCAGAATTGATGACAGACTGCTTTCGTGGGCAAAGGAGCAGATTGATAAGGCAAAGGCAGACGGATGCTTTGTGTTCTGCATAAACCATTATCCCATAATTCCGTCAGTACCCGTGTTTGACCTTATAGGCGACGCTCATATCAAGGATTGGCGCAAGGTGGCGTCCTTCCTTGCAGACAACGGCGTAAATCTTGCGCTTACAGGTCATATGCATATTCAGTCTATAAACGAATTTTATTCCGAAAACGGCAATAAATTCGTTGACATATGCACGAGCGTGCTTGTAGGCAGTCCCGGTAAATACAGAAAGATTACAATAAATGACGAAAATACGGTTACTGCCGAAAGTATAAATGTACCCGAATTCGACTGGGACAAGGGCGGCAGAACTACCGAGCAGTATTTTGATGACAGAGCCGCTTGGGCAGCTCCTAACAGAATAAGAAGAGCATTATCGGGCGACAGCTTTATAAAGAAAAAGGCGACAAAGATTTTCAACACAAACACCTTCGCACAGCTTGGCAGAAAGCTTTGCCTTAAGGTACCCGACGAGCTTAAAAATAAGAAATTTGCAGATTTTACGGGCGAGCTTGCAAGAGATATTTTCAAGGGCGACCAGCCCTATGTAAAGGGCACGCCCGAGTATGAAATAATCGCAAGATTTCTCAAACGCTTTAAGCCTGTTCTGAAAATTGCAGAAAACAAGCTTGCAAAAGACGGAGTTAAGCCCGATTTAACTTCAATGCTTTTAAACACCATAGGCAATAATAAAGGCTGGTCTGACAATGACGCCACAATCAGCCTTAAATAATAAAAAAGGGGAAATAATATGAGTGAATTAGTAAACGGCAATCCCATTGCCAAAGAGGAAAATGAGAAATATGTCGGCAAGGGTGAGTTAATACTCTATCTTGTAGCGGTATTTTTCTACACCATGATGACAGGTATGGTAGGCTCTTACAGAAACGCATATCTTGTAAATGTTCTTAAAGTGCCATCAACCATGACTGCCACCTACAATGTTTTAATCAGCGTTATACCTTTTGTACTGAACATTTTTATTGCAATGTTCATTGACTCAAGAAAGATAGGAAAGGGCGGTAAATTCAGACCTCTCGGTCTTATTGCGGCTATACCCGCAGGCATCTTCCTTATGCTCTCTTTCTTCACACCCAAGGGCATAAGCGGCTCTCTGCTTCTCATTTACCTTGTAACAGTAGCTGTTATGTGGTCTGTTTCGACAAACTTCGGCGGCTCTGTTAATATGGTTGCTGTTGTTATGTCGCCCAACCTTAAAGAGCGTGACAGCGTTATTTCGCTTCGTTCAATAGTTTCTGCAGTCGGCAATTCCGCACCGCTCGTAGTAGTACTTGTAATAGGTCTTATCTGGAAGGATGAGGGCACACAGTACATCATAGGCGCAGGTCTTTGTTCTGTTGTGGGCGTAATTACAATGCTTTTAGGTATGAAAGCCGTAAAGGAAAGAGTTGTTTACAGCAACGAAAAGAGAAATCCCGTACTCGGCTACCTTGATGTACTTAAAAACAAGTACGCATGGGCAATTATTATTTCTGATTTCTTAAAGAGCTTCAGAAATATTGCTACATATATGGGCGTATTTATGGCAGCGGCACTTTTAGGCTCCACCTCAAAATTCCTGCTCTTCGGTCTGCCGACAGGTATAGGTACCGCAGTAGGTATGCTTATTATTAAATTCTTGCTTAAAAAATTCAATTCAAAGGTGCTTTACATTGCAAGCGGCGTTTACTCGGTACTTATAAACACAGCAGCATTCGCAATAGGTTATATCTATTTCAATAATCCAAGCACCGTTTTACAGATAGTATTTATAGCATTCTTATTCCTTATAGGACTTCAGTTCGGCGCTTCAAATCTTCTGCCGACTATGTTCCAGGCTGATGTACTTGAGGACATTGAGCTTAAGACAGGCAAACGCCTTGACGCTTCGCTCCCGTTTGTTATAGGCATATTCACTATGATTAGCGGCACAATCGCAACCACACTTGCTCCGCTGGTACTCTATGATGACCCCGCAAAGGGCTGGAGCTCGATTATTCACTACATTCCTGCGGCAGAAACACAGACGCTTGATGTTAAGATTAAGCTTTTGTTCTTCTACACCATATTCCACGGACTTATGATGTTCCTTGCAGGCGTTCCGTTCTTCTTCTATAAGCTTACGGGTAAGACTAAGGAAGAAATGCACGAAAAGGTGCTTGTACGCCGTGCGCTTGAGGAGCAGCCAAAAGAAGCATAAGGGGCAGAGTATGAACATTACCGAAAAAAACAAAGTTTTTATACTTGAAATCGAAAACACACAGTATGCCTTTGCCGCCGCAGATGACGGCACGCTCTGCCATCTGCATTGGGGCAAAAAGGCACAGGCGGAGGATTTTGCCGCCCGTTTTGAAGCCTTTGAAAAGGGCAGAAACGGCTTGGAGGAGCTTTCAAAAACAGAGTATGTCGGTAACAGCGGTCAGATTTTCAGACCGCAGGCAATTATTATGAATTACGCTGACCGTTGCCGTGAAACCCTGCTTAAATATCAGGATTACAGCATAACAAGAAGCGATGCTTTCCAACAGCTTGACATAGTTTTAGCAGACGAGCCTTACAATGTTTTTGTAACGCTTTCTTACACAATTTATAAGGGCTACGATATTATAAAGCGCTCGGCTAAAATTGAGAACAGGTCAGCAGATACGGTAATTATTCAGAAGGCGGCAAGCGCAGAAATCAACCTGCCGTCAAAAAATCCGTATTATTCTGTAAATCCCAACGGCTCATGGGGCGCAGAATTTGTACTTGAAAAAACGCTTGTGAATAACGGCACTCTCACTTATGAGAGCAACAAGGGCAGAAGCTCCCACACCAACAATCCGTTCTTCATTCTTTATCAGAATGCCGACGAGGATATAGGCGATGTTTATTACGGTGCGCTTGTCTGGACAGGTAATTTCAAAACCGAAATTTTCCGTGACTGGGCAGGCAACACAAAGGCTGTAATAGGGCTGAGCGATTTTGACTTTTCCCATACGCTTCACGCAGGCGAAAGCTTTGAAACACCTGCCGCTTTAATCGGCTTTTCCTCTGAGGGTTTCGGCAGTATGAGCAATCAGATGAACGCCTTTTCAGTTGAACATATTCTTCCCAAGCGCTTTGCAAACGAGCCTCTGCCCGTGCTTTACAACAGCTGGGAAGCTACATTTTTTGATGTAAGCGACGAGGGTCAGCAGAAGCTTGCCGAGCTTGCCGCAAGAATCGGCTGTGAGCTGTTTGTTATGGATGACGGCTGGTTCGGTCAGCGTAAGGATGATCACGCAGGCTTAGGCGACTGGTATGTAAACAAAAAGAAATTCCCCAACGGCTTGAAGCCTCTGATTGACAAAGTCAATTCACTCGGTATGAAATTCGGTCTGTGGTTTGAGCCTGAAATGGTAAATCCCGACTCCGATTTGTACCGTGCGCATCCCGACTGGATTTATCACTATGACACAAGAGACAGAACGCAGATAAGAAATCAGTACATACTCAATATCACAAAGCCCGAGGTAAAGGAATTTGCCTTTGAAGTTATGGACAAAATGCTTTGTGAGTACAACATTGAGTATATTAAATGGGATATGAACCGTGTGTTCACAGAGCCGGGGGCGGAAAACCTTGAAAACGCCCAGGAGCTTTGGTACAGACACACAATGGCAGTTTATGAAATTGCCGACAGACTTAAGGAAAAGCACCCGAATTTACAGCTTGAATGCTGTTCGTCGGGCGGCGGCAGGGCAGACCTCGGCGCATTGAGCCATTTTGATATGGTCTGGACAAGCGACAACACTGACCCCGTTGACAGACTTGAAATTCAGCACGGCTTTTCAATGCTCTACCCCATAAAATGTATGCGTGCATGGGTTACCGACACTAACAGATATGCAAGACCTTACGACTGGGATTTCCGCTTTAATGTAAGTATGCAGGGTTCATTGTCCATTGGCGGCAATCTGCTTAATTACAGCGACAAGGAGCTTGATATTCACCGCAGGTATATTGCACTTTATAAGCAGATACGAAATACTGTTCAGTTCGGCTCCTTTTACCGTCTGGCAAGCTTTGGCAATGACGGCATTTACGCCACGCAGTATGTTAGGGACTCGCAGAGCGTGCTGTTTTTGTGCAAGGGCGTAAATACGCTTTATAAGGACAGGTATTATCATATCAAGCTCAAAGGTCTTGAAGAGAATGCAAAATACAGCATTGAGTATTCGGGCGAAAAGCTTCAGTTAAGCGGAGCATATCTTATGAATGTCGGACTTGACCTTGAATTAGGCGGAACGCTTGACTCCGAAATAATTATACTGACAAAGAACAGCTGAATTATTTAATTTAAAACAGTAAAAGCAAAAAAATTAAAGCCACCCGTCAAATCGGGTGGCTTTATTCGTTGCCGGTTGAATTTTAAAACTTTTTGTTATAATGCATACAAAGTCTTAATACATTTTTGGCTGTTCGCTGAAGCTCGCCGAGGGTTATGCCGTCGGGCTTGCCGTAGGTTTCAAGCAGAGTACCGTCATTTTCGGCAGTCTTTGAAACGGCAGTTCTTGCACCGGGCATAAGCACATCAACCTGCGCTCTTACACGGTAGGCGTTGCCGTTTATTTCGGGGAATTCGGGCGAGGGGGCGTAGCGCATCCACCAGTCGGTCATTACATTGCCTTCGTAACCCCATTCATCTCTTAATATGCCTGTGCAAAGCTCATAATTGTAATGACTCCAAATGCCGTTAATCTTGTTGTAGCTTGTCATTATATTAAGCGGCTTCGCCTCTTTTACGCACATTTCAAAGCCTTTGAGGTAAATCTCTCTCAATGCTCTTTGAGAAACGATTGAGTCGGTGTGAATTCGGTTGTATTCCTGATTATTGCACGCAAAATGCTTCGGGCATGCCGAAACGCCCGTGCTTTGCAAGCCCTTAACCGTTGCAGCTGCCATTTTGCCCGTTATAAAGGGGTCCTCGGAATAGTACTCGAAGTTTCTGCCGCAAAGGGGATTGCGGTGAATATTTATACCGGGAGCCAGAAGTACATCGCTGCCCTTGTCAACCATCTCGTTGCCCATTTCCCTGAAAAGCTCATGGATAAGCTCTGTGTTCCAGGTGCATGCAAGCGCAGTACCGCACGGCATAAGCGAGCAAGCCTTGCGAAGCCTTATGCCCGAAGGTCCGTCTGTGGTAATAACAGGGGGTATTCCCTTTGCCCTTAACGATTCGCTGACGCCGCCTATTGCGCCTGCATTTCCCTTTGCGCCAAGCGGACTGTCCATCATTCCTTCGCCCCTTGAAATAAGCTCAAGCTCTTCAAGGCTCAGCTGTGCCGTGAAATCGTCAAGGCTTACTTTGCCCTCCCTGACATCCGAAAGCTTATATCCCAAGTCGCCCGTAATTTCCTTGCCTTCGGGAAGATTGTCCAGAATAAGCTGTTTAAGATCAGTTGTTCTTGTCGGTACAGTCTGTGAGGAAAGAGTATATGAATTTCCGCTTACTGTCGGGTAAAACCTTTCAAAGCTGTCCTCTTTGTTTGGAGCCAGCATTTCTGAAAGCTCATATAAAACCTTGTCCTCTTCAAGTGTATATGTATAAATCTTTTCATTATCTCTAACGCTTGAACCGAGGTAAATATTGTATTCTCCCTTTTCAAGCACCCAGCAATCCTTGTGTCCCGTATAGCCGCCGTCATCAAAAGAAGCGCAGGAATATCCGTCTGCTTTAATAACAACGACCTCAGTTTCCTGCGGTTTAAGAACGCCTGTTTTTACAAAGCCGACAAGCACCTTTGAGGGCTTGCCGAGCTTACCCTGAGGCGCTTCGCAGTATAATTCAAGCACTTGCTTGCCTGCATATTTTCCTGTATTTGTAACGCTTGCAGATACTGTCAGTACGCAGTTTTCAAGCCTGCAGCTCTGTGTTTTTATTTCAAAATCGGTGTAAGAAAGACCATAGCCGAATTCATATAAAACCTTATCGGGACAGAAGGTTTCAAAATAACGGTAACCTACAAAAATATCTTCCTTATAATAATTCTTTAATTTGTTGCCGAAATTGTCTGCGCTCGGGTAATCACTGTATTTTAATGCTATTGTGTCAGTAAGCTTTCCGCAGGGATTGACCTTGCCCGAAAGCACATCACTGACGGAATTGCCCGACTCCATACCGCCCTGCCAGACAATCATAATTGCAGAGATTTTGTCGCCGTATGAAGCGATTTTTTCAAAGTCAATAACAGAGCCTATATTAAGCAGCAGCACAACCTTGTCAAACTCTGCAGTTACTGCGTCAAGCAATCTGATTTCGTCGTCAGTAAGGTAAAAGCTGCCCTTTTCGAGCACATTTTCCCTGTCCTCGCCGGCAGACCTGCCGATTATAACAAGCGCCTTGTTGCTGATTTTACGGGCGTTTATAATAACATCCTTTTTCAGCTTCACTTCAGGATAAAAACGAGGCCAATGCGCCCAGAAACCGGGGTCAACCTGATTTTTAGGAGTAAATGACCAAGCCATATACATTTTGGAAAGCTCTTCATTGATTGAAAATGCCTTATTCTCTTTAATGCCGTCTATAAGGCTCTTTTTGTAGGGTACGCAAACATCTCCGCCCGAGCCGTTGCCGACAAAGAAATAATCGTTCTGCACTCTGCCGAAAACTGCAACATTGTCCTCGTCTGTAAAGGGGAGGGCAGCGCCCTCGTTTTTAAGCAGTACACAGCCCTCTGCGCCTGCCTGCCTTGCAAGCGGAACAAGGTTTTTGTTTATTTCGCCTGCCATAACGCCGCCGACAGATGCCTGAGCGACCTCCGAGCCTGTGATTTTTCTTATAAGCTTGTTTAATGCTTTCATATTATCACCCTGTACTTTAATTTGTAACAAGCACCTTAAATACTGAAAACCATTCCCTCACAACATTTGTGGGCAACGAAAATATGCCTGATTTTGAGCTGTATGAATATGTTTTTAAGCCGTTACGCCCTGCAATTATTGATGTGCGGTACTGGTGAAAATCAGTTGTAATAATCACCGCCTCATCAATATCGCCGAGCAACGCCTTTGAATTTGTAATGTTCTCTTTTGTGTTGGTGGATTTATCTTCAATAATCAGTCTGTCAGCCGAAATTCCCTTCCCCGTAAGAGTGTTATACATAGCCTGAGCTTCGGTGATTTTTTCGTCCCGGCCCTGACCGCCTGAAAGTACACAAACGGCATCGGGATTTTCGGTTAAATAGTCATAAGCGGCATTTATTCTTTTTGCAAGCATCTTGCCCGGATTATTACCATCTACTTTACATCCGAGTAAAATAGCAGGCGTGTTTTGCGGTATGTTGCTGTCATTGTTTGAGTAGGTAAGCACTTTGACAGAAACAATGCTGCAATAGCAAACTGCGACAAGTGCAATTACACAGACTGTGCAGATTATCACCTTTCCGAGTTTCTTTGACCAAGTGTTTTTGAGGACGCTCTTTATTTTGTCAGAAAAAACACTTGCAAGCATTACCGCCAAGCCGATTACCATTCCGACCACGCTGCCGAAATTGAAAATAAAGGAAACTAACGGCGAAAACAGAAGAAAAATCAGCAAGCCGAGTATTGCAAGAATTTTTTGAGATATTGATAATTGTTTAAGTCTTTTCAGCATAAGCTCACCCGCCTTTGCTTATTCTCTATAAATAGACAATAAATCCATATGATTAACTTGCCTGAGAACCTCTTGCAGCTTTTCGGCATTTTGAGGTGAACGCAAATCATTATGGGCAGCAAATCTGTAATATTTCCAATAATAGCTGTTTGATTTTTCTTTTATACAGCGTTCAATTACTTCCCTATTTGTTTTTATACTCCAACTTGAGCCGTTGTTAATAAAACTTTTTTCCCAATGTATACTGTTATCATTCATTGTATAAGGAACAACAAGTGCATCCTCAGAATAAGGTAATTCCTCGTGAATATCACCGCATTGAAATATAATTTTGTTTTTGTCAATATAACTGATGCTTCTCCCATACATTATAGGATATTTAGGTTTGGATGGCAATTCTCCGTTCCCGATTATCTCATAGTCTCCATAGTAAATAGCATTATCCATCATAAATATGCTTGGAAAGGTTGGCAAATTTTGCAACTCAGACACAGACATATCCTTTCTGTCGGTGAGTATGTGAAATGCCTCAACTATAAGTGTCCTTCCCATAAACACATTCCAATACGGCACTCCCTGCTTTATTCTGCTATAAATGTCCGCCAGTATTCTGCCGTATGTATATTTATGTCTGCCTATCTTGACTCTGAAATAGTCTCCCTCTTTATACTTAATATGTTGACGCTTCTGTTTACTGAACTGTTGAGCATCAAAAACATCTTCATCCGTACTGTCTTTTACAAATCCGTCGCACCAAGCTAAAAGCTTTTCAAACGAATCACAGTTATTAACATTTCTATCGCAAAAAAAGGTCCGCTGAATATCGTAATTGCCTATTGATATTGAAGCTTTATTATTATTCTTGCTATAGCTATACGAAAAATATGTACCGATTCCGTTCATTGAATGTATTGCGCTGATGTTCAGCTTTTTTACCTTTCCACGATTGGTTTTTGGTAATACAACTGTTCTGTTTTCGGCAGTTTTGTAATTCACATCGCTTTCACGGTAACGAAGCTCATATTCGTTATCAGTAAATAAAACGACCTTCTTTATATCATCTCCGTCAAAAAAAAGGTGATATTCCTCTCCTGTTTTGTCCTCTTTAAAAATGAGAATATCACATTTGTCATCAACGGGAGTAATACCCATACACTTTCTGTGATCATTTGTAATATAATAATTCATATGTAACTCCAACAATTATAACAGTTCAAAAAGCAGCAGTTTATAAAGCTATTTTGTGCCTTAGTAAAATTTTTAAACTCATCAACATAGTTTTGCCCTTTAAAAACGGCGGAGGCAAGCCTCCGCCTTACTTTTAATTATTCCTCACCGTTGAGAAGCGCAAAGTTTTCTTTGTTTGCCTTGTAAAGATTTTTATAAACCTGATAGTTTCTGTCATAAGCCGCTTTGTTTGCAAAGTTAGGCTTGAAGCTCTTTGAGGCAGGTATAAGCTTTTTGGCATCGGTAATATCGTTTATAATTCCTATGCCGACAGCTATGACAATAGCCGCACCTACTGCGCCTATATTCTGCGGGGAGTCAACTGTTTCAACAGTCCTGCCCGTAATGTCGGCAAGCATCTGACAGGTGATGTCGGAAAGTGCGCCGCCGCCTACAAAGCGTACTGTCTGCGAGGTCTTGATTTTCTTGTCCTGAGCTTCAAGGAACCAGCGAAGGTGGAAGCAAACGCCCTCGGAAACTGCTCTTATAAGCTCTGACTTGCCTGTGTCAAGCGAAATGTTGAAGAACATACCTCTTGCCTTCGAGTCCTCAAACGGACAGCGGTTACCGTGAAGCCACGGGGTGAATATAACGCCGTTTGAGCCTGCGGGTACGGTGTCAACAACTGCCATCATATAATCGTAAAGGTTTGTGTATACCTTTTCAAAGTCGCCCTTTGAATGTTTAAGGTTATGTGTTTTGTCAAGGTAAATTTCAATTTCGTCAAGTGCTAAGTGGTCCTTAACCCACTCAACGCATTTGCCTGCGGTTTCAAGCTCTGCAAAGTAATTGTAGTAGCCGTCCTTAACGCCTACTGCGCCTGCAATCATGGCATTTGTGTCAACTGTGGGCTTGTCAATAACCGTTGAAGCCCAGCCCGATGTGCCCTGATAAATGTGAGTATCGCCCAATTCAACTGCGCCTGCGCCAACGCCTATAAGCGAAGCGTCGCTGCCGCCGCCGAATACTGCCGTGCCTTCCTCAAGACCCAATTCCTCAGCCGCCTTTTTGGTAAGCGAGCCTACCTTGTCGGTTGACTTGACGATTTTTGCAAGGTGATTTGTGTCAATGCCTATCATCTTGCACATCTGCTGACTCCAGCACTTGTTTTTGATGTCGTAAATCATGGTAGCGAATGCCGAGTCATGCATCATAACCAATTCGCCCGTCATTCTTGCAATAAGATATTCCTTGACATCAAGCCATTTGTATGTCTTTTTGAAATTCTCAGGCTCATTGTCCTGAACCCACTTGTATTTCCATACGGGGTCTTTAACGCTCAGGGGAGCGGCACCCGTGCATTTAAGCGATTCAAGCACCTTAAAAAGATTTCCGCCTGCTATCTGAGGACCGCCGCCGAATACAGCTTTCATCTGGTCGCCTGCACGCTGGTCCATATAGCTGAAGGCTCTTCTTACAGCATTGCCGTCCTTGTCAACAAGCACAACGCCCTGCGCCTGTGAGCAGAAGGAAATACCCGAAATGTTTTTGGGGTCGATTTTTGAGTTTTTAATAACCGTTTTTGCCGAGGAGCACATAGCTGCCCACCACTCGTCGGGGTCCTGCTCTGCGCCGCCGTTGGGCATAACATAAAGCTTGTAGCCTTCGCTCTTTGAGGCTAAAAGCTCAATTCTGTCTGATACGGCAAATACGCAGGTTTTAACGCCTGTTGTGCCGATATCAAAAGCAATAACATATGTCGGATTTACCATAATTTCATCCCCTGAAAAAATTTTATTTTTTTAATGCAGACTTAATGAATTTTAAGCACTGCTCAACTACAAAATCGTCATTTTCGGGCGTGCCGTTGCCCGTGTAAATCTTCATTCTTTCCGTGTAGTATTCACAGGCGTATGAGAATTGAAGATTCATAAAAATGCTGTCAAGAAGATATGCCGCAAAGGCTGAGTCTATGTCCTCACGGACATCGCCGTTTTTCTTGCCCTGCTCAATGGCAAGACGGTAAATTCTTGCAGTCATTGACTCCATTTCATAAGCAAACTGAGAGGCAAAGCGAGGGTTGTTTTCGCTTGTCATAAGGTTGTAAAGCTTTAAAAGAAGCACATTTTCCTTTGAGGATTTCTGTATTGTGCGTATTATCTTTTCAGCCTTGAGCAAAATATCCTCATCGCTTAATAAAAGCGTATTGAGAAGCTCCTCCATAGAGGCTATGGAGTAATGGATTATTGTGAGAAACAAGTCCTGCTTGTTTTCAAAGTACTTATAGAGCGAGCCTACGCTGACATCAGCCTTTTTTGCAATGTTGTTGATGTTGGCGTTTTCAAATCCCTTTAAAGCAAATTCGTTTGTAGCGGCGTTTATAATTCTTTCTCTTTTCTCCTGAGAAATGTTGTCAAAAGTCGCCTTGTGATGCTTTTGTAAATCCATAAATCCTACCCGTTTTTTTATATTTATTTACCGTAATATTTTAGCATAATTCACCTGCTTTTTACAAGAAAAAAATAGCTTTGCACGCACATTTCGACAATATGGTGAATATCGGCTCATTTATTTGTTGAAAATGCACAGAGAAACGATGAAAAATATATAATTTAACCCAAAACGAAAAAACAGCTTAAAAATAAAAATTCTACTATTTTTACAATTTTTTCCTTTATTATTGTATGCGTGAGTGTGTTGACTTTTAACAGCAGCAGTTGTATAATATGTTAGCCTGAAATAATATGGATTACTGTGCGCTGCTGTGTGCACGGGTAAATAATTAAACACACCCGAGGAAGAGTGATTTTGTGTACATATATATCAAAAGAGCGTTGGATATACTTTTTTCTGCAATAGCCTTAATTATAACCTCGCCTGTAATGCTTATAGTAGCAATACTTGTAAAAGCAACCAGCGAGGGTCCTGTTATTTTTAAGCAG
>ONBD01000073.1 GCA_900315985.1 uncultured Eubacteriales bacterium | reverse complement strand
GCTGCTGCAGTGGTAATCTGACGGATGCGCTTTGTTCTGCAATCGCCTGCAGTAAAAACACCTGCAGTTTTTGTAAGGCACGCTTCATCAGACGCTACATAACCGAATTTGTCAAGCTCGGCAACATTCTCAAACGCCTTATTGTCGGGTGCAAGCCCTATTGCCACAAATGCGCCGTCAAAGGTAATTTCCTTTTCCTCGCCCGTTTCGTTATTCTCAATTACTGCGCCCTTCAATTCATCATCACCCGTAAATTCCTTGACTACGGTATTGAAGATGAAATCTACATTACTCTTTGATTTAAGTATTTCAACGAGTTTCTTTTCCCCCGTGAAATCGGCAAGATTCTGAACTACCGTAATCTTTTTGCAAAGGTCGGAAAGCAAGATTGCCTCCTGCAATGCCGAATTGCCGCCGCCTATGACTATGACTTCTTTGTTTTCGTAAAAAGCGCCGTCGCAAACTGCACAAAAGGAAATTCCGTTGCCTACAAAATCCTCCTCGCCTTTTACGCCGAGCAGTCTGTGCTTTGCGCCCGTGGCAATTATTACAGCCTTGCTTTCGTGCTCGCCCGAATCGGTTACAACGGTTTTGGTGCTGCCGTTATCTTTGAGCGAAACAACCTCTTCAAGCTCAAAGTCTGCGCCCTGCGCCAGAACCTGCTCAAAAAGCTTGTCCGCAAGCTCATTTCCGCTTATTTCCTCATAACCGGGATAGTTTTCAATTTTGGGTGAAAAGGTCATCTGCCCGCCGAAGCTTGCCTTTTCGAGTAATAATACTGTTTTGTTTGCTCTTAAAGCATACAAGGCCGCCGTTAAACCGGCAGGCCCTGCGCCTATGATTATAATATCATACATTTTTAAGCCTCAATATACTTTTTGATATTTGAAACATTAACTATCTTTTCTGTGTCCCCTGCTCTCTTAACTACAAGAGTCGGTGCCTGCTTCAAGCCAAGTTCCTTTGCAAGGTCGGGGTTGTCCTCAACATAAACCTTTGAGTACTTGATGCCTGCCTTGTCAAGAAGTGCTGCTGCTACCTTGCAGTTCGGGCAGGTCTTTGTTGCGAAAAGAAGTGTTGTGTCGCCGTCAAGAAGCGGTGAGTCGTCAGCTATGATTGTTTCGTCAACCTCGCCTGCTGCTGTAGTGTGAACATAAGTCTTGTTGATAACATCATAAGTAACTCTGTCCTTATACTCCTGAACCTTACCATCGTTCCAGTTCTGAACGGGACGGTAGTAACCTGTAATTCTTGAATACACCTCAGCCTTTTCGCCGCACTCCGGACAAGTGAAATGCTCGCCTGCAATATAGCCGTGGTCCTTACAGATTGAGTAAGTCGGAGAAATTGTATAGTAAGGAAGCTTGTGATTTTCGGCAATCTTTCTTACAAGGTCAGCCGCTGATTTCCAGCTCGGAAGCTTTTCGCCGAGGAAGGCGTGGAATACTGTACCCGATGTGTAAAGAGTCTGAATATCGTCCTGAATTGCAAGAGCGTCAAAGATATCGTCTGTGTAACCAACGGGAAGGTTTGAAGAGTTGGTGTAGTAAGGTGTGCCGTTCTCATTAGCTGTGATGATGTCGGGGTAACGCTTGACATCATGCTTTGCAAGTCGGTATGTGGTTGACTCTGCAGGTGTAGCCTCAAGGTTGTAAAGGTCGCCGTACTGCTCCTGATAGTCTGAAAGTCTTTCTCTCATATGGTTAAGAGTCTTTATGGTGAACTCCTGTGTTTCCTTATGAGTCATATCGGCTCTGAGCCACTTTGCATTAAGTCCTGCCTCGTTCATGCCGAGAAGTCCTATTGTTGAGAAGTGGTTATTGAAGGTGCCGAGATATCTCTTGGTATAAGGATAAAGTCCCTCGTCAAGAAGCTTTGTGATGATTGTTCTCTTAACCTTTAATGAACGGGCTGCAATGTCCATCATATGATCAAGACGCTTGAAGAAATCGTCCTCATCTGTTGAAAGATATGCAAGTCTGGGCATATTGATTGTAACAACGCCTACTGAACCTGTCGATTCGCCCGAGCCGAAGAAGCCGCCTGACTTTTTACGAAGCTCACGAAGGTCAAGACGAAGCCTGCAGCACATTGAACGGACATCCGAAGGCTCCATGTCGGAGTTGATGTAGTTTGAGAAGTAAGGTGTGCCGTACTTTGCGGTCATTTCAAAGAGAAGCTTGTTGTTCTCGGTCTCGGACCAATCAAAATCACGGGTAATTGAATATGTGGGAATAGGATACTGGAAGCCTCTGCCGTTAGCGTCACCCTCAATCATAATCTCGATGAACGCCTTGTTCACCATATCCATTTCCTTTTTGCAATCCTTGTACTTGAAGTCCATTTCCTTGCCGCCGACAATTGCGTTAAGCTCTGCAAGGTCATTGGGAACTGTCCAGTCAAGAGTAACATTGGTAAACGGTGCCTGTGTGCCCCATCTTGACGGTGTATTTACACCGTAAATGAAGGACTGAATGCACTGCTTAACCTCTTTGTATGAAAGATTGTCCACCTTAACGAAAGGTGCAAGATATGTATCAAAGGAAGAAAATGCCTGTGCGCCTGCCCACTCGTTCTGCATAATGCCCAAAAAGTTTACCATCTGGTTGCAGAGAGTTGAAAGGTGGCTGGCAGGTGAAGATGTGATTTTGCCGGGGATACCGCCCAAGCCCTCTTTTATAAGCTGCTTTAACGACCAGCCTGCGCAATAACCTGTAAGCATTGAAAGGTCATGAATGTGAATATCGGCATTCTTGTGAGCCTGAGCGATTTCATCATCATAAATTTCACTCAGCCAATAGTTAGCTGTAATTGCGCCTGAGTTTGAAAGAATAAGGCCGCCTACCGAATAAGTAACGGTTGAATTTTCCTTTACTCTCCAGTCTGTAACATTAACATAGGAATCAACAATCTCTTTATAGTCGAGAATTGTGGATTTCATATTTCTTAATTTTTCTCTCTGCCTTCTGTAAAGAATGTATGCCTTGGCAACATCTGAATAGCCTGCCTTGATAAGCACATCTTCAACAGAGTCCTGAATGTCCTCAACAGCGATTAAGTCATTTGAAATCTTACTTTCAAAGTCTGCGGTTACCTTTAAAGCGAGCATGTCGATTACGCTCGGGTGATACTGCTTTTCGCAGGCGTCGAATGCCTTTGAAATAGCTACGCTGATTTTTGAAAGGTCAAAATCCGCTACTGAATTGTCTCTTTTAATTACCTGATACATTTTCTTACCTCTTTTCCTTTTCTTCCTTTTTGTTAATGTAAAGCCTGATTGCTTTACATAGAATTTGTATCTGCAGTCGCCCCTTGGAGCGACATTGCATATATGATAACACCCAAGATATTGTGTTGTCAATATGTATTTTCAAAAAAATCACAAAATATTGTGCTAAAAAAATTTTACTGACACAATATTTTGTGATAACTGACAATAAAGAACGCTTATTTTTGGTCATTTTGAAGAAAAAACGGGCGAAAAGCCTAAATCGTAACACTATATCTTGTGTTTTTGATTATCAGGTTACATTGTTAGATTTTAACCGTGCGGCAGCAGTCCCATTTTTGAAATGCAATTCAGCCGAATTCTTTATATAAAATGCACTAAAACTTATTATATATTGTATTGCTCTTGTCCTTTTTATAGAATTTTGCAGGAATTTAAAACAAATATTGCAAATTTTCATAAAATATATTAGAATTATTATTGGTTTTTAATTCAAAATAAATTTTGGAGTGAAATTAAATGCAATATTCAGAGCTGACAAAGGAAGAATTGGTTGCTCTTTACAGCAGCCTTAAAAATGAATATGAGGATTTGAAAGGTCAGAAGCTTAATCTTGATATGTCAAGAGGCAAGCCCTCTGCCGACCAGCTCGACCTGTCAATGGATTTGCTTAAACAGATAATAGGCGTATATGACTGCAAGGCTGAAAACGGACTTGACTGCCGTAATTACGGCGTGCTTGACGGTTTACCCGAGTGCAAAAGGCTGTTTTCGGAAATGCTCGAGGTTCCGTGTGAGAATATAATTTTAGGCGGAACATCAAGCCTTGCGCTTATGTTTGACTACATTACGCAGTGTCTTTTAAAAGGCTCGGGCGGTCTGCCGTGGAGCAAGCAGAGCAACATCAAATTCATTTGCAATGTACCCGGCTATGACAGGCATTTTTCAATATGCGAATACTACGGAATTAAAATGATAAGCGTGCCTCTTGAGGATGACGGACCCGACATTGAAAGGATTACCGAAATTATCAAGGACCCGACGGTCAAGGGTATGTTCTGTGTGCCTAAATACTCAAATCCTACGGGAATTACATATTCCGACGAAAAGGTAAGAGCGCTTGCCGCTTTAAAGCCTGCCGCAAAGGATTTCAGGGTTATCTGGGACAACGCATACGCCGTTCACGACTTGAACAGCACACCCGACAGACTGCTTAACATTTTTGACGCATGCAAAGAATTCGGCACGGAGGACTATTTTGTTGAATTCACCTCGACTGCGAAAATAAGCTTCCCCGGCGGCGGTGTTTCATGTATTGCCGCATCCGAGAACAATATTAAAATGATACTTTCAAGGCTTAATATGCAGACTATCTGCTATGACAAGCTCAATCAGTTAAGACATGCAAAGTACTATCAAAATCTCGAAGGCATAAAGCTTCATATGAAAAAGCATGCGCAGATAATGGCGCCGAAATTCAATATAGTGCTTGAAGCCTTCAACAGAGAGCTTAAGCCCTACGGTCTTGCAAAATGGACAGAGCCTAACGGCGGCTATTTCATAAGCCTTGACACTCTTGGCTGCAGCGCAAAAAGAGTCGGCGAGCTTTGCAAATCCTTAGGCGTTGTGCTTACAAATGTGGGCGCTACCTACCCCTACGGCGTAGACCCCGATGACAAAAACATCAGAATTGCGCCGAGCTTCCCGACAGTTCCCGAGCTGAAAAAAGCAGCTGAGGTGCTGTGTCTTTGCATTAAACTTGCAACTATTGAAAATTTAGTGTAAAATATCATTGTACCCGAAGCATATAATATTGGGGTGATACAATGAGCTTGTTTAAAACTGAAAACAGGTCTGCTGCAAAGCCTTATGTTACGGCTGTAATTGTGGCGGCAGGCAATTCAACAAGAATGGGCGGCGTCAACAAGCAATTCCTGCTTATTGACGGCGTTCCTGTGCTTATAAGGACACTTCTTGCATTTGAAGAGTGCGAAAATGTAAATGAAATTATCATTGCCGCAAGGGAAGAGGATATACCCCGTATGTTCGCTATGCTGAAGGATTACAATGTGCTTAAAGTAAAGGACATTGTAACAGGCGGCAGGACCCGTCAGCAGAGTGTATTCAACGCCATAAGGCGTTCCTCCCCTCTTTCGGAATACTTTGCAATTCATGACGGCGCAAGACCCCTTGTAACAGCCGAAATCATAAACAAAACGCTCGAAGCGGCATTTGAAACGCAAGCCGCCGCAACGGGCGTAAGAGTTAAGGATACCATAAAAATTGTAAACACGGACAATGTTATTGAGGCTACTCCCGACAGAGCATCTCTGTGGGCTGTACATACTCCGCAGGTATTTAACAGAAATCTGTACCTTGCGGCTGTTGACAATGTTATAAACTCGGAAAGCTTTACAGACGACTGCAGGCTCATTGAGGAATACGGGCACCCCGTAACAATGGTTGAGGGCAGTTATGACAACATTAAAATTACCACGCCGGAGGATATTGTAATTGCCGAGGCGATAATTAACAGGAGAGAAAACGATGCTTAGAATCGGACACGGCTATGATGTGCATAAGCTTGCCGAGGGCAGAAAATGCATAATCGGCGGCGTTGAAATTGAAAACAACGGCATAGGTCTTTTAGGTCATTCTGACGCAGATGTACTGCTTCATGCCATTTCAGACGCATTGCTCGGTGCGGCAGCTTTGGGCGATATAGGAAAGCACTTTCCCGACACCGACCCCGAGTATTCGGGTGCAGACAGTCTTGTATTACTGCAAAGAGTTGCAGAGCTTCTCTGTAACGAAGGGTATAAGATTGTTAACATTGACTCAACAGTGCTTGCACAGGCACCTAAGCTTGCGCCGCATATTGAAAAAATGAGAAACAATATTGCAAAAGCTGTGGGTATTGATGTTTCACTTGTGAGCGTCAAGGCTACTACTGAGGAAGGACTCGGCTTCACGGGTGAAAAGCTTGGAATTGCGGCCCACGCAGTCTGCCTTATTGAAAAATAAAAATAAGTAAAACCGTTAACGGTCCGGACTTGCTGCCCGGACCGTCTTTTATTTGCTACTGTTCAACTGTAAACGAAGCCTTTTTTATAAGCCAGTAAATAAAGCTGAAAGCGGCAGTTATTACAAGACCTATTGAAAGTACGCCGAAGGCTGTCAAAATTTTAAGAGCTGCAAGCGTAAGTGTGCCCATATCTATTAAAAAAGCCGTTATTGCCGTAAAAATAAGAGTTGCGACAACACCTGTTACAAGCAGCATTATATGATTTTTAAGCTGCTTTGCAAGTGCCGTGTTGTAATTATATATATTGTATACACCCAGAACAAGTGCCGTAACAGCAGCAAGTCCTGCAATTACCCATGACGAAATCAGAAATACCCTTATGCTCTGCAATGCAGTAAAATCCACCAGCAAGCCTACCGTAACACCTGCGGCGATGCTTAAAAGTATGCCGACAATATAACCAATATAATATTTTTTAAATCCATTCATCCGTTTCCCTCCTTTCCGTCACGCTACATTTTATGAAAATTTACACAAATCCGTTACTGAGCCAAAAAAGTGAATTTTGTAACAAAGTGCACAAATCGCTGTAACAAACTTCGTCGCTTTTTTGAACGAAATAGTCAAATTGTCCTTGATATTTGCACCATTTTTTGCTAAAATGTATTCGATAAATTATAGTGAGGTAATGAAAATGGCAAAAAATGCAAAGAAAACTGCCGAACAAGAGCGTGAAGTTCCTCTTTACCTCTTCCACGAGGGCAGCAACTCCCATTCTTATGAATACTTCGGCGCTCACAGAAAGGATAAGGACACCGTTGTTTTCAGAGTCTGGGCTCCGCACGCAAAAGGCGTAAGCGTTGTCGGCGACTTTAACGGCTGGGACAATTCAAAGGACCGTATGAATTACATTGAAAAGTCCGACGGCGTCTGGGAATGTGAGATAAAAGGCATTAAGCAATACGATATATACAAATATTCCATAACGGCTCAGGACGGCAGAGAGATTTTGAAGAGCGACCCTTACGGCTTCCATATGGAAACAAGACCGGGCACTGCTACAAAATTTTATGATTTAAACGGCTGCTATAACTGGAATGACGAAAAGTGGATTGAAAAGAGAAGCAAAAAGAGCATCTATAAATCCCCCGTCAACATATATGAGGTACATGCAGGCTCATGGAAAAAGCATGAGGACGGCAATTTCTATTCATACAGGGATCTGGCAAATGAGCTTGTACCCTATGTTAAGGATATGGGTTACACGCATATTGAGTTTATGCCTCTTACCGAGTACCCGTTTGACGGCAGCTGGGGCTATCAG
>ONBD01000016.1 GCA_900315985.1 uncultured Eubacteriales bacterium | reverse complement strand
ATACGGCAGGCGAGGTCTCCCGTATGGAGCCAGCCGTCCTTATCAATAGCTGCAGAGGTTGCCTCGGGCATTTTGTAATAGCCCTTCATAATATTGTAGCCTCTTGCAACGAACTCGCCCGTTACGTTATCGGGGCAGTCCTCTCCCGTTTCGGGGTCAACTATTTTACATTCAATCTCGGGCATTGCTCTGCCGACTGTTGCAACTCTGACCTCAAGCGGGTCGTCCGTTGAGCTCATAGTACAGCCGGGGGACGCCTCCGTCTGACCGTAAACTATCGTGATTTCGCGCATATTCATCTTGTTTACAACGTCCTGCATTGCGGAAATCGGGCAGGGACTTCCCGCCATAATTCCCGTTCTCATATATGAGAAATCCGTCTTTTCAAAATCGGGGTGCTCAAGCAGGGCGATAAACATTGTAGGTACGCCGTGGAAGGCGGTAATATGCTCGTTATTTATGCACGCAAGCGACGGCTTAGGAGAGAAATAGGGGATGGTGAGCAGAGTGCCGCCGTGAGTCATGGTTGAGGTCATAGCCAGTACCATACCGAAGCAGTGGAACATAGGCACCTGAATCATCATTCTGTCAGCGGTTGACAAATCCATTCTGTCGCCTATGCACTTGCCGTTGTTTACTATGTTGTAGTGCGTAAGCATAACGCCCTTCGGGAAGCCTGTTGTACCCGAGGTGTACTGCATATTGCATACATCGTCGGGCTTGACATTGGCAGCCATTCTCAGAATTTCTTCTTTCGGCACCTGATTTGCACGCTCAAGAGCCTCGTTCCATTCAAGACAGCCTTTCTGACGGAAGCCTACCGTAATAACATTTCTCAAAAACGGCAATCTCTTTGCGTGAAGCGGTGAGCCTGCCTTGGTGTTTTCAAGCTCGGGGCAAAGCTCGGCAATTATTTTGCCGTAGCTTATATCCTTTGCGCCCTCTGTAATAACAATAGTATGCGTGTCAGACTGCTTTAAAAGGTATTCAACCTCGTGAATTTTATAAGCGGTATTAACCGTAACCAAAACTGCGCCGATTTTTACCGTCGCCCAGAAGGTGATGAACCACTGAGGCACATTTGACGCCCAGATTGCAACATGACTGCCCGGCTTTACACCCATTGACACAAGCACCCTTGCAAATTCGTTGACATCATCTCTGAACTGCGAATAAGTTCTTGTATAGTCAAGCGTTGTGTATTTAAAAGCGTACTGGTCGGGGAATTCCTCAACCATTCTGTCAAGCACATCAGAAAATGTTGCCTCAATAAGCAAATCCTTTTTCCATACGAATTTGCCTGTGTGCGCCTTGTTGTAATACAGCGTTTTTTCTTTGCCCGAGGTATAATTAAACTGCTTCATATAGTTAACAAACTGAGCAAAGATTATTTCCATATCGTCAATTTCTTCGCACCATTTCGGGTCCCAGACAAGTGAAATAAATCCGTCAAAGTTTACTGAACGAAGCGCCAGCATAACATCGTTAAGCGGAAGCTCACCCTCGCCTACAAGGCAGTATTCTATGCCGCTTTCACTCTTTTTAGAGTCGCTTATATGAATGTGCCTTACATAAGCACCGAGGTTTTTAATAACCTCCTCGGGTGCCTCGCCTGCCGTCTGATAAGCGGCGCTGACATTCCAGAGAGCCGCAAGATTGTCGCACGCAAAGCGTTCAAGCATATCTCTGAGCACAGCCGTGCTTGCAAACATACCCGAGGTTTCAATAAGCAGAACTACATTGTTCTGCTCTGCTTCGGGCACAGCCTTTGAAAGCAGAGAAGCAACTGCCTCAAAGCCCTGCTCTGTGTACTGGGCGTGGGCACGAAGTCTTATATAAGGAATATTAAGATTTTTTGCAATAGCTATGCAAGCCTTGATTTCTTCAAGTGTTTCATTTTCACTGTCCGTGTCGGAAATGTCGCAGATTGTGTCAATGCAGGTAAGCTTCAGCTTTTTTTCATAAAGCTTTCTCAGCGTTGCGCCTGCCGCATAATCGTGGAATGCGCCGTCCTTGTCAGTAAACAGCCTGTTGTGTATATTATGAAGCTCAATTCCTTTGAAGCCTAAATCCTCTGCTATGTCGCAGAAGTCGTCAAAGGAGCTGTTATGCCAGCCTTTTGTGGAGAATGATAAATTCATTTTCAGCCCTCCTCATAAAGAATTTTGTTTATAGCGTTAAGGTAAGCTCTTATGCTTGCGCCTATAATATCGGTTGAAATACCGTTGCCCGAATAGAGCTTACCGTCATTACGGAGCTTAACTACGGCAGAACCCATAGCCTCTTTGCCCTGAGTAACTGCCTGAATCTGAAAATCGTCAAGCTCATAGTGATGGCCTATAATCTTGTCAATAGCAATAAACGAGGCGTCAATAGGACCGTCGCCTATTTCAATACCCTCTATATTTTTGCCGTTTTTCTGTAATGTTATATTTGCGCTTGCCGTAATAATATTACCGTTATTTATAACATAGCTTACAAGCTTGTATGTAGCAGGCACCTGCAATGCGGCAGAGGCTACAATAGCGTCAAGTTCTTTTGCGCCGACGGTTTTCTTTGAGGCAACTCTTAAAAATTCCTCATAAACCTTAACCGAGTCCTCCTCGGACAAATCATAGCCAAGCTTTGAAACTGCTGCTATAACAGTTTGCTGTTCGTCATTGCTGTTGAGCTTGATTTCATCTGTATTGTCCTCGGACACGGTAACGGTGGACTTGTCATTTTTTGCATTTGCGGTAATCCAGTTTATCTGCTTGACTGTTCTGTTAAGCTCTGTGTAGCGAATGCCTGTTGAAAAGTCATAATCGTTGCCGCAATTCTTAATTATGGTGCCGAAGGTTTCAAGGCTCACAGTTTCGCCGCCGACAGCAGTTTTTACGCAGTCTATTGAGCCTCTGCAGGCAAGTATTGCCTGAGCCTCGGCAAGACCGTTTTTGTTTGAGCATTTAACGCCTACGGGCACCTCGAATTCTTTTGCAACCGAGCTTGCAAACTCTGCAAAATCGTCGGGAAGCATTGTCGCCGCCGTGTCGCAGAGTGTAATTCTGTCTGCGCCTGCGTTTATTGCTGTTTCAACTGCTTTAAGCAGAAAATCCGGCTCTGCTCTTGTAGCGTCAACCGCAGAAAACTCAACGCTCTGACATTTTTCTTTAGCTGATTTAATGCATTTTTCAATAAAACCAAGCATCTTGTCGGGCTTTTTGTGGCAGGTGTATTCCATACCTACGGGCGACACGGGAAGCTCAATTCTGATTGAAGCCTTCTGAGCAGTACTTAAGCTTTCTGCTGCGTCGTCTATGCTCAGACCGCCGAGACCTGCGGCAACAGACAAAACGCTTTCCTTTACAAATGATGCAATAGTACGCACAAGTAGGACATCTGTTCTTGAATTTTTAATTTCAGGCAACTCAATGGCGTCAACGCCGAGTTTTTCGAGCTGACGGGCAATTTCAATTTTCTCTTTGAAGCTGAAGCTTGAGTCCTCACGGCAAAGAGTCGTGTCGGCAATTCTGATTTTTTTCATAAGAATACTCCTTTTCCTGTTTGCGTACTTAAAAATTAAAAAGCCCTGAGGCCGTTGACCTCAGGGACGAATTATCGTGGTACCACCCTGGTTGACTTGCAAAAAGCAAATCCACTCTGCAGGATTCTAACAAATCCTCTGCCATGGTAACGGGGCAAGCCGTAGTTACTTACTCAATTCCGTAACTCTGCTCGAGAATGAGGCTTGAAGTCCGTTCACACCGTCTTACACCCGACCGACGGCTCTCTGCGCTGAATTGAGGACAACAATTAATTCCTTCATTGCATTTATCGATATTGGAATGTATTTTAGCACAATATTTTTTTGTTGTCAACATTTTTAATGCGAATTACAGATAACGGACAGCTTTGCCGAAATTGTAAAAAATATGTAACATATTATAATAGTATTTGAATTTGGCTGTAATTAGTGGTAGAATATAGAATAACTCAATAAAAGGAGGAGTTTACTTGGACGAAAACAGACAGGATGAAGTTTTAAACGAATCTGAAACGATAGAAGAAACCGAAGTGCTTTCCGACGAAGAGCTCAAGCTCAAACAAGAAATGGAAGCTCTTGCCCGTACCTTCCAGGAGGAGCTTGACAAGGCAAAAGCAGAGGAGGCTCAGCTTGCCCTTGAAAAGCAGGAAGCAGAAGAGGAAGCTGAAATTCTTATTCAGGAGCTTGAACCCGAAACCGACGGGGAAAATATTGACGATATACCCGAGGAGGAGCTTTGCGAGTGCTGCGGCGAAAAGCGCAGAGGAACAAAGAGCAATCCCGATTCGCCGTACTGCCCGAGCTGTGAAAAAGCTCTCAGGCGTTACCCGTTTGACCTTTTAAGCGTTCTTTTGGTTTTAATTGTTGTCGGCTTCAGCTTTTATGCCTGCATATGCTTTGCAGACCGCACCGAATTATATGCAAACTCACTTCAGGCAAAGCGTTATGAAAGCAATGCTAAACCCGCATCCGCCTATACATCAAATGCAAAAGCCATTGAAATTATGAAAAAGGACAAAATCAATGGCGAGCTTGTGTATAAAAGGGCTGTCGACACAATGTTTAAACTCGGTTCAACCGAAGAAATAAGCAATTATGAGGACCGGTTCAAAACCTGGGAAATAAAGCTTCCGCATCTTAGAAAAGCATATGATGTTTTCAAGACCAACGAAGAAATGACTGCTACTCAGGATAAAATCTACAGCCTTGTTGCAGAAATCGCAGGCAACGAAATTACAAACCCTGCCGACCTGCCCTATGATGAGGTTATGGCAAAGCTCGACGAGCTTGAAAATGCACAAATCGTCAGGGAGCCTGTGGAGGTTGACACCGAAAACGGCGAGGAATTTGTTACAAGCGCATACAGAAATTCTGCCCAGACCTACAACACCAGCATGATAAACTTCTTCAGATTTTACTTCTCAGCTGTTTGCGAAAAGGATTATGAAACTCAGATTAAATACCTCGAAAAAATTAAAGAGGACACACCCGAGTACACCTGGCTTTATGACTCAATGCTCGGCGACCTTTACAACAAGACGGGCAAAGATGTTACAGAGTATTGCGATTTTCTTTTGAAATACAACAGTGAAAATCCCGTAGTTTATGTTATAAAAACAACCTCGCTGAGAATTCAGGGCAAATATGACGAGGCTATTGAGCTGGCGCAGAAGTACATTGACAGGAATGACACCTACGCTTACGAATTCCTTCGTCAGCAGGCGCTTTGTTATCTTATGAAGGGCGAGTACAAAAATGCATATGACGCAGCCAACAGCTCTTACGGGCTTTACGGCAACACGCTTCAGAGCGTTGACACGCTTGCTCTTTGCAGCATAGCCTCAAACAATATGTCAACCTATGACGAGCTTGCAAAGCTTCTTGAAGAAAATGAAGTTCAGTTCTCGGATGAGGTTACGGCATACAAAAACGGCACACTCACACTTGAGGACATTCTGACGAAAGGAGATTTTGATGTACAATGACAACCTTATATGTAATAATTAAATACTTTACCATCGTCGGCACATTCACCAAGGCGTTTTTTGAACATCTCTCCTGCAGAATTTATGAGGTGCTTATTGAAGACGGCAGGTATCTTGCCCCGACTGAAATGTGCGGACATGTTGAACACGAATTTATCAAAAAAAGAGGCGTATGCTTCGGTATCTGCTTCTTCCCGTTTATGTTCAACCTAATACTCGGTCTTGTGTTCACAAGCGTAGGCGCTTTGAATGTACTGCATTTAGGTGAATTTTTCACCGCTTCGGGCAAAATAAACATTCTCAATTATGTATTCCTCTGGCTTGGAATTTCATTCTTAACCAACCTTTTTCCGCAGATGGAGGACGCACTCACTTTAAAGGAGCTTATTTACAACAAAGAAACAAACCTGTTTGTTAAAATAATCGCCGCACCGATTTTTGCAATTCTGTACTGCGGCGCAAAGCTTGAAAGATACGGCTTAACCCTTATAACAAGCATTTTATTTGCTTTTGTTTTACCGTCAATTTACGGTTTGTTCCTGCCTCTTGCAGTACTTTAATTAAACAGCTATAAAAAAAACGGATGAGATAATCTCATCCGTTTTTGTGTTGTCCTTTTAAATTTATTCAGCAGTTATGTTCGCTGAGTTTGCAGCAGGCACAAAGCCAATCCATGACTTACCTGTGTTAAGCTGTAACTCGTTGCCGTTTGCGTCAAAGAGCTTGAGCATATCGTGTGTGCCGCCCTTTTTCCAGGTAATTTCTTCATATGTTCCGTTTGAAACATACAAGCCCTTGCCCTCGCTAAGATGCCACTCAACAAGCTTCGGGTCGTTGCTGTAAGCGCCTACATTACAGTAAATAACAATTACATTTGAAACTGCCATCTGATTGCCTTCAGCTTCCTTCATCGGATTAGCATTCATATAGTTGTAATATAAGCCGTCCTCAGCATTATACTTAAAGGTGTGCTTATAGCTTGGTGAGAATGTAAGCTGAATTTCTTTGCACGGGTTTGCAAGCGTTCTCTTGTCCTTAGCAAAGCTGAACGGCTTTTCATAACCCTGCTTGATGTCTGTTCTCAAGCTCTTTTCTGCAATTCTTGCAGAAAGCCACTCACCTGTGGTATAAGCTGTATGCTCTGTTGCAACACCCCTTGACCTGTCACGCTTAAATGCAGAGCCGTCAGCCTTGGAGCCGTCAATATGGTCAATTGAAGAATCCTTTGAAAACAGATTGTATGCCGCATAGCTGCCGCCGAAATGAACATAAATTGCGTCAAGTCCTGCCGCAACCTCAACATAGTTGTGTCTTGCGCTTCTGTTAGGACCGATTTTCGGCGCTGTTGCAATATCCTGATAAATGAAAAGCATTCTTGTGATGCCGCCCTCTGCAAGACCCTCAACAACAATGTCAGGTGAGCAGAGACCCCACTGCGGGCGTGCGTCGGGATGGTTTTCAACAACTACTGCAACGGGACGCTTACCCTGTGCCGAAGCTGAAAGTCCCGAAAGACCTGTCAGAGGGTTAATGTCCTGCGGTGCCGCTTCTGTGGTTGTTTCTGTCGGTGCTTCGGTTGTCTCGGGAACATAGGTTTCTTCCTTTTTGCCGCATGCGGAGAAAACACCTGCAACCAGAACAAAACACATAAGCAATGTGATAATTTTAATAAGGTTTGATTTTTTCATTTTTAAGTCCTCTGTTCACTTTCAAAATTTATATTTCCATTTTACCACATATTGTGTATTTTTCAAGGTGTTTCGACTAAATAATCAAAAAATATGGGAGTTGTCTTTAAAGCAACTCCCAATATATTGTGTTTTTTACTCCTCGTCGGAAGCCTCTTTTTCGGCAATAACCTTGTCTGCTACTGCCTGCGGAGCCTGCTCATAACGGGCAAACTCAAGTGAATATGAGCCTCTGCCTGCTGTTACTGAACGAAGTACAGTTGAGAAGTCGCCCATTTCAGCCATAGGTACTTCAGCAACAAGCTCCTGACCGTCAGAAGTCGGATTTGTGCCGAGCACTCTGCCTCTGCGCTTTGTAACATCTCCCATAATATCGCCGAGGTTGTCGTTGGGGAGCTGAACGGTAAGTGTACCTACAGGCTCAAGAATTGCAACGCCTGCCTTAGGCATAGCTGCCTTGAAACAAAGTGAAGCGGCTGTCTTGAATGCCATTTCCGAAGAGTCAACGGGGTGGTAAGAACCGTCATAAAGCGTAGCCTTAAGACCTACCATAGGATAGCCTGCTGCAAATCCCTTAGCAACGCAATCCTGCAAGCCCTTTTCAACTGCGGGGAAGTAGTTTTTCGGAACTGCGCCGCCGACAACAGCTGTTTCAAATACAAGCTCGTCGCTGTCGCACGGCTCAAACTTAATCCAGACATCACCGAACTGACCGTGGCCGCCGGACTGCTTCTTGTGCTTACCCTGAGCCTCAACAACCTTGCGGATTGTTTCTCTGTAAGCAACTCTCGGTACCTCGAGTACAACCTCTACGCCGAATTTATTTTTAAGCTTTGAAACTATAACATCAAGGTGCTGTTCGCCAAGACCTGAAAGAACCTGCTGTCTTGTTTCTTTATTAAGAGCATATGTGATTGTCGGGTCTTCTTCCATAAGTCTCTGAAGTCCCTGAGCAACCTTCTCCTCCTCACCCTTCTTGGTAGCGAAAACTGCCATTGAAAGACAGGGCTTCGGGAAGTCAACGCCTGCAAGCTGAAGCTTTTTCTTCGGGTCGCAGAGCGTGTCGCCTGTTTTAACGCCCTGAAGCTTTGTTACAACACCGATATCGCCTGCAATAATCTCTTTTGCGTCATCCTGCTTGGCACCCTTTACCGTAACGATTTTACCCATCTTCTCAATTTCGCCTGTGCGGTAATTGTAAGCCTGAACATCGCCTGCAAGTCTGCCTGTAACTACCTTGAAGAAGGACATCTTACCAACGAACGGGTCAGCAATGGTCTTGAAGCAAACTGCCGCAAGAGGAGCCTTATCGTCACACTCAAGCTTAACCTCGTCGCCGCCCTCTGTAACAGCAGTTTCGCCTGCGTGTGAAAGTGCGTCGGGAGCTACGCCTGCAAGAGCGTTAAGAAGCTGGTCAACACCTGCGCAGGTAAGACCTGCCACTGCGAATACAGGATAAATTGTACCGTCAGCTACGCCGATTTTAAGTCCGTTTTCGATTTCTTCCTTAGTGAAAGGCTCTTCCATAAAGAATTTTTCCATAAGAGCGTCATCTGTTGATGCAACTGCCTCAAGGAATTCAGCCTTCATAGCGTCTATCTGAGCGTCAGCAGGGATTGCAACTTCCTTTGCCTTGCCGTCTGCCGAGTACTCATAAGCCTTGTCTGTAATAAAGTTTACATAGCTCTTTGTGATGTTGCCCTCCATATAGGGAACAACTGCCGGGCAAAGGCTTGAGCCGTATGCGCCCTTGAGAGCTTCGTATGTTTTGTAAAAGCTTCTGTGGTCAGAGTCGGTCTTGGTGATTGCAAACATCTTTGCAATACCCTTTTTGTCGGCTGCCTTAAATGCTTTCTGTGTGCCGACATCAACGCCTGAACCTGCCGAAGCAACTATTAAAACTGCCTCAGCAGCTCTTACTGCCTCAGACACGCCGCCCTCAAAGTCAAAAAGACCGGGAGCGTCAATTATATTAAGCTTTGTGTTATTCCACTCAATAGCTGCCATAGCTGATGAAACAGAGGTCTTGCGGCGCTTTTCCTCAGCGTCAAAGTCAAGAACCGTGTTACCGTCTGCTACCTTACCGAGTCTGTCTGTTGCACCTGCAATAAAAAGCATAGCCTCGCAAAGAGTGGTTTTACCCTTGCCGCCGTGACCTGCCACGGCAATATTTCTGATGTTGTTAGCTGTGTAGGATTTCAAAAGAAATTCCCCCTTTTTTAAGTTACTGATTATTACGAAAACAACAAATTTTCATAGCAGTACCCTAAAATTGTAGCACATTTACACAAATATATCAATAATTATATTATGAACAAATTAACGAAAATAGGTCTTAAATTTTTAATATAATAACGAAAAAGCCGCACTTATAATACAAGTTGCGGCTGATTTGACTATTAAATTTTAAGTGATTATTTAAGCTTGTCCAGCGGAAGCTCATATGCGCCTGCAAAATCATTTAAAAATATTGTAGCTTCAGGGCATTTAAGAGCCGACACTGCAAGTCTTGAGGACCTTTCTGCGTCAACAAACTCCGTGTTGCCCGCCTTTCTCTCCTCAACGCATTTGATGTATGCGCTGATTTTGTCCGCCGCCTTTACGAGCTTCCAAAGCTCGCCGTCCTCCTCTTGCTTAAAGAAAAGAGGTTCAAATGAAGGCTTTAAATCCTCGGGCAGCATATCTATAAGCTTTAAGCAGGCGTTGTCCTCAACCTTCTGAAATGTGTCGTGCATTTCCTCATTGTAATATTTCACGGGTGTTGGCATATCACCCGTAATAATTTCGGGCACATCATGGTAAAGCCCTAAAAGAGCTGCTCTTTCGGCATTGTAATTTTTTGAAAGCCTTGTATTGCCTATCACCGCAAGTGCATGGGCAATTACCGCAACCTCCTGTGAATGTTGGCTGAGCGTTTCGTAATTTGTATTTCTCATAAGCGCCCAACGGTTAATATATTTAATTCTGCTCGTAAATGCAAAAAATCCGTTTTTCATTTTGAATTCCTCTTTTATTTGAATTATAAAGCCCAACCTTTTGTTGAACATTCAAATTGAATGTTCAACGGCGATATATATTTCTGCGAAATATGCTATATATATTTTCAATTTGCGATATATTTGATTTTCAATCAAATGCGATATGTGCCTGACGGCACAAAAAATATATATCATCTCGCATTTCGTACGAAATATATCGCACGCAGTAAAACGAAGTATATCGAATTTTGATTTATCAAAATATATAGCAAAAAGCATAAAACCTGAAACCGATAATTAAAGCAGGGTCGGGGGAATCCCTTCCCTGCTGTTTTTCAGTTGGGCTTGTAATTTAATTTTTAATTAGGGTAGTTAAGCTCGCCGACATTCTTCCAGACTATGTAGAAATCGTTAAGACTTCTCTTGAAGCTGTCAACGCCGAGCTTTGTCTCTGTAGAAGATCTTTTTGTAAAGCCCGATGCAATAAGGGCAGATTCAAACTGGTTTGCCATCGTAGCGTTACGCATACGCACACGAAGCGTCATAACAATCTCTTCCGGGTTTACAACGCCTGCTTTGAAGCCTGTCAGCCACCAGTGCGACTGCCACTCTCTGTGGAACCATTCGTTGCCGTTGTTGTAATCGTTTTCGCTGAGATACAAAGCCGACTCCCACTGGAGCATATGCGCATCGTCAACCGCCGTGTAAAGCTTGGAATTCTTTTCGGGGTCTGCGGTGTAAATACCCGCTTCGCAGCCGCCGAATACGCCGTACTCACCCTTCCACAGCTGCATTCTCCAGTTATAGCCGTCGCAGGGACCGAAATCTATTCTTGCGGTTTTGTAGTTCATATTTACATAGTGAGCCGCCGTGTCATAGAGCGCAACGAAATTGCCCTGTCTCTGCCAGTTGTCATAGCTTGTATAGAAAATGCCCTGCTTGGGGTCATAGTCATAGCCCATTATTCTTACGAACTGCGCAACCTCGTCAGCGCTTACGCCGCCTGCCTTGGCAGCCTCCTGAATGGCCTGATTTTCAGCCTCGCTGGCAAATGTTATAGGCTCAGTCTGCACCTGAGTTTCCTGGCTGCCGTCAGCCTTGGTTTCAGCGGCTGTTGTGCTGCGGTTTTTAGTCGCCGCAGGGTCTGTGGTAACCTCGCCGTGATACTGCGTCTGACTTACAGAGGGCGCAACTATCGGCTCGCTTCCCCTTGTAATTTCTTCTTCATCGCCTTTTTTGCCGCACGAAGAAAGACCTACAACTGCCAGAGTAAATGACAGCAGCAGACAAACAGCTTTTATAACCGATTTATTTTGCTTATCCATTCAGGACACGCCTTTCATAAAGAATAAATTTATACATAGTTTATTATTGCATAATTCTGAATTTATGTCAATAATTATTGCTTTTTTGACACAAATATGTTATTTTATTTTCGTAAATTTTAATGATTTAAGGGTGTAAAAAAATGAGTGAAATCAGAGATGTGAATTTATATGAATCAGGCGAGCGAAAAATTCAGTGGGTAAAGGCTAATATGCCATTACTTCGTGGAATTGAAAGTGAATTTGAGCTCTCAAAACCGTTCAGAAATATAAAAATAGTGCTTTCTGTTCACCTTGAGGCAAAGACGGCTTATCTTTGCAGGGTGCTTGCCGCAGGCGGCGCAGAAATGTATATCACGGGCAGCAATCCCCTTTCAACTCAGGATGATGTTGCCGCAGCTCTTGTGAAGGGCGGACTTAATGTTTTTGCCGTTCACGGCGCAACGGCAGAGCAGTACAGCGCACACCTTCGCAAGGTAATTGAAAATGCGCCTAATATTATTATAGATGACGGCGGCGACCTTGTTAATTTAATTCATAACGAATACCCGCAATTCATAGACTCGGTTATAGGCGGCTGTGAAGAAACCACAACGGGCATAATCCGCCTTAAAGCTATGGAAAAAGAGGGCAAGCTTAAATTTCCTATGATGGCTGTCAACAACGCACAGTGCAAATATCTGTTTGACAACCGCTACGGCACGGGTCAGAGTGTATGGGACGGCATAAACCGCACAACAAATCTTGTTGTTGCAGGCAAAAAGGTTGTTGTTGCAGGCTACGGCTGGTGCGGCAAGGGTGTCGCAATGAGAGCAAAGGGCTTCGGCGCACAGGTTATAGTTACCGAAATTGACCCGATTAAAGCTATGGAAGCCAAAATGGACGGCTTCACTGTTCTGCCTATGAATGAAGCGGCAAAACAGGGCGATTTCTTTGTTACGGTTACGGGCTGTAAGGATGTTATAACAAAAGACGCAATGCTCAATATGAAGGACGGCGCAATTCTCTGCAACGCAGGGCATTTCAATGTGGAAATCAATATTGATGACCTTGAAAGCTTGGCCGTTGAAACCGCTGAAAAGCGAAACAACATAATGGGTTACAAACTTGCAAACGGGCATTGGCTCAATCTTATTGCAGAGGGCAGACTTGTAAATCTTGCGGCAGGCGACGGACACCCTGCAGAAATTATGGATATGAGCTTTGCAATACAGTCGCTTTCGGCAAAATATCTTACAGAGCACCGTGACAGCGTAAAGGTCGGCGTAAACTATGTACCCGAAGAGATTGACAGGGCTGTTGCGCTTCGTAAATTAAAGGCGTGGGGAATTGAAATTGACGCCCTCTCCCCGTCACAGCAGGATTATATAAACAGCTGGAATGTATAATTGAAAATTCACTGTCGGTTTTGCCCTTTGGCAGAACCGATTTTTCTTTATATTAAGTTGCAATTTTATAATTGCTATGCTATACTTATTATAACCATTTATTTTTTGGGAGGAATTGGTATGGCAAAAAAGTTTTTAAGCGTATTTATGGCACTTGTGCTTGCCGTTCTTTGCGTGATTCCTGCATTTGCAGAGAGCGAAAAGGTTAATCCCATTCTTGTTATTTCGGGATTTTCACAGTACAAGTTTGTAGACACAGTGTCAGGCAAACAGGTCTGGACACCTGAAACAAGCATTATTGTAGACCTCGTTACAAAGGCGCTGCCGCCCCTTACCACGCTTCTTGCATCAAGCAAGAACAAGGCGGACTATGACAAGTTTGTTGATGCTATAGTGCCTGTTGCTAACGATTATCTCAGATACATAAGCGTAGGCCCCGACGCAGAGCCTGTTGACAACAACGTCAAGCTTATTGACCAGTTTACAGGCCCCGTTTCAAACTATGACTACGCTTGGGTTAAAACAGTTTTTGAAAACGATATAGTTGACATTGCCTGTGATGCAGTCGGCAAAGAAAATGTATGGGTTTACGGTCTTGACTGGCGTGTTGACCCGCTTGTACTCGCTGACGAAATTCACGAGTATGTCAAGAACATCAAGAAAACAACAAAGTGCGACAAGATTTCTGTCTCAGGCATCAGCATGGGCGGTATTGTAATGTCCTGCTATCTTGCAAAGTACGGTTATGAAGATTTCAGCAACATTACATATCTTTCAGCAGCCTTCACCGGTATTGACTATGTCGGCGAGATGTTCTCGGGCAATATCAAGGTTGACGGTCAGGGACTTATTAACATTATAAAAGAGTCAATGCACGACACAAGCGTTACGGATATTCTTGAAAAGACTCAGATACTTGACAAACTTCTTCCCATAGTTGACGACCTTGTTAAGTATGAAAAAGACAGAATTTACACTGAAATTCTTATGCCCAACTTCGGTTACAACACAGGCCTCTGGGCATTCTGCCCCGATGAGTACTTTGCCTCTGCAAAGGCATTTATGAAAGCAAGAATGAACGAGGGCACTGCTGAAGACGCTGCAAAATTCTGGGGCAAGGTTGATGACTACCACAACAATGTTCAGCTTAAGATTAACGATATTCTTCACGCTGCTCAGAATGACGGCGTAACCGTTTCTCTGGTTTCCTGCTATAACCTTCAGATGCCTCCCGTATCTCCCGCATCAAAATATATGGGCGACCAGGTTATTGAAGCAAGACACACCAGCGGCTTCGCAACCGTTGCAGACTACGGTCAGCGTCTTAATGTAGAGGTTGGCCCTCACATTGCCGCAGATAAAATGATAGATGCGAATTCCGCATATTTCCCCGAGAACACATGGTTTGTTAAAAATCAGCAGCATGTCGGCTTCAGCAATGCAGGCACAAGAGATAACGGCGCATTCTACAAGTGGATTCTGACAGCTCCCGAGGGAACAGATGTTTATTCAAATCCGAGATTCCCGCAGTTTATGTATTATTTCAATGACATCAAGGAGCTTCGCCCCTTAGGCGATGTTGACGGCAATATGAAGCTTTCAATCGCCGACGCAAAGATGATACTTAAGAGCGTCAGCGGCTCAAGAGTGCTTACTAACAGCCAGATTGAAGCTGCAGAGCTCAGCGGCGACAGCAAGGTAAGCATTGTTGACGCAAAGCTTGTGCTTCGCTCAATAGCCGCTTCGTAATAAGAATAAGCAATAAAAAAGAGCAAGGCGTTTGCCTTGCTCTTTTAATTTTATGTTCAATTCTCAACAAAGTACTTTTCGTACCAGAGCAGGAAGGAATAAACCGACCATATTTTTTTCATATTATGCGCCGTGCCTGCCTTGTGGTCATCCAGCAGCTTCATAATATATTCGGTATTGAAGTATTCCTTTGCAATATCCGACTCAAATTTTTCTTTAACCATTGAGTAGAACTCATCACGCTTCAGCCAATCGTTGAGGGGCGTCAGGAAGCCTGTTTTACGCATTTTTGAGGTTTCCTCGGGCAATTCTCTTGCCGCCGCATGTCTGAGCGCAACCTTTGTTGTTTCGTTGTCTATTCTGTACTTTGCAGGAATTTGCAGCGCTACCTTAAGCATCTCTTTGTCAAGGAACGGAACACGCAGCTCAAGCGAGTTTGCCATACTCATTCTGTCTGCCTTCACAAGTATGTCCTGCACAAGCCATGTGCGTATGTCGGCATACTGCATTTTTGTAATATCATCCTCGCCCGCAACCTCGTCAAAGAAAGGCTTTGTATAAACTGCAGGGTCTTTTGACGGTATTTTCTTTGCAAGCACCTTGTCTACATCAGCGTGATTGTAAACATAGTTGTTTCTTATAAATCTTTCCTCAATGGGATACCTGCCTCTTGTCAGAAAACGCTGACCGTGGAAAGGAGGCAGCTTCTCGGCAAGTGCGCCAAGCACATTGCGAAGTCCCTGCGGCAACTTCATATACTTTTCAAAATCAAGCGGCTCTCTGTAATAGTGATAACCGCCGAAAAGCTCGTCTGCACCCTCACCCGAAAGCACAACCTTTACCTGCTCAGAAGCAAGTCTTGCGAGGAAATACAGCGCTATTGCCGAAGGATTCGG
The DNA here is from genome assembly GCA_900315985.1 of uncultured Eubacteriales bacterium. Taxonomy (GTDB): domain Bacteria; phylum Bacillota; class Clostridia; order Oscillospirales; family Acutalibacteraceae; genus Fimenecus. The sequence goes on along the minus strand of ONBD01000016.1, from coordinate 9,507 downwards.
AAGCGGCTCGTCCATATAGTACTGTACCATAGGCGTAACCTCAAAGTATTCCTCTGCGGTAATTTCCTTTGTGTAATTCCTTACGCCCTCATGCTCTGCAAATTTAACAGCCCTGTCAAGCTCGGAGTACTTTTTCTCGGCATAGCCTACCGAGAAGGTCCTGACATCGTTTCTCTTTGCCATTTCATGCACAACATAGCTTGAGTCAACACCGCTTGAAAGAAAGCAGCCGACCTCAACATCTGCTATACCGTGAGCAACAGTCGAGCCTTTGAAGGTTTCGTCAATAAGCTGCTCCCAATATGCCATATCCTTTGAGTCGTCAATGTTGTACTCGGGCGTAAAATACCTTTCGGTTGTGAATTTGCCGTCTTTGTATTCAAAATAACTGCCCGGCTCAAGCTTAAACACATTCTTGAACATGGTCTGTGTTGTGGGAATGTACTCAAAGCACAGGTAATCAGGCAGTCTTTCCTCGTTAAATTCCTTTTTAAAAAGAGGATTGCCGAGGAAGCTTTTTATTTCCGAGCCAAAAAGGTAATTACCCTCGTTTAAGTAGTAGAAAAACGGCTTGATGCCGAAAATATCTCTTGCACCGTAGAGCTTGTTTTCGTTTGAATCCCAGATTACAAAAGCAAACATACCACGAAGTCTTACAAGCAAATCCTTGCCGTATTCCTCATAGCCGTGCAGTAAAACCTCGGAATCGGTCTTTGTTTTAAAGGTATGGCCCTTTTCTATAAGCTCTTTTCTGATTTCCTGATAATTATAAATCTCACCGTTAAAGACAAGCACCCTTGTGCCGTCCTCATTGGTAATCGGCTGACTGCCGCCGTCAAGGTCTATGATTGAAAGCCGGCGAAATCCGAGCGACACCTTGCTGTCAACATAGTAGTCATCCTGGTCGGGGCCTCTGTGAACAATCCTGTCAGCCATAGCCTTTATAATTTTCTGATTTTTCTCATTGTCCTGTTCGGCGTTTACATAGCCTACAAATCCGCACATAATTTACCTCTTAATCATTTTTCAGCTTCTTGCCGCAGGCGAGTATGCTCGCTCTCGCAAGACATTCCATTGAATCCACAATGTCCGCCCTTGTTATATCGTAATCCTTTTTAATAATTGAAAGCTCGGTGCAGCCTAAAACCACAGCGTCACAGCCCTGTTTTTTTAGCTCGCCTATGATTCTGTGAAATTCAAAAATGTCGACCTCTTTGCCTGCCTTGACCTGATTGTAAATAATATTCATAAGCGACTTCTGGTCCTCGTCTGACGGCACAACGCACTCAAGATTATGCTTTTCAATAATGTTCTGATAAGCTCTTGATTTTATTGTGCCCTCCGTGGCAAGCACGCCGATTTTTTTAAGCTCGGGCACGGTCTTTTCGCAGTATTTTACCGTTTCCTCGAGAATATTGATAATCGGCACGCTGACGCTTTTCTGAATTTCCTCATAGAAATAATGAGCCGTATTGCAGGGAATAACTATATAGTCGCAGTCATCCTCTTCAAGTATTTTTGCGTCCTTAATCATAACAGGCAACGGATTGGGCTTCGACTTGTCGAGTATATAGTCCGTTCTGTCGGGAATTGAGGAATGGTTTAAAATAACCATTGCAATATGCTCCTGGTCGGTGTCAGCCTTAGTCATTTTAATAACCAGGTCCGCAAAATAGATAGTTGCAAGCGGACCCACGCCGCCTAAAACGCCTAAAATTTTTTCTTTCATAGTTTCACTTCTTTAAAAGTACTTTTTAAACTTTCTGAACTGATTTACAAGCGCCGCCCTTGCGTAGAAATTATGCTTGAGATTTTTGTCAGCCTTGTAAAGTAACGGATATGTTACCTTGCCCTCCTTAAAGAGCCTGCGTGCCAGATCCTTGAAATCGCTTTCGGGCACATATTTCATAATAACGCCCTTGGGCACTACCGTATAAAGATTTACATTGTCCGCAACGGTATAATCGTCAAGCTTGTTGTAAATGTAATCGTCAACAATCCATTTAACCGTGTTAAATCCGCTGCCCGTAACATAGAAATTGCTTCTGCCGAGTCTTACATTTATTTCAAAGAATTTATACTTGCCGTCACGCTCGTCATATTTGATGTCAAAATTAGCAAAGCCTACATAGCCGATATGCTCAAGGAATTTTGTAGCGGCGGCAACAATGTCGGAATTAACCTCGTTTATAATTGCAACGGGGTTGCCGATAGCTGTCGGTGTGTGGTCCTCTAAAAGCGTTCTGCCCAGCGAAGCGAAGCGCACCTTTGAATTTTGGTCGCAGTAACAGGTAAGCACTCTCATATAAGTGTCGTCGCCGGGAATCTTGTCCTGAATCAAGAATTTATAATCATAGCTTGAGCCTTCAAGGTTTTTAAGCATTTTTCTTAAATCAGCTTCGTTGTCAAAGGTGAAAACCTTTTTCTTGCCCTCGAATTTAGCATAGTGATACATAGCCGAATTCGCCGGCTTTGCAATTACGGGGTAGTCAAAATCGAATTTCAGGTCATTTTCCTTACCGCATTCATAGACATAGGTTTTCGGGTAGTCAAGACCAAGCTCCTCAAAAATCTCATAGAACTTGTCCTTTAAAACGATTTTATTTAAAAGCTCCTCGTCAATATAAGGTACAATGTAGTACGGCTCAAGCTCTTTTTTTGACTCAATAAGAGCCCTGACATACCAGTCGCCGCAACCGAGCACTATAAGCTTTTTCTTACCCTTGAATTCCTCGCCGATTTCAATAAGATGCTTAACCAGAACATCCTTCTGCTCAAGGTGGGGGAAGATTCGGTTTTCGATTATATCGGAATTTGCGATATAGCCGCCCTCAGACATGCTCAGCACAAGGGATTTAATTTTGTACTCCTCGTGAAAGCTGCGGGCAAGCGAATATGCCGTGATATCAGCACCTAAAATTACAGGTAAAAATTCTCTTTCTTCAAACTGCATAATATTACCTCTTTACACAATATATGTATCATTTAATTATAGAATATATCAACATATATTGTCAAGCGGTTTAATTGTATTATACAGCATGCGGGCGCCGATTATGCGTGACAAAACTAATTTACAGACAAAAACAGGGCGGTCAGACCGCCCTGCTGTAATTTAATTTTTTATTCTTCCTTTTTCCCGCTGTCCGCTTCGGTTATATTGCTTTCGGCTTCTGCGGCTTTAACCTCTGCCGCTTCGTCAGCCTTTTCTGCGTTTTCCTTTGCTTCCTCCGCTTCAAGCTCAAGCTTCATTTTGTGAACCTTGCCGAGCAGAAGAACAAGCACAAGACCGAGAATTGCGGCAAGTGATACAAATATTCCCTCTTTAAGTCCCTGCGGGAAATATTTCATTTCAACCGTATGCTCGCCCGTTGAAATCGGGAACATCATAATATGGCTTTCGTGCTCATACGGCTCAACCTCTTCGCCGTCAACCCATATTGTCCAGCCGAGGTCATACGGCATAGGCATCATCATATAGCCGTCAACAGTCGAATTTACCGTACCGTAAATGTATGTGTCCTCAAACTCTTCAACCTGAAGCGTTCCGTTTTCGAGTATCTTGTTATAGCCCTCAAGGAATTTTTCTTCGTTAATTGATGCAACAGACATCTGAATTGAGTCGGTAAGTGCATATTCCGCATTATAACTGTCAAAGGATCTGTCCGGATTTTTAACGGTAAGTGTGAAGCTTTCGCCTGCCTTAAAGTAACCTATATCGCTGATATGGCGTTCTGATATATCAATATCTCGTTCTGCACCTTCGGAATCAATTACGCTAAGTGTTGTCATTGAGCCTGCGTTTGCAAGAGCAAACACCTCTCCGTCCTGCTTGGCTGTGTAATTAAATTCAATATAGAAGCCATCTGCAGTTGCCTTAAACGGATAAAGCTCACCCGTTGCAGAAAGAATCTCACTCAGGCTTTCAGCACTTAAATCATACTGCTGAGTGTTTTCTGCATCAGCATTTGCCGCCTCATCGCTGTGCTCATGCTCATGCTCGTGATCGTGCTCATCCTCTTCGCCGCTTTCAACCATCGTTCCGTCCTCAATTCTCTGATTAAGGTATTCGGAAACACTGTTACTGCTTACTGCGTTACAGTTTACATAATTAACATTGTCAGCGGAAAAGGGAACTAATCCAACCTCGTCGCCTGAAGCACTGTTCCAAAGAGAGTTGTGAACCGAAAGAGTGAGGTAATTATACGGATCCCAGCTTTCGACGCTTTCGCCGACACAATAACCTATCGGCAGGGTATATTTCACCTTATAAAGCACTGTTCCGTCAATTTCCTTAACCTTCTCATAAAACGGACTGTCAGGGTCAATTGAACCGTCAGCATCAAGCACATAGCTTAATGAAAACATCGAATTGTAAATAGGCGTTTGCGGATAATACGCAAATTTTGAGAACATATTACCCTCATTACCTAACATTCTCTGTGTCATATCGTACTCAGAGTCGTCGAGTGATGAGAAAGAGGAAATGCCGTTGTAACCGTAAAGTGCCGCACCGTTATAAATACCATAATTATCCTTAACAATTTCCATCCTGTTAAGTCCGTCACCTAAGCCTGAAATTTCTTGTTTTGCAAGCTGTGCCTGAGAAGAATATGGAAAATAATCCTCAAATCTGCCTGCAGAAGCGACAGCGCCACTGCCGCCGACTATAATTTCTGCAAAAATTGCGACCGAAAGAATTACACTCACGGGTTTCAGACTTTTTTTGCTGTATTTCATCAATATAAGCAACGCAAGATAAACAACTGCCGCAATAGCGCTGAGTATAATCACCTTGGAATTAAAATGAGAGCTGAAGCGTGTAAACTTAGTATATACTATCGCTGTAGCAGTAAGCACTGCGGAAACGGCAAACGACCATACGGGGACATCTTTAATTTTCTTTACCGTTTCATAAGCAAGAGTGATTATAAAAAGCAGATATATAAACACAAACCTGTACGGCAAACCATTGGGTGCTGAAAAGCCGTGCCAAAAATAATTCATTTTTGGAATAGAAAATGAGAAATAGAAAAGCACAAGCACAACTGCAGTTGCCACCTTTTTATTTGGCTTGTTACTCCTTATAAAGAAAAATGCCGGAACAGTTAAAAGAGTTAATATACTGCTCATAGCATACGGAGCTGTATCCGTAGTAGTTTCAAGTATAGGCGGATTCAGACCTGCAAGATGGAATGACAGAAAGTCAAAAAAGTTAAACAAGGAGTTATCTGTCTGAAAATCAGCTCTGCCGAGAGTATTGCTTATAGCATAAAGCACCGGCAAAATAACCACTGCGCACAACAAGCCTGCAAGAATTGAGGCAAAGCCATACTTCACCATAACCTGCATAATGGGAAGCTCGTCATCTTTATTCTCCTTTGTTGTGACTTCCTTTGCAAAAAGTAAATAGAAGAAATAAAGCACCGAGAAAATGCAAATCATATAGCCTAAATAGAAATTAACAAAAATCGCATAGGCAAGTGAGCAAAAATAAAGCGTTGCTTTCCTGCCGTAAACAATGTTTTCAATTCCGAGCATAATCAGCGGAAGCATCACAAGAGCATCAAGCCACATTGTGTTGTACTGATAAGCCAGATAAAAGCCGCTGAAAGTATAAATAAGGGAGAATACAACCGTAAAAGCATTTGTCTCTTCAAATTTCTTTGCAAAGAAATATGAACCGGTAAGACCTATAAACATAGTCTTAACTAAGATTATAAACCAAAAGGCTATATCCATATTTGAACTCTTAAAGGGAAGCGCAAGAAGATTAAACGGACTTAAAAGATAATATGCAATAAGTCCGAACTCGTTTGTTCCTCCTGCAGTCCAAGAGTAAAGGATTGATGAACCCGACTTAATTTTGTTCACATAATCTGCAAGAAAGGGGACATATTGGTGAAGCGCATCATTTCTTATAACCGAAAGCTCGCCAAAAGGCGCAATTTCAGCAAACAGCGTAAATACAACATAAATTATTCCGGCAAGTCCTGCAGAAACAAGACCGCAAAGCAACAAATTCTTTTTGTCAGTTTTAGTTTGTCCCATATTTTCGCTCCCTTTTGAGAGATTTGTTATCTTTTTTATTATACAATACTTTTTGCGCTTTTACAATATATTGTTTTGCGAGAAAAATCGGAGTTTGGCGGCATGATATACAAACTCCAACTTATCAAATGAACGCCTGAACCGCATAGCAATTCAGATCTTTTTTGTTTCTTTACAAAAAAAGAACAGAGGGTATTCCCTCTGTCCTTTTATGGTGTTTAATTACTTAATAATTAAGCGTTGTGCTCATCTTTCTCTGTGCTGGTGCAAAGGATCTCATAATTAAGACCTTTAGTAACATCACCGTCTTTAAGAACCTTAACTGTTACAGTGTAAGGAGCATTGTTTGTCGGGCATGTCGGAAGAGCGTTGTTGTCGAACAGCTTCATGAACTCAGCAGGAGTTGTTGTTGAAAGAACTGTGTCAGCAGCAAATACTACTTCTTCACCGTTGTTACCGGTTGCCTGATAGGTCTCGATGTTGCCCTTAATAACTCTCATGTTAGCCTTGCAGCTCTTTTTACGAGCGTTCTTTGTTACTGCTGAGAAGATCGGCACTGCAACTGCAACAAGGATACCAAGGATAACAACAACGATCATCAATTCAACGAGTGTAAAACCTTTTTTGTTCATAAGTTTTCTCATGATAATTTCTCCCTTTTTAATATAGATTTTTGTTTATATGATGGGCGGGATGCCCAAGATACCATTTTAATTACGGGAATATTCCGTACCTCTGTATGTTCATTATATACCACGGTTTTTGTTTTGTAAAGTCTTTTTTGAAAAAAATTACAAATTTTATTTTCCGCCGTGTTCTGAACAAACCACCTTCAGCGCACGATTTTCTGAATTTTCTTTAATTGTAATTGTGTATGTCTCCCCTTGCGGACAAGCGGGAAAGTTATTACCCTCAAAGCATGCGAGGAATTCCTCTGAAAGCTTTGCCTCAGCATCAGACTGACTTGCAACAGTTACACCGCCTGGAGTATATGTCGATTTAAAAATACCCTCGACGCTATCAGCACCGCTGTCAACCAGATACTGAGTAACCGCTCTCTCAATCATATCAATATTGTTAAGGCAAGTCTTTTTTCTCGCATTGGCTGTAACAGCACTGAAAATCGGAACTGCTACTGCAACAAGGATGCCGAGAATAACAACAACTACCATTAACTCGACGAGCGTAAAGCCGCCTTTATTTTTTAACTTTCTCATATAAATCTTCCCCTTTGTTCCTGAGCTGTGAATAAAACGGGAATGTTTCGCAACCTTTTGTGATACCATTATATTCCACAAAAAGCACTTTGTCAATACTTTTTTTAAATTATTTTATCAGTTCAATAAGGTAAGCGATATCCGTGACTGCCTCTTTGCAAATTTGTTTTGCCCCTGCATGTTCTGCGGTGAATTCAATTATTTTCGGTGAATATTCATAGTACTTTTCAATAATATATTCTCCAAACAAATTGCCTGAAAGGGTGTTATCCCTAAACTCTCTTAGTGTGCTCTTTACGCCCTCACCTATATTACTTTCTGCCATAAGGAATGAGGTTGCACAACCAAACCCTGTTGTCGTTGATCCGCTGTTACCTGCAATTTCACCCGAATTAAATGCTTTAAGAGAAATAAACTTAATAACATTTGCCGAGTCATTAATATGTGCAGCTGTTCCTATTTTACTTTGAGCTGTGCTGTCAGGGTAATTTTCAAGTGTTGTTCCCTTTGTATAGCCCGCAGTATATTCACTTGAAATATAAGCTGAGCCGTCAATGTTGTTGAAGTTAACTCTCATTTTATCAGAATAATTTTTCAACGCAAATGAGCACATAAGGCTGTATTTGAAGTCATATTTTTCACCGGAGGTAATTGTAACCGTTATACCGTCTGTCAAATATGAATGTCCTTTACTGTTATCCTTATTATATACATTTCCTTCTTCCCACTTGCCGCTTGCATCCTGGGTCTGCATAAATGCATCAATGGCAACATCATAGTCGATTTTAACCTCGACCTCGTCTCTTACCATCTGTTCATCAGGCTGAAGTATTGGGAAACGGTAAGCTACAAATTCTTTTCCGTTAAGAACATAAAAGAATCCATCGTAAACGAATAAATATGTATATTTAAAGCAATCCTCATTAAAGGAAACCGAAGAAGGATCTCTTGAAGGAAACTCTATGCTTTCAGGAGCATAAGTAACGGAGTTGCCGTCTGAATCTGTTTTTGTCCACTCCTGTTCGTGATAGGTAAATGTCCCTAACTCCGGTGCACATTCAAAGCTACTGTTAGCAATAAGCAAATTCGGATCGTTGTATAATAAATCAACTTTTGTCGCTGTTGCTAAGGCTCCTGTACTTGCATCAGCTGAAAAACCATCGGCAATTGCTTTGATTTCAGTTTGAACAATGTACCTGTCCTCAACGAGCTTATATCTTTTCCAAATGTTACTTGCAACAAGAACAATAAGACTTGCAACCAAGCCCATAATTACAAGCGTAACCATAAGCTCAGCTATTGTAAATCCTCTTTTGTCGCTTTTCATTCGGTTCATAACCTTAAAAAGCATAGTTGCTGCCTCCTGTTTTCTTTCGGGCGGAGTTTCCCCCGCCCGCTTGTGACAATCAAATTAACCCTGGCTTGCCATCTTGTTGATTCCGCTAAGCTCCATTTCATTAACGGATCCGTTATCGAAGTATACTGCAAAGGACTGCGTATTGGACAGGTTGTTGGAGTTTGCCGCAGTGTAGGTGCCGTCTGCTTTGCGTGTTCTGCAACGGGTCCACTCCTGCTCGGGGTGAGTCGAGAAGAACATTACGCAAGGTTCGTTCGCATCGTTCTTTCCGTCTCTGTCTTTATCTACATAACCCATAATATACCAAACACCCTGGCAGTTAACAACTGAACAGATATTTACATTTTTATCAGAAGATATTCTAACAGCCTTCCACTGTGTAACGCCGTGCTCGTTCTTGTACTTAACATTAACATATGAGCCTGCGCTGCCATCCTGTGTATAGCATGCAGTGCTCGCACAGTAATCGGATGGCTTCTTTTCGTTGAGTGTTTCGTTTTCCTTGCCGTACTCACTGGTAGTAGCCTGATTTCCGACCGCTACCCAGATACCGTCACTGAAGGCAACGTCATTGATGCTTGAAAGTACCGAAACAAAGCCGTATGTGTTCTGATTACCCGCCTTTACAGAATTATAATCATAGAACTGATTCTGTCTCGCATTGCTACCGATTCGGTCAGCCCATCTGAAGTTTTCAAACTCCTTGAGAACAGAGGTGATTTTGGAATTATCTCTGCTTTCATAATCATAGAACCAGCTGATAAGGGTTCCGTTTGCGGTTCCCCACATTGCCTGCGGTTTTTCGTCCCAGGTGCTGCCCCAGTTTACGGTGGTACACTGAGTGTCCATAAGCGGATGACAGTTTACACCGTAGTTTGAGTT
>ONBD01000047.1 GCA_900315985.1 uncultured Eubacteriales bacterium | reverse complement strand
TGGTTGTAGGGCGGGGTGCCCACACCCCGCCGCCAAGCTATGCGGTAAACTAACGGCGGCATGTGGGCATGCCGCCCTACACACAGTATGATTTACGCCATAAATTCCCAAAATCAATGACCTCGACAAACTCAAATTTATTTACTTCTTCAAAAATCCGAAGAGGCCTTTTTTGGTTTCTTCTGATTTCTGAATGTCCTTAACCTCATAGCCCGTTTTTGCTATTACCTCTCTGAGCTGAGCTTCGTCAATTTCATCCTCGGTCAGTATAACTGCTTCGCCCTTTGTGTGCGAGGCGGTTACTTTTTTAACCTTGAAATTATTTCTTATGCAGTCGTTTATGTGCGCCTCACACATTGAGCACATCATACCGTCTATTTTTAATGTAAGCTTTGTCATAGTAATCTCCTCAAAAATACAGGGGATACATTTTGTATCCCCTGCAAGCTTTAACTATTGCTGTCTGTTGTGACAGGAGCCTGCCATAGCACAGTGTGCACAGTTACAGCCGCAATTTGATTTGCCCTTTTTCCTGTTTTTGACCATGCTGATTATAATTGCCGTAACTATTGCTATTAAAACCAGACTTATAAGAATCGTAGCAAGATTAGCACTTAAAAATTCAAGCATATAAAAGACTCCTTTCACTTTAATTTTCAATATATGCTGTTTTTAATTACTTCTTGATTTTAACATCCTTTGTAAGCTTTGTAGCTTCCTTGTAAGGACGGACAAGCATAAATATAATAAACGCAAGTACTATTACCGCTGCGATAATGCCTATAACATTTGCTTCGCCTATGAATATGCCGCCGAACTGATTTACCATAAGGGCTATCAGGTAAGCAAAGCCGCACTGATAAGCTATTGCAAATGCAGTCCATTTCGGGTTGTTCATTTCACGCTTGATTGCGCCGATAGCTGCAAAGCAGGGAGCGCAGAGAAGGTTAAATACAAGGAATGAATAACCGCTTGCGGTTGTGAATGCTTGTGCCAGAGTTGCATAAACATTGCCCTGAGCGCCGTAAAGAATACCCATTGTGCCGACAATGTTTTCTTTAGCAACAAGACCTGTGATTGATGCAACAGCTGCCTGCCAGTTGCCCCAGCCGAGAGGTGCGAAAATCCAGGCAATAGCACTGCCTATTTTTGCAAGAATCGACATGCTCAATTCGTCCTCTTCAAGCATTCTGAAGCCTTCGTCTGTGAAGCCGAAGAATGATGTGAACCAAACAACTATTGTTGAAAGAAGGATTATTGTACCGGCTTTCTTGATGAAGGACCAGCCACGCTCCCACATTGAACGCAGAACATTGCCGAGTGTGGGCATATGGTATGCAGGAAGCTCCATAACGAAGGGAGCAGGTTCGCCTGCGAAGGGCTTTGTCTTTTTAAGTATAATACCCGAAATAATTATTGAAGCCATACCTACGAAGTATGCGCTTGTTGCAACCCAAGCAGAGCCGCCGAAGATAGCGCCTGCAATCATTGCTATGAACGGAACCTTTGCACCGCAGGGGATAAAGGTCGTTGTCATAATTGTCATACGGCGGTCTCTTTCGTTTTCAATGGTTCTTGAAGCCATGATACCGGGAATACCGCAGCCTGTACCTATAAGCATAGGAATGAAGGATTTACCCGAAAGACCGAATTTACGGAAAATTCTGTCAAGAACGAAAGCAATTCTTGCCATATAACCGCAAGCCTCGAGGAATGCGAGCAACAGGAAGAGAACAAGCATCTGCGGAACGAAGCCGAGAACAGCGCCCACACCTGCAACAATACCGTCAAGTATAAGTCCTTTAAGCCAGTCTGCTGCGCCGACCTTGTCAAGTAAGCCCTCAACAAGAACGGGAATGCCGGGTACCCATACGCCGTAGTCAGCAGGGTCAGGCTCGTCGAAGCCGTTTTCCTTAAAGAATTCAACGCCCTCTTTATAGGTTGTACCTATAATGCCCTCCTTTTCCATCTGCTTGTCAGACATTTCGGGAAGCTCGTCAAAGTAAACGGTCATTTCGTTAACTGCAAGGGTTTCTTCGTCTTCAACCTCAACAGTTGAGGTCTTGTCGCCGCTTACTGCTTCCATTTCTGCAAGGGCTGTTTCAGCGTCGAAATCCTCTGCCTCTGTGTCAAGCTCATAGTAAGCGTTGACAGCATTCATTGAGTCTGTATATCCGTCTGCCAATTCAGTATAAGCCTTTGAGCCTATGCCGAACAGGTGCCAGCCGTCGCCGAAAAGTCCGTCGTTTGCCCAGTCGGTTGATGCTGCGCCTACGCCTACCATTGCTATGTAGTAAACAAGGAACATAATAACTGCAAAAATCGGAAGTCCGAGCCAACGGTTAGTAACTATTTTATCAATTTTATCTGATGTTGAAAGCTGACCTGCGCCTTTCTTATTGTAACAGGATTTTATAACAGATGCAATGTAAATGTATCTTTCATTTGTAATGATTGATTCTGCATCGTCATCAAGCTCTGCTTCTGCCGCCTTGATGTCCTGCTCAATGTGGTCAAGCTTGCTCTTTTCAATATTAAGCTTTTCGAGCACCTTGTCATCACGCTCAAAAATCTTAATTGCATACCAGCGCTGCTGCTCTTCGGGCAATGAATGAACTGCAGCTTCCTCTATATGTGCCAGCGCATGCTCAACAGGACCGGAGAAGGTGTGCATAGGTACAGTCTTGCCTGATTTTGCAGCGTTGATAGCTGCTTCGGCAGCGTCCATAACGCCCGTACCCTTTAATGCTGAAATCTCAATAATATCACAGCCAAGCTGACGGGATAATTCCTTTGTATTTATGGTGTCGCCGTTTTTCTTGACAACATCCATCATATTTATTGCAATTACGACGGGAATTCCAAGTTCTGTAAGCTGTGTTGTAAGGTAAAGGTTTCTTTCAAGGTTTGTACCGTCAATGATATTAAGTATAGCGTCGGGACGCTCATCAATCAGGTAGTTTCTTGCAACAACCTCTTCGAGAGTGTACGGAGAGAGCGAATAAATACCGGGAAGGTCCGTTATTGTAACGCCGTCATGCTTTTTAAGCTTACCTTCCTTTTTCTCTACTGTAACGCCCGGCCAGTTACCTACAAACTGATTTGAACCTGTAAGGGCATTGAACAGTGTTGTTTTACCCGAGTTCGGGTTGCCCGCAAGGGCAATTCTTATAGACATAATCAATTATCCTTTCTTTCGCTTTGGTTAGTTAATGCTAACCGAAAAGCTAAAATAATAGGGGATACCTCCCCGAAGCATTTTAATTACTCAACCTCAATCATTTCAGCGTCAGCTTTTCTGAGTGAAAGCTCATAGCCTCTGACAGTAATCTCAATCGGGTCCCCTAAAGGAGCAACCTTGCGGACTGTGATTTCAATGCCCTTGGTTATGCCCATATCCATAATGCGGCGCTTGACTGCGCCTTCACCGTGGAGCTTTACAACCTTGACAGTTGAACCGATTGCAGCATCTCTTAATGTGTTCATCTATCATATCCTCCTTAATTAAATACTTTATTTAAATAATGACTAAATCATTATTTTCTGTGCCATTTCTTCGCTTATGGCGACTCTTGTCTCTTTTACATTGACAATTACATTGCCGCCAAGGCGGTTGACAATTCTTACATCGCCGCCTACTACGAAGCCCAGATTTTCCAAATGCTTTTTAACCTCGGGACTGCCGCCTATTTTTTTTATTGTATTGGCAACGCCCATATCTGCAAAGCACAAAGGCATCATAGCTTCACTTCCTTTCGGTTAGCAAAAGCTAACCTATAGCTCAAATAATTGGTTAGCTCTCGCTAATCATCAATATAATACACTTTAAATTTAAAAGTGTCAATAGTTTTTTTAATATTATTTTTCCTTGAAAAATACTGTGGCATATGGTAAAATTTCAGTAAGCAATCAAATACGGAGGCGTGTTGTATGCATCTTCAGGAATCCGGCGAAATGTATCTTGAAACCATACTTGTTTTATCACAGCGCAAGGACTCTGTGCGCTCACTTGACATTGCAGAGGAAATGGGCTTTTCCAAGCCGAGCGTAAGCCGTGCCGTAGGGCTTCTTAAAAACGGCGGCTTTATAGAGGTTGACGCAAACGGTTATATAACTCTTACCGGCGAGGGCAGGCATGTAGCCGAAAAAATCTATGAAAGACATAATGTGCTTTCAGCTTTTTTTGAAAAGCTCGGCGTGAAATCGGAAACGGCTGTTGATGACGCATGCAAAATTGAGCACGACATCAGCGACGAAACTTTCGAGGCTATAAAAAAATATATTGAAAAGCTTTAATTTAATATTTACGGGCAGGTTTTCAGCTGTCCGTTTTTTATTTGCTGTTTTTTCCCTTTTAATTGACATAAAATATTATTTGTTGTATAATTTATTAGATTATAATGGACAAAATATACAAGTATGTCCTGCACATACCTTTTCGGTGTGTAAAATAATTATTATCTCGTGAGGATTTGGAAAAATGGCGGAAAACAAAAGAGAATTTGAGGATATTGAAATAGTCGGTAATTCCGATAAGGCTGAAATTGCGAAAAAAGGCAAAAAAAGTAAAAAACAGTCGAAATTTCAGCAGAAATGGAATTCACTTAAGAAATGGCAAAAGGGCTTGATAATTGCAGTGCTTGTTATTCTTATTATTGCAATTATTGCATATATAGCAATCTGGGGCTTTTACAGCAATTTCAGAACTGATGTCAACGAGGAAAATCTCGGCGTTTCAACAGATATTTACGACAAGTACGGAAAAACAGATGTTTTTAATGTGGCTGTTTTCGGTGTTGATACAAGAGATAAGGACGCCTTTTCAGGCAGAAGCGACTCAATCATTATAGTAAGCGTTGACAAGAAAAACAAAACTGTTAAGCTTACTTCGATTTTAAGAGACAGTTATGTTGCCATAGAAGGTCACAAAAATCAGAAAATTACCCACGCATATGCCTTTGGCGGCGCAGAGCTTGCAATTAAAACCATAAATCAGAATTTCAATATGGATATTACGGACTATGCCACTATAAACTTCTATAAAATGGCTGACGCTATTGATATACTCGGCGGTATAGATATTGAGATTACGCAGTCCGAAATGGAACAGATAAATTCCGAAGCTTTGTACGGTACTCAGAAGGGTGCTGCGCTTGTGCAGAATTACGGACAGGTGCATCTTGACGGCGACCAGGCAACAATATTCTGCAGACTTCGTAAACAGGATTCCGATGAGGCAAGGTCAAACAGACAGAAAATGGTTGTCAACGCTTTGCTCAAGCAGGCAAGAAAGGTTAGCCCGACAAAGTACCCTGAGGTTGTAAAGGCAATTATGGAGCTTTGCGAAACCTCGCTTACTTTCTCAGAGGTTATGTCCTTCGTGCCTATGATTAACGATGATGTGACCATTGAGGCAATTACCGTTCCCGGCGAGCCCGAAAGCGCAATCGGCGGCATTTATGACGGTGCATGGGTCTGGAGATATGATATAGCTAAGGCTGCAGACAGAATTCATATGTTTATTTACGGTGAACCTGCACCTGCAGGCTCAAAGAATAATTCAAACAAATCCAGCAAGACCACCACCGCACCTGCGACAACTAAAAAGACAAATTCAGATAAAAGCAATGAGAAAAAAGGAATTGACATTACCTCATATACGGTAAGTGAAGTCAATACCGAAGCGGCAACTCAGCCTACTACGACCCGTCCGGCAGAAACTCCGACTGAAGCTCAAACGGCTGAACCGACAACCAAAGCGAAAGAGGTTACTACCGCAGAGTCTGTTGTAACCGTAACAGAGGCACAGACCTCGGCAGACGAAGCGGCATAAATATAAAAATAAATATTGGAGGATATATTATGAAAGGTATTATTCTTGCAGGCGGCGCAGGCACAAGGCTTTACCCGTCAACACTTGCAGTTTCAAAGCAGATTTTGACAGTCTATGACAAACCGATGATTTATTATCCTATGTCAACCTTGATGCTTGCCAAAATTAAGGATGTACTTATTATTTCAACCCCCAGAGATATTTCTGACTACAAGGAGCTGTTCGGCGACGGTTCTCAGCTGGGTATGCATATTGAATATGCTGTTCAGGACAAACCCAGAGGACTTGCAGATGCTTTCATTATCGGTGAGGAATTTATAGGTGATGACAGCGTATGTCTTGTTTTGGGCGACAATATTTTCTACGGCTACGGCTTCTCGGAAAGACTTGCAAATGCAAGAAACAGAGAAAAGGGTGCAACTATTTTCGGTTACCATGTAAGCAATCCGACGGCTTTCGGCGTTGTTGAATACGATAAGGACTGGAATGTTCTTTCAATCGAAGAAAAGCCCGAGCACCCGAAGTCAAATTATGCAGTTCCCGGTCTTTACTTCTATGACAATGATGTTATTGAAATTGCCAAGAATGTTAAGCCTTCTGCAAGAGGTGAAATCGAAATCACCTCAATCAATAATGAATACTTACGCCGTGGCACACTTAAGGTTGAGCTTTTCGGAAGAGGTATGGCTTGGCTCGACACAGGTACTCATCACGCAATGCTTGACGCTGCGAACTTTATTGAGGCTGTTCAGACAAGACAGGGACTTTATGTAGCATGTCTTGAGGAAATTGCCTATAATAACGGCTTTATCAACCGTGAGCAACTTTTGGCTCAGGCAGACAAATTACATACAACCGATTACGGCCAGTATCTTTATAAGGTAGCCGGCAAGGAATAATACGGGCTTAAACGGAGGATTATAATGAAAATACTCATTACGGGCTCCAACGGTCAGCTCGGTAACGAGCTTGCCTCAATGCTTAAGACAGGTGAGGCAGGCATCGGCAAAATAAGCGAGCAGTACAAAGGCTGTGAGGTAATTGCTGTTGATGTTGACACGCTTGATATTACCGATTACAGCGCCGTTGACAAGTTTGTTAAAGATAACAAGCCCGATATAATTATAAACTGTGCGGCTATGACCAATGTTGACGGCTGTGAAACAAATTTTGACGCCGCTATGAAGGTCAACGCAATAGGTCCCCGAAATCTTGCAATGGCGGCTGAAAAGCACGGCGCAAAGCTTGTGCATGTGTCAACCGATTATGTTTTTCAGGGCGACGGCAACACACCGAGATGTGAGTGGGACGAAACAGGACCCAATACCGTTTACGGCAAATCAAAGCTTTTGGGCGAAAAATATGTCGAGGAGTTTTCCACAAGGTATTTTATACTGCGTACAGCGTGGCTTTACGGACTTATAGGCAAAAACTTTGTAAAGACTATGCGCAGACTCGGCAACATGAATGAGGTTACCACGGTAGTTGATGACCAGAGGGGCAACCCCACAAATGCAAATGACCTTGCTTACCATATTCTCAAGCTTGCCGTTACTGAGGAATACGGCATTTACCATTGCACAGGCGAGGGCGAATGCAGCTGGGCTGATTTTGCAAAGCTTATTATGGAGCTTTCAGGCTGTAAGGGTACGGTTGCAAGGTGTACTACGGAGGAGTATTCACAGAAATATCCTGCATCGGCACCCAGACCGCTTTATTCCTCACTTGAAAACCTTATGCTGAAATGTACTGTCGGCAATGAAATGAGAGATTGGCAGACAGCGCTTAAGGAATATATTATTAAATTAGATGAAATGGAGAAAAACCAATGAAAACTTATCTTGTAACAGGCGGCGCCGGCTTTATCGGCTCAAATTTCGTAATCTATATGCTTAACAAGTATGATGATGTTAAAATCATCAATGTTGACAAGCTTACCTATGCGGGCAACCTTGAAAATCTCAAGAGCGTTGAAAACAATCCCCGTTACAGCTTTGTTCAGGCTGACATCGGCGACAAGGAAGCAATCTCAAAGATTTTCAGAGAGAATGATGTTGACTATGTAGTTAACTTCGCAGCAGAGAGTCATGTTGACAGAAGTATCACAAATCCCGAAATTTTCGTTGAAACCAATGTTCTGGGCACGGTTAATATGCTTCAGTGCGCTAAGGAAGCTTGGCAGACAGGCGATGACGAGTACAAGGACGGCGTTAAGTACCTTCAGGTTTCAACCGACGAGGTTTACGGCACGCTCGGCGCAGAGGGCTACTTTATGGAAACAACCCCGCTTGACCCTCACAGCCCCTATTCTTCAAGCAAGGCTTCGGCAGATTTGTTTGTAAAGGCTTTCCACGATACATATAAGTTCCCGATTAACATTACCCGTTGTTCAAACAATTACGGCCCTTATCAGTTCCCCGAGAAGCTTATTCCGCTTATTATGAACAACACTCTTGCTCATAAGGATTTGCCCGTTTACGGTGACGGAATGCAGGTTCGTGACTGGCTTTATGTTGAGGATCACTGCAAGGCTATTGATATGGTTATCAGAAACGGCGTTGACGGCGAGGTTTACAATGTAGGCGGCCACAATGAAAGACCCAACATCTTTATAGTTAAGACTATTATTGAATACATCAAGGAAAATGTTGACGATACTGTCGGCGAGCATATGATTAAGTATGTTACCGACCGTAAGGGCCATGACCGCCGTTACGGCATTGATCCTACCAAGATTAAAGACGCTCTCGGCTGGTACCCCGAAACAACCTTTGAGGTTGGCATTAAAAAGACATTGAAGTGGTATCTTGACAATATGGACTGGGTAAAGAATGTTACCAGCGGCGCATATCAGGAGTACTACAATAAGATGTACGCCAATAAATAATATACGGATTTTTCATACTCAAACTGTCTGCTTGCAGGCGGTTTGAGTAGTTAAATATTAAAAGGAAAGTGCAGTTATGGGAAAATTTAATTTTATAAAAACACCTATTAAGGATGTTTATGTTGTAGAGCCTACAGTTTTCGGCGACAACAGAGGCTATTTTATGGAGACCTATCAGTACGAGCAGTTCTGTGAGGGCGGTATTGATGCCGTGTTTGTCCAGGATAATCAGTCAAAGTCAAAAAAAGGCGTACTCCGTGGTCTCCATTTTCAGACTGAAAATTCACAGGGCAAGCTTGTCCGTGTAGTAAGCGGCGAGGTCTTTGATGTTGCGGTTGACTTGAGACAGGGCAGCGAAACCTACGGCAAATGGTTCGGCGTTGTGCTTTCAGCCGAGAATAAGAAGCAGTTTTATATTCCCGAGGGCTTTGCTCACGGCTTCCTTGTTCTTTCAGACGAGGCTGAATTCGTTTATAAATGCACCCGCTACTATGACCCTGCGCATGAGGCAGGACTTATGTGGAATGACCCCGACATAGGCATTGAATGGCCTATAACGGATGATATGGAAATATTGCTTTCCGAGAAGGACAAGGTGCATCAGTCCTTTAAAGAATTCAAAGAAAAGAATGTGTTTTAAATTATGACAGTTTCCGTCGCCCTTGCAGCTTATAACGGTGAAAAGTATATAGCCGAGCAAATAAGCTCGGTTTTACCGCAGTTGTCCGAGGACGACGAAATTGTTGTGTCTGTTGACCCGTCGGCTGACCGCACAAGAGAGATAGTGAGTTCAATGTCAGAAGCCGACAGCCGTATTAAGCTTATTGACGGCGAGGGCATGGGACTTATTAAAAACTTTGAAAATGCAATTAAAAACTGCAGGAATGATATTATATTCCCCTGCGATCAGGATGACATCTGGCTGCCCGAAAAGGCGGCGAGAGTGAAAACAGAGTTTGAAAATGACAGCGCTTTGCTGCTTACAATGCATGACGCAAAAATAGTTGACGAAAATCTCAGCGAAATCGAAAGCTCCTTCTTTGCACACCGTGGCACAAAGACGGGCATTTTAAAAAACATCTGGAAAAACTCATATATGGGTTGCTGTATGGCATTCAGAAAAGAAGCGCTTAAATATATTTTACCGTTTCCCGAAAACCTGCCCATGCATGACCAGTGGATAGGTCTTGTCTGTGAGAAAAGGGGAAAGGTCAGCCTTATCAGAGAGCCTTTGATGCTTTACAGACGCCACGGCGACAACGCCTCAAAAATGCAACACGAATCCGTTATGCAAATGATAAAATGGCGGTTAAGCATTATTCTTTCGCTTATAAAAAATCAGGCGGTGAAATATGAATAACAAATTTTTTGCCGTTATGGTAATTTACAACAGAAAAATCGGCGACAGCATAACATATAACAGCCTTAAAGCCTGTCCGCAGGTCAGCCTGACAGTCTGTGACAACAGCACAGAGGATTACGGCAATTCACAGGCTGTTGCAGAAAATGTAAATTACATCTCAATGGGCGGTAATGCCGGGCTTGCAAAGGCTTATAACCAAGCTGTTGACGCTCTTAAAGGCAATGACGGCTATGTGTGCCTTTTTGATGACGACACCTCTGTTGAAAGCAATTATTTTGAGCTTCTCGATGCTGAAATTGAAAAAAGCAATGCTGACATTCTGCTTCCCGTTGTCCGTGACGAAACGGGCATTATGTCGCCCTGCGCTATCGACGGGGTGCTGACACGAAGAATAAACAGCTTAAACGAAATTAACGGAAATAATATATCAGGCATCAACAGCGGTATGGCAGTAAAGCTTTCGGTTTTTGACAGCTACCGTTATGATGAAAATTATTTTCTTGACTTTATAGACCACGCCTTTTTGCGTGATATGAAAAAAGACGGCAGAAAAATAGCTGTTGCAGACAGCATACAGCTAAGACAAAGCTTTTCTGCAAATGACAGGAATGTGCAGAGAGCCGGAAAGCGTTTTGAAATATTTAAAAAAGACTATCTGAAATTTTGTAACGATGCAGGCAGTAAAAATGCGCTTGTAAAAGGCAGATTATACCTTTTAAAGCGTTGGGTTAATATAAATATTATTTATCGTATAACGGGGTGAACTTGTGGCAGAGCTATCAATAGCAGTTGTTACCTATAACAGCGAAGCGGAAATCGCAAAATTCCTTCAAAGCGTTATTGACAACACAAAGAAAACTGAATACACCTTAACCGTTATCGATAATTCTTCAACAGACGGTACTGTTGATATTGTCAGAAATTCGTTCCCTCAGGTTGAGGTAATAGAAACGGGCGAGAACAGAGGCTTCGGCGCAGGGCATAACAAAATGCTCGGCAGAACGGGCAAGTATCACGCTGTGCTGAATCCTGACATCACACTCAACAGCGACGCCCTGAGCGGTCTGGTTGAGTACCTCGAAAAAAACCCCGAGGTCGCAATGGTAACGCCAAAAATTTTAAATCCCGACGGCACACAGCAGTTTTTGCCTAAGCGCAAGCCTACAAAGCGCTATATGCTTTTGGGTAGGCTGTCCCGTTATATCAAGGCGTTCAAGCCCGTCAGGGCAGAGTATACACGAAGCGAAGAAAACATAACAGAGCCTGTCGAAATTGAATTCTGCACAGGCTGCTTTATGGTTATGCGTGGCGAGTACTTCAATAAAGCAGGCGGCTTTGACGAGCAGTTCTTTATGTACCTTGAGGACGCAGACCTGTCTGACAGAATCAGAGAATACGGTAAAATCGTTTTTAACCCCGAATTCTCCGCAACGCATAATTGGGAGGGCGGCAGTTCAAAAAGCCTTAAATTGCTTAAATATCATTTCAAATCAATGAAAATGTATTTTGATAAGCAGAAAAAGTGAGCAGAACACAGGGTACTGCTCTGCGTGTTTAATAGTTGATTCCGAAAAGAAAGCGATTAAAGCAGTCTTTTCAAGTTCGTATCCAAAACGCATATCGAAGGAGATGACTTTCTAATGAAAAGATCGCAAAAAAATATTAAATTGCTATTAGTTGAAGTTGCATTTGTTGGAATATCAGCATTTGCTCTTATAACATACAACGAAGTGAGCACCTTAATCAATTTTTTGAATAAACAGTACTATATTCCTATTGTGTTAGTAACCTTGTCGGCTTTTAACATCATTTTCCTTGTTATGTTCTTTGAAATGATAAGAAAAGAACGAACTCAAGGCGACGAAACAAAAAAGGTGCCTAAAAAAATTAACTCAGCAAGTAATTTTCTGATTGCTTTATCGGTAGTGTTTTTGTTTTCAGTCTTAGCAACAGTTGCGGCTGTGGAAGCAACCGGTTATACTACACTTGAAACCGAGAGGGTTTACAATCAGTTGATACCTGCAGAATGTTTTGGCAGAGATGTTTCAACAAGCACAGATGTGTACGAAGCTTTTTGGTTTGCAACTGCAGGAGGAACATATTTCGAAACCAATTATTATGACAAATCTTCTCCTGACGAAAATGTGTGTTCCGTTATCGGTGAGTATGCTGACAACTGTAATGAAGCTATATTAAAAAAGTATTATGATACAGCGATAAAAGCCGAGCATCTTGGCATGGAGAATTATGAGATTATGTCAGGGGAAGTTGACGGCGCAATATATACTCTTGAGGTATCGGATAACAGTTGGTATTATGTTTACATCCTTAACGGAGAAAGATACTTGGAAGTTGTAATAAATGACTTTAACAAATCGTTAGGTGGAAAAGAAGCCGTACTGCAATACTGTATAGACTTTATGTCTTAAACTGTCGTAGGAACCACGGGGTACTGCTCAGTGTGTTCTTGAAAAATGCGGTTTGTTTTCTGTTGCGAAAGCTCACCCTGTGCAGTAATGTTTTAAACAACGAGTATATATTTGTAAGAAACAATCAAGGTGATTTATTCGTAATTTCAGGGGCGGTGTATATATGAAAAAAACAGTATTCATATTTCTTGCTTTTATTATACTTATATCGCTCTGCTCCTGCACCTCAAAGTCCACAGAGGAAACTGCAATTAACGATATAGTGAAATACTGCAATGCAGAAAGAAAAAGCGCAGGCTTGGCTGAGCTTGCGTTTGACGAAGAGTTAAGCAATGCTGCACTCGTCAGGGCGGGCGAAATAATCTCCGACGGGAACTTTGCCCATGTAAGACCTGACGGCAGCGGATGCTTTACGGTAATCAGAACAGCCTACACCCACGCAGGCGAAAATCTTGCCAAGGGCGAGCCTGACGGCAGAAAAATAGTCGAAGCGTGGATGAATTCCGAAGCACACCGCAAAAATGTTCTGACCTCGGAATTTACAAAAATCGGTCTTGCATACACCGAGGTTGACGGCGTTTATTATTGGGCAGCCCTGTTTACAGACTGATTAACTGCAAAATCTGTGACTGCCTATTACCACAATGACAGGTCTTGACATTATCCATTTGTTAGATGTCTTGGCAGGATTATAATAGTATATAGCTCCGCCCGAAGGGTCCCATCCGTTGATGGCATCCCGGGCGGCTTTTTTTGCCGTATCGTTTGGTTCAACGCTCCAGTTGCTGTCGGTTACGCATGAGAATGCGCCTGTCTGGTATACAACGCCTGCAATGGTGTCGGGAAAGGATGGGTGCTCAACACGGTTCAGCACAACAGCCCCGACTGCAACCTGACCCGTGTACGGCTCGCCTCTTGCCTCTGCCGCAATCACCTTTGCAAGCAGATATATATCGTTACTGCTGAAAGAACCCGTTGCTGCGGACGAGGACGATATGCCCATTGCCGCAAGTGTTTTCGGTCCTGCAATTCCGTCAACGGCGAGTCCGTTCTTCTGCTGAAAGTAGCGCACGGCTTTCTGAGTCTGCGTGCCGAAAATTCCGTCAACTGCACCTGTGTAATAACCCCACTTTTTAAGACGGGTCTGAATTTGTCTTACCTCGTCGCCCCTCGAGCCGAATCTCGACAGCACGCTTACATTGTCGTTTGTTTTTCTTTCATACGATATAATGAATATGCCCGTACAGCTTAAAACCAGAACAAGAAACACAGCCAGAAGCTTCAGCATTGCAGAATTCGGCGAAAATTTCTTCATTTCTCTCACTCCAAAAAAATTTTTTATAGCGCTATTATTTTCTGTTTTTTGTGCGTCTTATATACATATAATAATAGAAAAATTGTGTATCTCGTTATTTTAAACCACAATATATTTGGTGTGATTTTTGAGTAAAAAAATTTTTTTAAAAAAGTGAAAAATAATTGTTGACAAGAGGCACTCACTGTGATATTATATCAAAGCTGTCCGAAAGCAAAAAGTCAGTAAATTGAACTTAAAAAAGTGAAAATTACTGCTTGACAACAGGCGTTCGGAAGTGTTATAATACAGTTCCATCGCCGATAGCGATAGGGCAGAAACGGACCTTGAAAATTAAACAACGACTAGAACAAGAGAACCCTGAGATTCTTGAGATTGAGCTTGGCGGAAGCCGAGTGAGATTGAGAGTTTTTTAGAAGTACGAAGAGTACGAACCTTTAATTGAGTAAATTAAGGATAAAAAGAAGAGCAGAGAGC
>ONBD01000029.1 GCA_900315985.1 uncultured Eubacteriales bacterium | reverse complement strand
TTGATTTCCGAAGCCTTGTGGTACTCAAAGCCGTTATAGGTTGTATTTCTGCCGTTGCAGTAGCCTATCTGTATGGGCATTTCGCCGTACATAACGCTCTGAATTTCGGCGCAGATGTCCGTTTTTTCCATTTCGGGAACTGACGGCACATAAATATTGCCGTTTTCGGGTATAGGCGTATTTTCCTGCATATAAGCTACAAGCTCCGAAAAGTCATAGCCCTCAAGCACTCTGCCGTAGGAAGCAAATTCGCTGTCAAAAACAGAGTAGATTTTTACATCGTTTACCTTATTTAATCTTTCGAGCATATTATCTTGCCTCAACAATTTTATATGTGGCTCTGAAGTCCTCTTTGCCTATGCCTTCTTCAACGCCCTTGTCATAAACGCTCTTTGCGTTTTCCATACCGGGCATCGGGAATCCCTTTGACTTTGAAAGGCGCTGACAAATGCCTAAATCCTTGTGCATATTCTCAAGTGAGAATGCCGTAGTCCAATTTCTATTCTTTATGTTCTGTGCCTGACCGTCAAGGTAGAAATTCTGACCGCCGCCGTATGAGATTGCGGCAGCAAAATCGTCAACGGAGATACCGCATTTCTGTGCAAGTGCAAGAGTTTCGTTTACACCGTTCTGAATCTGCGCAACAAGTGTATTATGACAGATTTTCATTACAAGTCCCATACCGTTGCCGCCCATACGGATGATATTGTTGCCCATATACGCTAAAATGGGTTTTGCCTTTTCGAAAGCTTCCTCTGTACCGCCGACATAAATTCCGAGCGTACCGGAAATTGCGGCAGGCTTACTCTTTACAACGGGAGCGTCAACAAAATCGGTTCCTGTTTCTTTGACAAATTTTGAAATTTCAACCGATACATCGGGGTCGATTGTGCTCATATCAATGCAGAGCTTGCCCTTACCGAGATACGGAAGAAGCTCTGTATAAACTGCCTTTGAATGTTCTGACTTAGGTACCATTGTGATAATAACATCAGCGTTTTTTGCAACCTCAATGTTATTTTCACAGGCAACTGCGCCGACACTTGCCAGCTTTTCAACCTGTGCCTTATTCAAATCCGAAACGAACACCTTGTCGTCATGCTTTTTTACTATATTTTCACTCATGGACTCGCCCATAATGCCGAGGCCTATAAAACCTATTTTCATAATTTACCTCTTTTATAACGCTAATCAGGTGCGGACAAGCTGCCCGCACCTATTTTAAATAATATTACTCTGTAATTGTCTTATCCCATGCTGCCTGGAATTTTGCCAGACCGTAATCTGTAAAGGGATGATAGAAGCTGTCCTTGAATACCTGAAGTCCTGCAGTAACAATGTCTGCGCCTGCAACTGCACAGTCAACTATCTGCTTACCGTTACGCACTGCGGCACAAATGATTTCAGTCTTGCCGTAGAAGCCGTAATTTGAGTAGATGTCAACAATATCCTGAATATACTGCTCGCAGTTTTCGCCGCTGTTCTCTTTCCAGCCGATAAATGGTGAAACGAAGAGAGAACCGTTCTTTGCTGCTATAAGTGCCTGTGAGGGTGTAAACACAAGTGTAAGGTTTGTTCTGATGCCCTTCTTTTCAAGGCGTCTTGCGGCGGCAATACCTGCCTCGGTGCAGGGAATCTTAATTACGAAGTTGGGGCTCATGGATGCAATTTTTGTACCCATTTCAACCATTTCGTCTGCATCGTCAATATGAGGGTTGATTTCAACTGAAATCGGGAATTTGTCCCATCCCTCAATGCCCTTTTCCTTAACGAACTCTGCAAGCTCGCCGATTACGGTGTAAAAAGGCTTGCCTGAATTCATAATGTGATTGGGATTTGTTGTAACGCCGTCAATGCCGAAGGTGTCATATGCCTCACGGATTTCATCAATTTTAGCGCTGTCTAAAAAGTACTTCATTATATATGTCCTCCAAAATTATTTTTTATTATTCGATTTCCTCTAATTCTCTTACCTTTTCAAGTTCTTCATGTATTGTTACAAGTTTTTTCTTGGAAAGGCTGTATCCAAACGCAAGTAAAACTGCCATTACTAACAAGGTGATCGCAGGAACAAGAGTTGAAATATCATAAAGTTTATTTAAAACTTCTTCAGACTGTCCAAGTCCTACTCTGTCGGTATCATACCCGATAGCTGCAAGCAAAATCGGAACACCTGCACCTGCAAGTGTTTGGCCGAGTTTTCTTGTGAAAGAATAAAGCGAGTACGATGTTCCCTCTTCTCTTCTGTGTGTACGCAACTCATGATAATCAATAACATCCATAACGAGTGCCCAAACCTCAAGTACGAGGAAGGTCTGACCCATTCCTGAGAAGAATGTAAAAGCAAGGAATATATATGGATTGTGTGCAAGTGCTGTACCTCTTAATATGAAAAGCAAAGCGTTTACAATCGCCGCAAAGAAAAGACCAAAAGCGCACAGCTCTTTTTTACCAAACTTTCTTATGAGTTTGCCCATAAACGGCAGGAAAATTGCCATTGGTCCGTATGTGCATACTGTAACAACAGCATAAAGTCCCGGCTTTGCGAAATAATCTTTAAATAAATAATTAAACGCAGTCTGGTAGTACATTTGGAAAGCAATGAGAAGCATAGAAACTATACAAAGAACAACAAAAGGTGCATTTGAGAACAGATCTTTAATTGTCTTGAAAAGATTATATTTCTTCTCTGCCTGTTTTGCAGGAAGTGTAACTCTTTCCTTTGTAAGTTTGAAATGCAAGAAATAAACGAGTACAGAAAAAGCAGATAAAATTACAACTGCAAGTGTAAATACATTTCCGTTTAAGACCTTAACAGTATTGCCTGCCGCATCAAGTACAGGTTCACCCGAAGCATCCTTAACTACTGAGTACACAAACATCGGCAATAAAATCTGTCCGGGAAGTCCGCCAACGCCTGCGCCGATTGAACGCCACATTGAAAGCGAGGAACGCTCCAATTCGTCATCGGTTACAACCGAAGCCAGCGAGCCGTAAGGAATGTTGACTGCAGTATACATCATACCGTACATAATGTATGTAATGTATGCGTAAACAATATACTTTGTCTCTGGTATAAAGCTAAAGCGTGTAAACATAAGTGCAGCCGCCACAGCCATAGGAATTGAGAACCAGAAAATGTAAGGTCTGAAGCGTCCCCATTTTGTAGGCTTCCTTGAATCAATAAATGCTCCCCACATTGGATCGTTTATTGCATCCCAAATTCTTGCGACAAGCATAAGCACAGTAATTTGTCCAAGCGGGATTTTCAACACATCCGTATAGAATACAGTCAAAAATGACCCGATAAGCGAAAAGGTTAAAAGTCCGCCTGCGTCGCCTAACGCATAGCCGACCTTGTCTTTAAATTTAATACCGTGAGTTAAAGAATTTTCTGCCAAGGTGTTTTCCCCCTATATATTTTTTAAATTTATAAACTCGTCCTTAAAGGGACTTGATTTACGAATGAAAACAGGTATTTCGCCGACAGGCGCCGGTACGATTGCCTTGCCCCGTGAATACTCTTTGCCGGACCAGAGATGTACCCACTCATCATTCGGCAGGTAAACCTCTCTTTTCTCTGCGCCTGACTTTATAACGGGAGCTACAAGTATATCCCTGCCGAGAAGAAATTCATAAGCCTCTGTGTATGCGGGCTGTTCGTCATAATAGAAGAACAAGGGTCTTACAACACCTACGCCTTTTTCTGCATTATATTTGACCGCATCCTTAAGATAAGGCTTGAGTGCTTTGTGTATTTTACCGAATTTTGCGCCGTGTCTGAGCACCTCTTCGCTTGCGTCAAACTGAGCGTTCAGATCGGGATTAAGTCCCTCATGACCTCTCATAAGAGGTGTAAAGGCGTTCATTTCGCACCAACGCATATATAACTCTTCGCTTCTCTTAAGGCTGAAGAAGGTCGTATAACCGCCGATGTCCGAATGTGAAAGTCCGAAACCGCAGCAGGTAAGGCTGAGCATTGCGGGAATTACCGACGGCAGACCGAAATCTATTGAAAAGTCAACATGGTTGTCGCCGTTCCACATCATAACAGACTGCTTGAGCGTACCCGTATGGCCTGCTCTTGTATAGAACAGAATTTCGCCGAGCTTGCCTGCTTCCTCAACGGCTTCACGGTTAAGCCTTGCCCATCTTGCAGGCCATGTGTTGTGAACCAGTTCGGGATCCTCACCCGAAGCCAGAACGCAGTCAGTAGGCAGGTATTCGCCGAAGTCTGCCATCCAACCCGAAAGACCGAAGTCAATCATATTTTTCTTTATGATGCCCTTCATCCAGTCATATGCTTCCTTATTGCTGAGGTCAATCATAGCTGCAGGGAAGGTTGTTATGGTAACAAGGTAATCTTTACCCTCCTTGTCCTTTACGCAATAGCCGTGCTCTGCCGCATACTGATAAAGCGGCTTTTCAACGGCAAGGAACGGGTTACAGTAACCGAGCACCTTTATGCCCTTTTCGTTAAGCTCTTTTATATGCCTGTCGAGGTCGGGGTAAAGCTCTTTGTCCCACTCCCAATTCCAGAAAAGCTGTTTGCCGACAGCCGTTACACGCCTGCCCTCCCAGTCCTGAATCCACACACCGTTGGGGCAAAGTCCATACTCCTCTGCAGTTTTTAGGTGCTTAAGCATTTCCTCTGTACCGCCCTGTGAGGCAATTATCTGCCCGTCATAAACCCAATCGGGAAGCTCGGGCTGTCTGCCTAACAGGTCTGTGAGGTCTGTCAGAAGCTGCTCAAAGCTCTCGCCGAAGCCTATTGTGAAATCTTCAATGCTATCGGTTTTTATTAAATGATAATCGCTGTGGCTGAAGTCAAATTCACACCTTGCGGTTGATAAGGAGTGAAAATAATATTTTCTTGAGCTTAAAAATGTAGGCTGAGCGTAATATGTTTCATAGTTTGAAAACTTCTGCTTTTTCTCGGTGTTTTTAATGCCGAAGGTCTGTCTTACAAGCTTCTTTGACACCTGAAGGGCGTTGATGTGCTCAGCTACCCAACAGTTTACCTTTTTGCCGCGCAGGTCAAATTCAGAGAAAATCTCGCCCGTGCCGTAAACATGCTCGTCTTTAAGCGCAGGAAGTTTAAGGTACATTCTGTTGTATGCGCCGAAGCCCGTGAAATGCACGCTTAACCTTTTGCGCCCGATACATCTTAACTCAATAACGCCGTTGGTCATTTGCAGGGTAAGCATCTTTTCTTCAAGCTTCATATCCTGAATTGTCTGACCTGCAAACTCAGACGGTTTTTCTTTAATGCGGAAGCTGCCGTGGCTCATTTTATATGAGTTTGCAGCCTTGCCGAAATCAACAGGATTGTCACCCACCTTAAATGTGTAAAGCTGCCTGTCAAAATACATTAGGTTTACTGAGTCCTGACCTTGTTCAAACCTAAGCAAGCTACCGCCTCCAATTCAAATAACATACTGTAATATTTTAACAATATATGCAGTTTATGTCAATCAAAAAGCACACATTTTAATGCAAAAAAGAAATGACGGGATACCGCAAACAAGTTCCCCGTCTTTAACAATAATTTTGATTTATTCTTCCGTAAATCTGAATGCGGCAGTTGTCTTGAATGCCAGAAAATCGTCAACCGCATCTTTAAAATGGCAGTATTCAACCGCCTGCCCGTTCAAATCGTTAACAAACTGCTCTGCCTCAGACCTGCTGAAGCTCAGCTGTTCAAAGGCTGTGCCGTCCGAAGCGCAAACACCGTAGCATTTGTACTTTTTTGAGTCAATATTCACCTCTTGAACAGTAAGCTTGTATCTTTTCATACTTTCCCCGTATATTTTGTGCTGCTTTGTAACAATTTTTTCTATATTATAACACGACACACGGGAAAATCAATAGTTTTTTTAAAATGTCAATTATTTATTCTATTGACATATGCAATTATTTCGTTTTAATATATTACTGTAAAATACATCGCATATTAAGGGGTAACTATGAAATCAATCAATAAAAGAAAAACCATGGTGTTGGTTTTGGCCGTTTTATTTTTAATACTTATTACAACAATTTCTACATTTTTAAGAGACTACTTTTTTAATTCCTATGACGGCGTTTCGCTGTGGATTACGCTTTTAGAGGTAATAGGCGTACTCGGTACAATAATAATTGCAATAATGCAGCTTCGTGACTCAAAGGAAATTTCAAGAGCGACCTTCATTGTTGAGTTAAACCGCACATTTGTTGAAAATCCTGACTACACCGAAATTTACAATGCGCTTCAGAACTGCCTTGACAAAAAATGCACTCTCTGTGAAAATTCAGGCTGTGATGTCACACACTGTGAAATTCACTTTGAAAAAAGCAAGATTTCAAATTACCTGACATTTTTTGAAACAATTTACATACTTTATAAAAAAGAGGTTATCTCGTTTGACATCATTGACGACCTGTTCGCTTACCGTTTTTTCCTGGCTGTTCACAGCAGGCTTATACAGCAGGAAAAGCTCATACCCCAGCCCGAAAACTTTAAAAATATATTTTTACTCGAAAAGGAATGGCTTGACTACCGCATAAAGCACGGCAAGCACACACAGGCAGAGCTTGACGGGGCGTGCGAAAAATACCGTAAGGCTTTAGAAACCGACGGCGAGGCGCTTAATGAGGTTGAGTGGGAAAATGTGTATATGGCAAGACCTCTTAAAGCGATAGTTTCAGAAGAAAAGTATAAAAAGATAACGGGTAAATAAGCAGGTGAAAATATGAAAATAGCCGAAAAGGAATTTACATTCAGACAATGCACGGCTGACGATATTGACGAAATATTAAAGCTTCAGGACATAGTGTATGACGCTCTTAAGGACAAGCAATGGCTCAGAAAAAACACGGCTGAGATGTTGCGCTTCTGCCTTGAAGAGCCGAATTACACCGTGGGCGCATACTATAAAGGCGAGCTTGCGGCAATTTCAATTTTATATGTTCCTCTGCCCGAGGACAGCGCAGAAAAGCTTGCAACATCGCTTGTTGGCATTGATATAGAAGGTGTTAAGCACGCAAACTACAAGCTGTGCCTTGTAAACCCGAAATTCAGGGGCAACCGTCTGCAGAGAATACTTGAAAATAAGCTCGAAGAGCATGCAAAGAAACAGGGAATTACCCTTATGTGCGCAACGGTATTTCCCGAAAATATATACAGCGTTCACAACATTGAGGGCGCAGGCTACAAGCTTAACAAGGAATTTCAGAAATACGGTCTTAAAAGACGGCTTTATTACAAATTTATATAAGGCACAAAAAATCAAGCTCCCTTCAGCCGAAAGGGAGCTTTTAATTTTACTTTTTTTATTCGCAAATGTTGTTGTAATATGAAATTGTGCCGTCATTTTCAAACACGCACAGCACGCCGTTGTTTGTGCCTGTATCAAGTATGGGCGCATGAGTTATGCGGGTAATTCTTCTGAGCGTCTGTCTGTCGGTTCTTTCATAGTCGTTTGTTATAACGCAGACCTCGGGCATAAGGGTTTTAAGCCATTTTGCCGTTGTCGAGCCTGAATAGCTGTGATGACCGACCTTAAGAATATCAACCTTGCCTATCTGCGGTCCGAGACGGTCCTCATCACCCGTTTTATTGTCAATATCAGCCGCAAGGAATGCCTTTTTGCCGCCCTTTTCAACAAGCACGCCGATGGAATTGTCATTCTCGCCCGTTATATCGTTAACCGTGTCATACTCGGTATTATAAAGCTTAATATTAAATTCGCCGAGCTTGAATTCGGTTTCGGTGATGTCTGCAATTACGGGAATACCCTTTGAATTCAAGGCGTTAAGCATCTGCTCATATACCTCTTTGTTGTCCCATTTCTCAACCTCGTGGCTGTTGATTTTGCTCTCGTCATATCTTTTAAGATATGCTCTTGAAATTACAATATCATCATCGGCAATAACGGTGTCAAAGCCGCCTATATGGTCGGAATGTGCATGAGTGCCGAGTACAAAATCAAGGTAAACCCTGCCGTCGTCAGCGGCGCAGTTCTTTTTCAGGTAATCAAGAACTTCCTTCTCATAGCCCTTGAACTCAAGCGCAGGGAAATTTCTCGGGTTGTCGCTGTCCTCAGCGCAGTCAACAAGCGCATAATGCCCCTGACTTTCAATCAGAATTGCGTCAGAGCTGCCCGTCTTTAAAAAGTGGATGCAATCCTTCTGCTGATTTATTTTTGCGCCTGCAGGCTGTATTTTAAGCTTGCTTAAATTCTTTTTGTAATCGCTGTTTGGCTTTAAATACAGTATATAATAAATCACAAAGGCTGTAATCAACGCTGCTGAAACAACAGCAAGTGTAATTTCAAGAAGTTCCTTCATAGTACGGCGACCCTTTCACATTATTATAACTAAAAAACTGCAACAGAAAAGCCTGCTGCAGTTTTATGTTTTTGTAATTAAGCCTTGCCTGCACAGCCGAGAACTGTTTCAATCTTGTGAGAAACAACTGCCTCAATAGCGTTTCTTGCAGGTGTAAGGTACTTTCTCGGGTCAAAGTCAGCAGGATTCTCTGCAAAGTGCTTACGAATCGCAGCTGTCATTGCAATACGGATATCGGAGTCAACATTGATTTTGCAGACTGCCATTGAAGATGCCTTTCTGAGCATATCCTCGGGAATGCCGATAGCGTCGGGCATCTCACCGCCGTACTTATTGATTGTCTTTATGTCGTCCTGATTAACCGAGCTTGCGCCGTGAAGAACTATCGGGAAACCGGGAAGTCTCTTTTCAACCTCTTCAAGAATATCAAAACGAAGCTGCGGCTTCTGACCGGGCTTGAATTTATATGCGCCGTGGCTTGTGCCGATAGCGATTGCAAGTGAGTCAACACCTGTTCTTGTAACAAAGTCAAATACCTGCTCGGGCTTTGTGTAGGACTCGTTACCTGCTTCAACAACAACATCATCCTCAACGCCTGCAAGAGTACCAAGCTCGCCCTCAACTACTACGCCGTGAGCATGCGCATACTCAACAACCATCTTTGTAAGAGCAACATTCTCTTCATAAGGAAGAGATGAGCCGTCAATCATAACTGATGTAAAGCCGCCGTCGATGCAAGCCTTACAGGTCTCAAAGTCGGGACCGTGGTCAAGATGAAGCGCAATCGGAAGACCTGTTTCCTCAGCAGCAGCCTTAACCATAGCTACAAGGTAGCCGTGTGAAGCGTACTTTCTTGCGCCTGATGATACCTGAAGAATAACGGGAGCGTCAAGCTTTTTTGCAGCTCTTGTAATTCCCTGAATTATCTCCATATTGTTTACATTGAAAGCACCTATTGCATAGCCGCCCTCATATGCTTTTTTAAACATTTCCGTTGTTGTTACTAATGGCATTATTTTCCACTCCTTGAGTAATTCTTTAAATTTACAACGCTGATATTATAACTCACAACTTTGCTTATGTCAAACTAAACTGTCATTATTTTACATTTTCTTTACTTTGTGGCAAATTGTCGGGTGCGTGAATAAAATGACTTGGGGTGATTTTGATGAATTCATTTATTACCGACAGCATTATAAATGATTTACTCTATGAAAACGGAAGCCTTAAAGCTGTAAGTCTTGAGGGGGAAGATACATATATAAAGCACGAAATACTAAACTCTCTTGCCGCTGAAGCAGATAAAAAAGGATACAGTCTTGAACAGTTTTACAACAACTGCGGCTGCGACACGCTCAGCGGAGTTTTCATAAAAAGAAAATCGCTTTTTGTCTTTGACGGCAGGCAGACAAATCTGTCAGATTGCTCCCTTTCGCACGGGGCATTGATAACAGACACCCAAAAAGCTTTTACGAAAAACCTCAGCACCCTATATATAAAGCCTATGCTTTTAAGCCGTCAGAAAAGCCTTGATGAAGCGTCAAAATTAAAAAAAGCCTGCTCAAAGCTCTCGGAAAGCATAAGGGTAAGCGTACAGCCGTATTTAAACAAAGCAAAGGTTTTAAATTATATAATGAGATTTGTTTCAAGGTATTCGCTGCGGGAAAGCACCATAAAAGGCAAAAATTTTCGGCGTCAGCTTTCCTCGGCAGGCGCATGGGGCGTGCACAGCTTTTATGAGTCCGTTTTAATGTGCTCAAACAATACAGTAAGATTGTGCGACAGCACAAAAGCGTTACAGCCCGTCTTAATTTCGGGGCTTTCACAGCTTTTAAACGAATGCGGTCTGAATACCGTTACCTTTTACTGCTCTGTTGACGGCACGCCCGAACACCTTGTAATACCCGAGCTTAAAACAGCTTTTTTCAGCGACAATGCCTATCACGAATACCCCGTCGAAAGTAACTGCGCCTTGCGTCTTAACCGTTTCTTAAAATCGGAAATACCCTCAGAGCTTAAATGCAGAATATTCAGGCAGGCAGAGCTGTACAGCGAGCTTATCGACAGGATTATACTGCTTAATCTGGAAGCTGACACACTCTCGGAAAAAATCAGTGATTATTACTTTGAAAACACTGACCCGAAAGCACTACGGCAAATAAAAAATGAAATAACCGCCTTGCTGTGAACAGAATTCATATAAATAATTAACGGACGGCATATGCCGTCCGTTGTTTGTGTTTTATAAGATTCCTTAAACAGCATCAGCCGAAAAGCTTTGCCGCCTTCTGCATTGTTTTGCTTGCTACGGGGATTGCAACAGAGCTGCCTCCGCCGCCGTTTTCAACTACTACAACTATTGCGAGCGGTAAATCCTCCCTCTGCGAATAGCCGGCAAACCATGCGTGAGGGCTTTTGCCGCCCTCCTCCGAGCTTACCTCGGCAGTACCCGTTTTGCCGCACATTTTAAGTCCCGAAAACTTGCCGTCGCCATAGTAATTCACAACATTTGAACGAAGCATCTTCTGAAGCTTCTCAGCAGTGGAATTTGTAAACATAGGCGGCATAAGAGCGGTGCTTGCGCTGAAGGTGGTGTCGCCCGACGGTGAAATTATGCTGTCCACAAAATAAGGTGCAGGCGAGCTGCCGCCGTTTGCAATAGCGCCGATTATTGTCAGCATATGGCAAGGATTTACTCTTGTGGTGTACTGCCCGACGCCTGCCCAGCCTATATCGAGGTCCGAAGCCTCCGACAAATCAAATCTGCTTCTTGCTGTGGTTATGTTGCCTATTCTTATGCCGTTGCCGAAACCGAGCGCCGTTGTTGTGGCAGTCAGCTTTTCTGCGCCGAGCTGAACTGCAATGTCGGCAAATGCGCTGTTACAGGACACATTAAGCGATTTTTCAAAATTTACGGTGCCGTGCTTTGACATGCATTTTACCGAGCCGCCGCCGACATGGTATTCACCTGAGCATTTAAAGCTCTGTGAGTCAATATCTGCAATATTATCAATAGCGCATGCCGAGGTGATAATTTTAAATGTAGAACCGGGAGTATATACGCCTGAGAAAAAGCGGTTGAGATAAACACCGTCAAACTCGCCCGTCTTGTCATTGTTAATGCTCTCAACAGGTTTGTTGGCAATATCGTATGACGGCTTTGAAACAACGCAGAGCAATTCGCCTGTTTTGTAATTGTAAACGCCTACCGTGCCCTTGTTTTTGCCGAGCGCCTCATATGCGGTGTTGCAAAGCTCTGCATCTATTGTAAGTTTAATATCACTGCCCTTGCCGTATTTCTTTAATGTATATATACCGTCAACAAGATTATAACCCGTAAGGTCGTCATTGTACGCCGTCTGTACGCCTGTTGATATGTATCCCTGCGAGTCGCCCACAATATGCAAGGTCGCAATACGGACATTTTTTGACTCATTGTATACTCTTTTGCCGTCAACCGTCTGGGCAAGTATCTTGTCGCTTCTGTCGGTTATTGTACCTGCAGTCGAAAGTACGCCCGATTTATATATATGCCTGTTTGTGCGCTTCATTGCCCACGAGTCAGCATTTGAGAAGAAGGTATAAAGAAGTATTCCTGCGCCGCAAACGAATGCAATTACCAACAGATACAGCACCCATGCTCTGCGAGAAAGCGTTTTCATTCCTTATCCACTCCTTTTTAAGAATTTTTATTTGCCAATGACCTTATCATAACGCTTATAGGTCTTGACATCTATTGCTTTTATAAGCGCAACCAAACCCCAACAGCACATCATACTCGAACCGCCTCGGCTTATAAAAGGAAGCGTTACGCCTGTCCACGGAAGCAAATCCGTTGCGCCGAAAACATGCAGAGCTGCCTGGAATAACAGTAAGGTTGAAGCTGCGCACGCCGCAATCGAATAAAAAGACGAACGGGCGGCAACCGAATATCTTATGCTGTAAACCACAAGAGCCACAAAGGTAAGCAGCACGGTAAAAGCAATTATCATACCGAATTCCTCGCACACCATACCGAAGGCAAGGTCCTCGGTAGCCGCATAGACATAACGGAGCTTGCCGTTGCCGAGACCCAGACCGAACAAGCCGCCGCTGACGGAATAAATCAATAATCTTACCTGCTGATAGCCCTTATCGTCGGCATATTCCCAGATGTGCCTGTATGAAGCAAAGCGGTTTGCAACATACGGCTTAAAGGTCAGAACGCCTATGCCGCCCATAAGCGCACCCGCAAATATAAGAAACAGCGTCTTGATGTCACCCGAACGCAGGAAGGCTATAACCACAAAGGTTACGAAGAATATAAGCGCTGTACCGAAATCCTTCATAACAAACAGCAAGCCTATAACTGCAACTGAAAATATAATATATTTTGTAAGCTTTTTGGTGGTCTGCAGATTTTCAAGTGTTGCCGCCCCTACAAATACAAAGGCGATTTTAACCAGTTCGGAGGTCTGTATAGACATAAGACCGTGCCCTATGATAATCCAGTTTCTTGCGCCGTTGATATTCTTTGCGAAAATAAGCGTAAACACAAGCGCCGCAATCGAAGCTATCGCAACGGGTATTCTAAGCTTGATTACCCTGTCAATGTCGCTTAAAATCCAAATAAGCACTATAAACACGCCCATGCCCAAGAAGATGGCGATAAGCTGTGTGTACGCCTTGCCTGGGTACACGCTCGCCGTCAGCGCAAGGCTTATGCCCGACAGGAAAAACGCTATAAGCTCAACCTCAAAACTTTTTCTGCCGAAAACGCCTGCAAAGACAATGAAATAAACCCACTCTGCAATTATGTATGCGCCGAAAACTATATATATAGTGCTTTTAACAAGTTCCTCGCCGCCGTTAAGTAAAATCTGTGCGGCGCAGAAAACCTGAAATGCCGTTATAAGTATAAGCAGAAACAGCCAGTTTACAGGCTTCCTGTACCTGTATTTCCTTTTCTTTCTGTTCTTAAGCTCGGGATTTTTGCTCTTTTTTGCTTTTTGCTTTTTAACTTTTTCAGCCACAAATATCCCTCCTTATTCCCTGAACATAAAGCTGTATGCGCCTACCGAGATAATGTCGCCGTCATACAGCGGATATGCGCCGAATACCATTTCACCGTTAAGATATGTGCCGTTATGCGATTGCAGGTCGGCTACCATCCAGCCTTCTTTTGTAAGGTATACCTCGGCATGTTCTTTTGAAATATCGTTCATAGGCAGGCTGATATTACAGTTTCTGTCCCTGCCTATAAGGCAACTTCCCGTAAGGTAATATGCGCTCTTGTCAGCCATATTGACAAGGCGTGTTGCGTTGGTGTAATCGGTGGCAGCCTTCTTTTTACTGCATGCGCTTTCGGGCTCTGCGGCATTTGCCCCATAGCCGTTTGACTGAAATTTCATAACGGCATTGCCGAACGATATAGTGTCGCCGTCCTTTACCATCTGAACGTGGCTTATCTGCTTGCCGTTGACATAAACGCCCGTCTTTGAGTCGGTGTCAAAGACAAACCAACCCTCCTTGCGAAGCGCAAGCACCGCATGAAAACGGGAAACCGTACCGTATTTTTTCAGCGGAATATCACACGAACGGCTTCTGCCTATTGAGGTTTCCCAGTTGTTAATTTCAATTTTGGAATCATCTGCAAGATTTACAAGCGTCGCCATAATTTCACGCCTTGGTCTTGCTCTGAAAAGAGACAGCACACAACGCAGTATTACCATCAATGCAATTACTGCAAAGACATACCGCACGAGATAATCAAATTGTTCAAGTATTGCCTGCATATGAATCTCCTTTCTTTTTATCTATAATAGAATACAATCAAAACGCCTAAAAGTCAATAAAGGATAGTCCTATTCTTGACATTGGCAAACTAAAAATATATACTTAAATCAACAAGTTTGAGGTGATATTATGACAGTTACAAAAAAGCTTTACGGCACAACTGAAAACGGTACAGAGGTTTACTCGTTTGAAATTAAAAACAGCGCAGGCTCATATATAGGGCTTGTAAGCTACGGCGCAACGCTCAACAAGATTGTCGTACCCGACAAAAACGGCAATTTCAATGATGTTTTAGTCGGCTTTGACACCATGGAGGGTCAGCTTCTCTGCACGGACTCACAGGGCAGAACAGTCGGCAGAGTAGCAAACAGGATTGCAGGCAGAGGCTTTGACATTGACGGGGTGAATTATCAGATAACCAAAAATGTCAACGGAATGTTTACGCTTCACTCAAATCACGAGTACGAAACTGCCGTATGGGATTATGAAATCATAGGCGACAGTGCCGTAAAATTCACATATCACAGTCCGCTTAATGCCGAGGGCTTTCCCGGTGAGGTTGACAACGAGGTTACCTTCTCATTCAACGACGAAAATGAGGTCAGAATTGATTATAACTGCACGCCTACGCAGAAATGCCCGTTAAATGTCACAAACCACGCATATTTTAACCTTGACGGCTTTGACGGCGGTACAATTCTTAATCATATTGTAAAATTCAACTGCGACGCATACACGCCCACAGACGAATACGCTATTCCGACAGGCGAAATCAGAAGCGTAGAGGGTACCCCGTTCGATTTCAGGAAGCCTAAAGCCATCGGCAGAGATGTTGAGGCTGATGATATTCAGCTTAAAATCGGCAGGGGCTATGACCACAATTTCAGAATTGAGGGCTATGACGGCACGCTGAAGAAATTTGCCGAGGTTAAATCGGAAAAAAGCGGAAGAATTATGGAGTGCTTTACAGACCTTGTAGGCGTACAGTTCTACATAGGTAACTTTATGGACGGAACTCAAACAGGCAAGGCAGGTCTGCCGCTTAATCACAGAACTGGCTTTTGCCTTGAAACGCAGTATTTTCCCGACGCACTCAACCACACAGAGTTTATGCCCAATATATTTACCCCCGACAAACCCTTCGTGTCAACGACAATATACAGATTTTCAGTATAAGTCCAATATCTCGTCAGGCTTTGAAAAACTCTTTCAAAGCCTGATTTTTTGTGCTACAATGGTCTTGTTCACAATTAAACAAAAGTTGAAAAACCGTTTATAACTTGTTCATAATTTCGGTTTATCATAGCAAATAAAAGGAGGCTTGTATATGGCTAACGAAAAAATACTCATTGTTGATGACGATATAAACATTTGTGAGCTTTTAAGACTTTATCTTGAAAAGGAAGGCTTTACTACCAAAATTGCCAATGACGGCGTTGCGGCTATTGATACCTTCAAGTCGGAAAATCCCGACCTTATGCTTCTGGACATTATGCTTCCCGGGCTTGACGGCTGGCAGGTTTGCAGAGAGATAAGAAAATTCTCCGACAAGCCGATTATAATGCTCACAGCCAAGGGTGAAACCTTTGACAAGGTTCTCGGTCTTGAGCTTGGCGCAGACGATTATGTTACCAAGCCTTTTGACACAAAAGAAATTATTGCAAGAATAAAAGCAGTCCTCAGGCGTTCTTCTAATTCGGGCGCACCGCAGGAAAAGGCTAAAGAGGTTAAATTTGACAGGCTTTCAATCAACCTTGAAAACTATGAAATGAAGGTCAACGGCGTTCAGGTTGACACTCCGCCTAAAGAATTGGAGCTTATTTTCCACCTTGCATCAAACCCGAACAGAGTATTTTCAAGAGATCAGCTTCTTGACGAGGTCTGGGGATTTGACTATTACGGTGATTCAAGAACGGTTGATGTCCATGTAAAGCGCCTTCGTGAAAAGCTTGAGGGCGTGTCGGACAAATGGGAGCTTAAAACCGTCTGGGGCGTAGGATACAAATTTGAAACAAAGGACTAATCTTTATGGCAGCCAAAAAGCTATCTGCTTTTAAAAACAGAATAAAGAACGGACTTTGGAACAATTCGATAATACTCAAGTATTTTGCGGCACTTCTTGTGCTTGAATTCTTAGGCTTTATAATTCTCGGCATTTCGTTCAGCCTTTTAGGCAGAAACGATTGGTCGGTACAAAAACTCGAGCTTATGGAGAACAACACAAAAAGCGTTGCCGAGCTTACCACACAGGTGCTTGAAAAAAGAATGAACACCGACACCAAAGGTTCAATTTTTATGCTGTGCAACAACATAAAAATGATTTCCGACGCAATAAATGCAGACATATATGTATGTAATATGGACGGCGATGTAATTCTTTGCAAGCATCTGCTCTCGGAGGATTTTGAACTGAGCAACAACGGCGAATGTTTAATTCACAGCGTATATAAAATACCTGCAAGCGTTATTGAGCAGGCGAAAAACGGATTTTCAAGCGACAGAACAACGCTTGACGGAGTTTATGCCAAGGACCAGCTTGTTTCGGCTCAGCCCGTAATTGTAAACGACGAGGTAATTGCATTGGTATTCACCGCAACACCGATTTCTTCGAGCGTTACGGATTACCTTAACCGAACAATTAAGATTTTCCTTGTGGCTGCGGCATTATCATTACTTGTAGGCGCAATAGGCGTTTATGTGTTTACACTCAATCTGTTAAGCCCGTTGAGAGATATGTCGAGAGCTACAAAGGCATATGCTAAGGGCGATTTCAGCTACCGTGTCAAAGTCAGGGGCAAGGGCGAGCTTGAAGGTCTGTTAAAGGCGTTCAATTCAATGGCGACAGAACTTGCATTACACGAGAGTACAAGACGAAGCTTTGTTGCGAATGTTTCGCATGAGCTTAAAACGCCTATGACTACAATAGGCGGTTTTATAGACGGCATACTTGACGGCACAATTCCGCCCGAGAAGCAGAATTATTACCTTGAAATAGTTTCAAACGAAACAAAAAGGCTTTCAAGGCTTGTTGTGGCAATGCTCAACCTTTCAAAGATTGAAGCAGGTGAATTAAAGCTTAAGCCGAAGGAATTTAACATCTGCAATGACATTTTCAATGTACTTATTTCATTTGAACAGCAGATAGAGCAGAAAAACATTGAAATTCTCGGTCTTGATGTGCTTGAGCCGACGCTTGTGAATGCCGACGAGGATATGATTCATCAGGTTATATACAATCTCGTTGACAATGCGGTTAAATTCACCGAAAATGCACAGATAATTGTAGATGTCAACAAAAACAGCGACGGCTCTGTTTCGGTCGGAATAAAAAATACGGGCGTGGGCATTTCACCCGAGGACCTGTCAAGAATTTTTGAACGCTTTTACAAGGTCGACAAGTCAAGAAGCTATGACACCAAGAGCACAGGATTGGGACTTTATATAGTTAAGACCATAGTTGAAATGCACGGCGGCACCATAAAAGCCGAAAGCGTTGAAAACGAATACACAAGGTTTGAATTTACCCTGCCTGCAAAAATACCGGCAGAGTTGTTATAAAAAATTATTCAGCATATAATAATTACGCATAATCAGGAGGCTTATTATGAGCGAATTTGATGAAAACAAAAATGAAAATATGCAGGGCGAAGTAAATAACGAAGCTGAAAATCAGTCTGCCGCTCAGACGGATGATATACAGCATGAAAATAAAGCTCAGCCCGAACAGCCTGTTCAGCCTGCACAGCAGATACCCGTACAGCAGCCCAAACAGCAGTCGGGTTACGGCAGTTCGCCTGCACAGAACTTAAATCAGCAAAACAGATATTACGGTCAGGGTTACGGCAACGGCTATCAGCCGCCGTATACCGACCGAAACAATCCGGGAAATCAGAATATGCCGAACAATCCTGCAGACAATTACAGCAAAAAGGCAAGCTATGTTTACTATGGCACTAACCCCTCACAGTATACACAGCAGGGTTACCCGCAAAATCAGTATTATCAGAATCAGCCTGTGCAAACTCCTAACTATTCTGCGCCTGCAGTTCACCAGAGTCAGAAGGGCAGAAAAAAAGGCAAGGCAGTTTTCATAATATGCGTAGCTGCGCTTCTTGTAACAGGCTTTGTACTGCTTGCCCTTTCGTTGAGAGGCGTTATTTCGGGCACAAACGGCAAAACCGAAAAAATTGACGCACCGAAAATTGAAATGGCGCAGACACCCGACGCAAGTGCTTCGGAAAGCTCTTCCATTCCTTCGGCAAAGAGCGTTTATCAGGAGGTTAAGGACTCCTCGGTAGGCGTGCTTGTTTACACGGGTACAGTTAAATCGGGCGAAGGCTCGGGCGTTATTGTCGGCGAGGACGACCAGCACAAATTCACTTATATTGTTACCTGCGCTCATGTAGTATCGGGCGGCGGCACAATCAAGGTTCAGCTTTCAGATGACACACAGCATGACGCTTACCTTGTAGGTACGGATTCAAGAACAGATATAGCTGTTCTCAGAATTGCAGAGTCGGGGCTTGACGCTATTGAAATAGGCGACTCTGAAAAACTTGTTGTAGGCGAAACTGTTTACGCTATCGGTAACCCCGGCGGCGTTGAATTCGCAGGCAGCTTTACAAACGGTATGGTTTCAGCCATTGCAAGACCTATCAGCAGTGAAATCGGTTATGAAATGATTTGTATTCAGCACACAGCGGCTATCAACCCCGGCAATTCGGGCGGCGCACTTATAAACGAATACGGTCAGCTTGTGGGTATAAATTCCTCTAAAATTGCAAGCACCGATTACGAGGGCATGGGCTTTGCAGTACCCAGCTCAACTCTTGTTAAAGTTTATGATGAAATAATTGCTCACGGCTATGTTACAAACAGACCGAAGCTCGGCATAAGATACGCTCCCGTTTCGGCAAGCCAGACTTATGCAATGCTTGCAGGCGCAAACAATCTTCCCGCAGGCTCAATTATAATTGCGCAGATGGATTCTGACAGCTCACTTGTAAACACCGACGCAAAGATTGGCGATATTATTATAAAAGCAAACGGTAAGGAACTCGAAAACAGCGATGAGTTACCTGCGCTTGTCGAAAAATCAAAGGTCGGCGATAAAATAACGCTTACCGTCTGCCATTTTGACAACAATTACAGAATGACGCAGTTTGATGTAACCGCTACGCTTGTTGAGGATAAAGGCATAGTTGAGCCTGTTACCGAGCAGACCACTCAGCCGTCACAGGATTATTACTATAACCCCTTCGGCTTCTACGGCTTCGGCGAGGGCAACGGCAACTGATAAAATAAAAAGATATACAAAAAAACAGACCTGATTTCAGGTCTGTTTTTTTACTGTTTAATATTTAATCAAAAAGCACTGTGCTGAAATATCTTTCGCCTGTGTCGGGCAGGACAGTTACAACGGTTTTGCCCTTGCCGAGCCTTTTTGCAAGCTTGAGAGCCGCCGCAACATTTGAGCCGCTTGAGATGCCGCACATTATGCCCTCTTCGCTTGCAAGACGCCGTGCGGTTTCTATTGCCTCTTTGTCGGACACAACGCAAATATTGTCATAAATCTTGGTGTTAAGGTTTTCGGGAATAAGTCCGTCGCCTATGCCCATCTGAAGATGCGTGCCGACAGAGCCGCCCGAAAGTATAGCCGCATCTGCAGGCTCTACCG
The DNA here is from genome assembly GCA_900315985.1 of uncultured Eubacteriales bacterium. Classification (GTDB taxonomy): domain Bacteria; phylum Bacillota; class Clostridia; order Oscillospirales; family Acutalibacteraceae; genus Fimenecus. The sequence continues at coordinate 2,873 of ONBD01000029.1, read as the reverse complement.
CCCATATCTGAATTGCGGGATTCTGTCTTTTAAGCACCATACCGATACCGCTTATTGTACCGCCTGTGCCGACGCCGCTGCAAAAGCCGTCAATATCACAGTTAACCTGTTCAAGAATTTCGGTTGCCGTGTAATAAATGTGAGCCTTAGGATTGTCAGGATTGTCAAACTGCGAGGGAACAAATACCCTTTCATCCTCCCTGCTCATTTTTTCTGCAAGTGCAATACACTCGGCAATACATTTGCCTATGTCGCCGTCATCGTGAATTAAAATAACCTCTGCGCCGTAATTCTTAATAAGCTTTCTGCGCTCCTCGGAAACAGAGTCGGGCATAATAATTTTTACATTCAGGTCAAGCACTGCGCCGACAAGAGCAAGACCTATGCCCTGATTGCCGCTTGTAGGCTCAACAATAATTGAGTCCTTATTTATTTTACCCTTTTCAAGCGCACATTTAATCATATTATACGCCGTTCTTGTTTTTATGGAACCGCCTATATTTACGCCCTCATATTTTACAAAAATCTGCGCCGACTCCTCATCAACAAGCTTGTTGAGCTTAATCATCGGCGTATGGCCGATTGCGTCAAGAATAGTGTTGTAAACCATATTGTATCAAGTCCTTAAAAAATCAGTAATATAAAAATACTAATATATTTTATTTTTGTCAAGTGAGAAATGACAACAAATTACAAATCGGAGTTTGGCGGCAAGTTGTGGGTAAGCTTCGCTTACGAACATTATAATTATTTAAGGCGTATAACAAACTAACCGTAGGGGCGATTCACGAATCGCCCGCATAAATTACAACAGACCTTGGCGGGCGACCAAAGGTCGCCCCTACACCTCCACAAACTCAAATTTGTATGCTTGTTAAATGTTGCACAAATAAAATCATATTCCGTCATATAATGTGTTGATTTTACACAAAATATATAGTATAATTAAAATAACAAAAATTATAAGGGTATTTCTGTGCTTTTCGCTGCATAAGGGTACCCTTATGATATTAGGTGTATAAAATACACCTAATAAGGAGGAAAAGGAGAAGTACTATGAACGACAACAATGAAACCGGCGTTCAGGTCGAAGAAAACAAGTCTTTGCCGCAAAAGGTGAAATGGCTTGCGCATGAAATCAAGGAGCATTGGAAAACTCCGGGCGAGGGCAAGTATGTTCCTTACAGGGAATATCTTGACATCTGGCTTGCTGTCGGCAGTAACTATTCGGGTCAGAAAACGCTCGAATACATAAGCTTTGCGGCAGGCTGCTACCTTATTATGTACCACTACAATCTGCCTTATGTTGTATTCTCAGCTATTGCGCTTATTAACCTGCCGCTGCAGAAGTTTTGGGACATTTTAGGCTGGATTATCAACGACAACTTAGGATTTTTGCCTAAAAAAACAGAAAAGGTGCTTTACACAATTTACTTTTTCTCGATTCTGTTAGGCATCTTCCTTATAGTCTTTCCGTTTGAGCCGTACCTTGACCCAAACAACAAGCTGTGGGCGGCGCTAAACTCAATACGGGGACTTTCGGCGGCGTCATCTCTGAAAATACTCGGTACGCACATACTCTGGAACGGCTGGGCAGGCTCAAGAAATATTTTCTGGCGCAAAAAGCTTGTTCCGAAGTTCGGAAGATATAAATATTTCCTTTACTGCGATGTTGTACCCAAGTGCGTAATGGTTATACTTATAGGCTGGCTTCCCGTTTACGCTATTGCCGATGAGGTTACAAGGGTCTGGGTTGCAAATCTGCTTTTTGCAATATATAACCTGTTTGGATTTACCAATTGCCTTGAAATGTGCACGCAGAACATAAGCCCGAATATGAGAGAGCGTATTCTTATAAGAACTTATCCGTTAAAGCTTTCGCATTTTCTCAATTCGCTTATGGTAGTTATAATTCCTATTGCCATAGGCTTTATGAAGGACAAGTGGGCAGATATAAATGTTTACCGCTATGTAATTCCTATAATCTTTATACTGTTTGCAACGCTTACCATGGTTTTTGCAGGACGCATAAAGGAAAGAATACCGCAGCCGCCTCTTGAGGAAAAGGTGCAGATTAACTTCTGGGACGGTATTTTCGGCGTATTGCGCAACAAATACAAATGGGTGCTTACAATAGTAGGTCTTATTGACGCTCTGGGCAACGGTATGCTTGCATTTACAACTGTTGTTTACCTCTACACCTTCCGTTTAAGCGGACTTTCATACGGCCTTCTTGTTTCGCTTGTTTCGTTTGCAGGCACTCCGCCCGATTTCTTCACTCCATACTTTATGAAGAGATTTTCATATAAACAGATTATGATTTTTTACCAGTGGACAAGAGCTATCGGCTATGCTATTGTTGTTGCGGCTTTGCTTTTGTGCGGCGACAATGTCATGCTCTGCGGCACTGTCTGCGTTGTAATGCTCTTCTTAATGGAAATGACCAAAACCGTTCCTACCGCAGTCGGTCATGACATGGATATCCGTATAAGCGACTACCAGATGTATCTTTCAGGCGAAAGACTCGAAAGCTTTTCAAATGTTTTCGGCTGGATTACAAGTCCTATAACATCCTTTGTAGGTCTTATAATTCCGATTCTGCTGCTTAAATTCGGCTTCAACTCAAATTGGGATGTTCTGTTTGTTGACGCCTCAAGAGCGAAAATTATTGTTATTCCCATTATTTTTGATATTGCAGGCTATATACTTATGTCAATCCCCTATTTCTTCTGGGATTATGACGGTGAAAAACAAAATAAGGTTATTCAGGTACTGAAGCGCAGAGCCGAGGTAACAGAGAAAAAGGCTGAAGCCGAGGGCGAATCGGTTGCCGGTTCATTTATCGGTTAAGGGGGTGTCATAATGAGTAAAAA
>ONBD01000042.1 GCA_900315985.1 uncultured Eubacteriales bacterium | reverse complement strand
TCATAGCTGTAAGAAGCACGTAATTCCATTTACATGTCCCACTTGTCCTTTGCAGCTTTGATTTCGTTTGTGTAAGCTGATTTATAGTTTGCTTTTTCAAGCTCGTTGCCAAGAGCGATTATTCCGAGCTTTGCGTCGCAAACCGCCTTAACTGCGTCAAGCTTGTAAGCGTCAAAACGAGAGGTGTTTATTGTAACAAATTTTGCATCAGCTCTGAAAAGCGATTTTGATGCAGTGGTGAAATCGGAAAAACGGGTGCCTATGCCGATTATAACATCAGCCTCTTTGGCAATATCATTGCCTGCAGAGTTGCCTGTAACGCCCAAACCGCCGAGATTGTATTCATCTGATGAAAGGCAGGCTGATTTGCCCGACTGAAAGGCAGGCTGATTTGCCCGACTGCGTTTCTGCAAAGGGAATATTGAATTTTTTGCAGAATTCCTCAAGAGCTTCGCCGGCTTCGGAATATCTTACACCGCCGCCGCATATAACAAGAGGTTTCTTTCCTGCCTTAACAACTTCCGCTATGTCGGCAATCTCATCACATGCAGGAGCGATTCTTGTAATTTTATGTACTCTCTTCTCAAAGAAGGAATCCGGATAGTCAAAGCTTTCGCCTTCGACATCCTGACAGATTGAAATTGCAACTGCGCCTGTCTCCGCAGTGTCGGTAAGCACTCTCATAGCGTTTATAAGCGCACTCATAATCTGCTCGGGGCGCTGAATTCTGTCCCAATACCTTGTAACAGCCTTGTATGCGTCATTTGTTGTTGTAGCAAGTGAATTCACCTGCTCAAACTGCTGAAGCACGGGGTCGGGCTGACGGGTTGCAAAGGCATCCGCAGGGAAAAGCAGAAGCGGTACATGGTTTACCGTTGCAGTTGCGGCGGCTGTAACCATATTTGCAGAGCCGGGGCCTATTGAAGAAGCGCAGGCTATAATCTTTCTGCGGTTGTTCATTTTAGCAAAGGATGCGGCTACATGAGCCATACCCTGCTCATTTTTACCCTGATAAACACGAAGTCCGCCCTTATCGGAGTCCAGAGCTTCACCCAGACCGAGCACTATTCCGTGACCGAAAACAGTAAAAATACCGTCAACGAATTTGGTTTCTTTGCCGTCAAAGGACACATACTGGTTGTCAAGGAATTTAACAAGAGCCTGAGCCATTGTCATTTTTGCCATAAAATCACCTCATTAAATGTCTTGTTTATTTTTCATCAAGGAGCCACTTGTGCTCCGGAGCGTCTATTCTTGTTTTTCTCCACGGGTCGCCGTCAAGATGGCGTATCATCCAGACATAGCACATTTTGTAACCGGGTGCAGCCGCCTGCTGATGCGTGTGCATAGGCGTTATGCAAAGACATCCCTGATTTTCAACCTTATAACAGTTGTCGCCGTTAAAGCCTACGCCGAAGCCCTGCGGTTTTTCAAATTCATAGTAATAAACCTCGGGTTGCGGATGATAATGCGGCGGGTAGCTGGTCCAGCAGCCCGGTTTGTGAAATACCTCGCCTAAAACAAGATTTGAATACGGTGCCGATTCATAATCAAATACAGTAAGCACCTGTCTGTCAGCCGTGCCGTCCCACTGGTCAGCGCCGAAATGCTGAATCATCAAATCGTCGGGTGTGTAATAATGCACGCCGAAATCATTTGCGTTATCGGTCTGCTCAATTACAAGACGGGACTCCTCGTTAGCCTTAACGGTAACCTCAATTCCCTTTGAAAAGTGAATTGCCGTTGCCTTGTCAAGAAACGGTGAACGGCGCTTTGCATTTTTTATTTCGCCCTCAAATAAGAATTCAACCTCGCCCTGCATTAAAAGGATTGCGGTTTCATTCTCTTTTTCACAAACGGTAAAACTCTCGCCTGCTTTTAAGATTTTAACCTTTATGTCCATGAGCATATCGGCATTTTTGCCGCCCATTTCACATAAGATTTTCTCATTGTTTTCGTTGAATTTCGGATTTTCGTACATAATGTATTACCTCTTATTTTATTCTCTTATTTTATCGTCTGTCAGCGCACCGCTTGAGGATATGGGAATTGCCTCGCCGAGATATGTAGGCTCGGGTTTGAAAATGCACCACACAAAATCCTTGACCCTTGCCACAGCCTCACGCACATTGTTGACGGCAGGGTACAAAAGATGCTCTGCCTTATAGCCGTAAGCGTCAAGTCCTAATTTTCTTGCGTTATAAACCGCCCTGTATAAGTGGTAGGTCTGGGTAACAATAAGCATACTTTTAACCTCAAACACATCACGGGCACGGTACATTGACTCGTAGGTTGAGAAGCCTGCATGGTCCATAAACACATTGTCAGCCTCAACGCCGTTGTTAACGGCATAGTCCTTCATAAAATTGACCTCGTCATAGCTCTCTGTGCCGTGGTCGCCCGACATTAACAGCTTTTCGGAACAGCCTGTTTCATAAGCTTTAAGTCCGAATTCAAGTCTTTCGTCAAGCATAGGCGAGCCTTTTCTTGCGCCTAAAACCATAATACAGTCAAAGCTGTGTGAGCTTAACTCGTCATAGCTTAAAATGTATTTCTTGGCATAGGAAATCATATATGCATTGGCACACACAACAAGCAGAGCGCAAAGCACACATACACACAGCACAATGCAAATTATACGCCTTAAAGGTTTAGCTTTTATTAAATGTTTTTTATTGGTTTTATTTTTCATTTAAAGAATTTAAAAATACCGTTTTAATTTTGAGAGATTTTTTCGCAAAGCAAGGCTTGCCGACGAAGGAATATGCATATATTTCGAGGAGGCGTAACGAAGCATTGCGGAAAAATAACCAAAATTACCCTCTGGCAATCATTTCACCGTATTCTTCTTTTTCCTTTTTGATAAATTCCTTGACAGCGTCAACTGTGGGCATATCTTCAGAGCAGGCGTGGGAGGCTACAAGCATTGAAGCGGAAGCTGAGCCGAATTCAAGGCAGTCAATAATCTCCCAGCCTTCAAATATGCCGTAAAGGAAGGCACTTGCGTAGCCGTCGCCGCCGCCGAAGCTCTTTAAGAGCTTAATCGGGAAGGGCTTTATAGAAAAGCTTTCGCCGTCATTTGTGTATGCGGTTGAGCCTTCCTTGCCGTGCTTGATAATTACGATTTTAGCATTCTGATTATGCCAGTACTTCGCAGTTTCAATGTCGTTCATGCCCTCTTTGATAAGCTTCTGCGTAAGATCATATTCTTCACGGGAGCCGAGTATAATATCAGCCTCACGGGCAACTGCAGAGTAATAAATAGCAATTTCGTCCTCATTCTTCCAGTTGTATGCACGGTAGTCAATGTCAAATATAATCGGAATGCTGTTTCTCTTTGCAAGCGCAACAGCCTTTAAAGCCGCCTCTCTTGACGGACTTTCTGCAAGAGCTGTGCCCGAAATAAGAACAGCCTTACCTCTTTTGATATAGTCCTCGTCAATATCGTCAACCGTGAGTTTAAGGTCAGCCGCTTCGTTACGGTACATAACTATTGAGCTTTCGGTTTCGGACTTGATTTCGGTAAAGGTAAGACCAATTTTTTCGCCGTTTTCACAGCGTACGATATGAGAGGTGTCAATGCCCTCTTTTTTAAAGTAATCGGTTACAAAAGTGCCAAGCTGGTCGTCGGACACACGGGCAAAGAAGCCGCACTTCTTGCCGAGCCTTGAAAGACCGACTGCAATGTTTGCAGGCGAGCCGCCGAGATATCTTTTAAATGTTGTGCTCTCATTAAGCGGACAGTAGTAATCAACAGGATTAAGGTCAACCGCTACCCTGCCCAATAAAATCAAATCAAATTCCTTTGTGTTGTCAAACTCTATGTATTTCATAATTCTTCCCCTTAATCATTTATAAAATTAAACACCTTAATGTGTCTTTTAACATTTTCATAAACGCCCTGAACCTCCTGTGCAGAAAGTTCAAAGTAATTTGCCTTTTCCTTTGTGTCGCAATATGCCTTTGCATACTGTGCAAGATGATCAAAGGAGGCTGTCGCAATATTTATCTTGCGGACTCCCAATTTAATAGCGTGCTGGAATTGCTCATCGCTGATACCCGTGCCGCCGTGAAGCACCAGAGGAGTTGAAACCTTGTTGTAAATTTCCTCAAGCACATCAAAACGAAGCTCGGGCGAAACAGGGTAATTGCCGTGAGCGTTGCCTATTGCAACCGCAAGAGCGTCAACGCCCGTTTCTTTACAGAATTTAACAGCGTCATCGGGTCTTGTGCAAAGTATTTCGTGCTTTTTGCCCTCGCCCTCGTTACCGCCTACAACGCCTAATTCCGCTTCAACGGTTGCGCCGTATTTATAAGCCTCGGCAACAACTGCGTGTACCTGCTTTATATTCTCGTCAAGCTCTAAAAGCGAGCCGTCAAACATTACTGATGTAAAGCCTAATTCAAGAGCCTTCTGCACGGTTTCAAATTTAAGTCCGTGGTCAAGATGAACGGCAATATCAACCTTGGAGTTTTTTGCGGCGGCTATCATCATAGGACCCATAAGCTCCAGAGGTGAATTCTTAAGCCTTACCTCTGCAATCTGCAGAATAATCGGGGTGTTCAGCTCCTCTGCCGCCCTCACAGCACCCATAACCATTTCCATATTGCCTACGGAAAACGCACCGACAGCGACCTTTTTCCGCTCTGCTTCACAGAGCAGTTTTTTCATTGTTACAAGAGCCAAATTAACCACTCGCCTTTCAGTAAAATACACTTTTTCGCCATTGTAATTATATTTATTAGATTTTAGCACTTTTTTAATGTATTTTCAATGATTTTACAGTAAAAAACGGGAGTATGACAATAAAATATCAAAGGCAATTTTTGTTAAATATACATAATAACCAGAGCAAAGTTGCCTGTAAAACTTAACTGAATAAAAAAAGCAAAAAAAGCGGTCAGAAGAGTAATGCCTCTGACCGTTTGCAATTATAAATTGTTCAGCTTTCGTTACCGTCCTGCTCTGATGCGTTCTCAACGGTATTTTCAGCTTTTTCCTCCGATAAAGGAGCTTCACCCTCGTTGTTCTGCGCCGAAGCTTCGCTCTCATCGGATTTTTCTTCCTCGTTTGCTTCGTCAATTATTTTTTTGAGCTTTTCTTCCTTGTCGGAATGTTCTTCGACTTCGGGAAGAGTGCCGCCCTGCATAAGAGTTTCAAACTCCTCGCCCGTAATCTTTTCACGCTTTACAAGCTCCTTTGCAACTATGTGAAGCTTGTCGATATGCTCTCTTAAAATCTGCTCTGTTCTCTTGTAGGCGTTTAGAATAATCTCCTCAACCTCCGTGTCGATTGCAGAAGCAACATTTTCGGAGTAATTGCGTGTATGGCTGTAATCTCTGCCGAGGAATACCTCGTCATTTTCCTTACCGAAGGCGATAGGTCCGAGCTTTTCCGACATACCGTACTTGGTAACCATTTTTCTGGCAATATCAGTGGCTCTTTCAATATCGTTGGAAGCGCCTGTTGAAATGTCGTCAAAGATAATCTTTTCGGCTACTCTGCCGCCTAAAAGACCGACAATGTCGTCAAGCATTCTTGACTTCATAAGGTGCATTTCGTCCTTTTCGGGCTGATACATTGTAAAGCCGCCTGCCATACCTCTGGGAACTATTGAGATATGAGTTACGGGATCCTTGTGCTCAAGATAATAAGACGAAACTGCATGGCCTGCCTCGTGGTAGGCAGTGATTTTCTTATCCCTTTCGGAAATCTTGTGCGATTTCTTCTCCGTGCCGACTACGACCTTCATTGTAGCCTCTTCTATTTCACGCATTGTAATTGCTTTAAGCTTTCTGCGTGCCGCAAGCAATGCCGCTTCGTTTAAAAGGTTTTCAAGGTCTGCGCCCGTAAAGCCTACGGTTGCGCCTGCAATGGCACGAAGCTCAACATCGGGTGCTAACGGCTTCTTTCTTGCGTGTACCTTTAATATTTCCTCTCTGCCCTTGACATCGGGGTAATTGACGGTAATCTGACGGTCAAATCTGCCGGGTCTGAGGAGTGCAGGGTCAAGTATGTCGGGTCTGTTTGTAGCCGCCATAACTATAACGCCCTCGTTTTCGCCGAAGCCGTCCATTTCAACAAGCATCTGGTTAAGTGTTTGCTCTCTCTCATCGTGGCCGCCGCCCATACCTGCGCCTCTGTGTCTGCCGACAGCGTCAATTTCGTCTATGAATATGATTGACGGAGCATTTTTCTTGGCTTCGCCGAACAAGTCACGCACTCTTGAAGCGCCTACGCCGACATACATTTCAACGAAATCGGAGCCTGAAATTGAGAAGAACGGAACATCAGCTTCGCCTGCAACTGCTTTTGCAAGCAAGGTTTTACCTGTTCCGGGAGGGCCTACAAGCAGTACACCCTTGGGAATTCTTGCGCCGAGCGCAGTAAATTCCTTGGGGTCTTTAAGAAACTCAACAATTTCCTCAAGGTCCTCTTTTTCTTCGTCTGCGCCTGCGACATCATTGAAGGTAGTTTTGTTTTTTGTTTCGTCATTTTTTCTGAAACGGGCCTTGCCAAAGGACATTGTACGGTTGTTTTCCGACTGTACGGTCTGATTCATCTTACGGAACATAATGCTCATTACTACCGTAAGCAAAACAACTATTGCTATTGTCGGAAGCAGGCTTACCCACCACGAATTTGCAGAGCCTGACTCGTAGTCCATTTTAATCTGCTTGTCTGGATTCTGCCTGTTATACTCAACTACCGAGCCGTGTATGTCCTCAACAAAGAGAGTAACATTGGGCACGGTATATCTGTACACTGTATCGTCGCCTGCAAGCTTGTATTTCAGAGCACCGCTGCTTAAATTCAGGGTGTATTCGCTTATCTTGTTCTCCTCGAACATATTTATAAGCTCATAGTATTCCGTTTTTTTCTGTGTGGTTTTTCCCATATTTGCGTAATAAGCAATGCACATTATAAATGCAAGCGGAATTACAATATACGGAATAACCGCCTTCCAGTTTATCTTTTTCAAATGTTATTACTCTCCTTTGCAATTCTCTCTACTGCCTCAGGCTTAACAATGCCTACATACGGAAGATTGCGGAAGCACTCGGCATAGTCAAGGCCGTAGCCCACAACAAATGCGTCGGGAATCTGTGCGCCGACATAATCCGCCTTTAAATCAACCGTTCTTCTGTCAGGCTTGTCAAGCAAGGTGCATATTCTTATGCTTTCGGGGTTTCTTCTTGCAAGAATGTCCTTGAGATAGCTCAGCGTTCTGCCGCTGTCAAGAATATCCTCTACAATAAGAAGATTTGTACCCTCAATAACATTAGTGTCCAGGTCCTTGATAATTTTGACTACGCCGCTTGAGCTTGTGCCGTTGCCGTAGCTCGAAACGGACATAAAATCTATAAAGCAGGGTATTTTAATGGCACGCATAAGGTCGCCCATAAATACCACAGAGCCTTTAAGCACGCTTACAAGCAAAAGTCTTTTACCCTCGTAATCCCTTGAAATCTGCTCGCCGAGTCTTTCAACTATTTCCTTAAGCTGCGACTCGGATAAAAGCACGCTTTGAATGTCATTTTGCATTGTGTTCATCAGAAACCTTCTCCTCAATAATTATGCTCATAATTTTATTTGAATAAGCATTTGCTTTAAAGCTTTTTGAAACTCCGTAGCCTTGCACCCATACAACACTGTCACCGTCTGCAAGCACCGCTACCGAATTTCGCTTTTCTTCGGGAATTCTGTCCTCAATGAAAAGCTTTTTAAGGGTTTTTGTAATTCCCCTTTTTGCAAGGGTGATTTTGTCGCCCTCCTGTCTGCTTCTGAGCTTCAAAACTTTGCCTATTTTATCACAATCTATGGAATTATCCAACAGCTGTTTATTAAAATTTTGTAAATCTTTTGTGTCATAAACGGCAATTTTCGCCCTGCCGTATAAAAAGCTGTACTCGCCGCTTTCAGCCTTTACATCAACAGAAAACGGCTCGGCATTATCTTTTTGTATAAATATTTTGCCGTCCTTGCTTTTAAGCTTTATGCCGTCGACTGTTTCAAGAGCCGAGTTCGAGCCTGCAAGCTGAATTAAAGCATCAATGTGCTTGCTTAAAACATCCTTGTCTGTCAGAGCGCTCAGATACCTTGCGGCAACTCTGCGTTTAAGGCTGTTTGGCAGCACGGAAAACTCTGCTTCGTCAATTACATTTTCATTAACAACCGAAGCGTACTTTTCGTCTGCAAGACTTTCAAGAAACCCGCTGTCCTCACGGGCGTACTCACAAAAGCCTGCAAGTGCGCTGACAGCGTCGGAGTTTATCTCTTTCAGCTGCGGAATAATAATATTTCTTATTTTGTTTCTTGTGTATTCATTTTTAAGATTTGTGCTGTCTGTTATAAATGAAAGCGAATTGTCTGCGCAATAGCGTTCAATTTCTTCTCTCGGGGTTAAAATCAGAGGTCTTATGATATTGTCCCTTACGGGCGGAATTCCGCCTGCGCCCTTTAAAGCAGTACCCCGTGTAAGATTAAACAGCAGTGTTTCTGCGTTGTCGTTAAGGTTGTGCGCAGTTGCAATTTTGCCGTTTTCTCCGGCAAGCGACGAAAAGAATTCGTAACGCACTTTTCTGCCGCACTCCTCCTCGCCTAAGCCTTGCTGTCGGCTTAAAGCAGGAATATCAGCCTTCAAGACTTTGAATTCTATGCCGTATTTTTCACAGAAAGCCTTGCAAAAATCCTCATCATGCTGAGCCTCGCCGCCTCTTATGCCGTGGTTTACATGTGCGGCAACAAGAGTTAAGTCAAGCTCATCTTTAATGCTCCATAGCGCATGTGTAAGGCAGACGGAATCAGCTCCGCCCGACAGACCTACAACAACGGTGCCGCCCTTTTCGAGCATATTATATTTTTTTAAGGCGTGAAGCACAAAATCAGCCGTCATCTCTGATTGTCTCCTTGGTTGAGAACATTGCGAACTGCTTTGTCCAGTTAAGCTCTGCCTTGCCTGTACTGCCGTGTCTGTTCTTTACAACAAGCACCTGAGCCTCGTTATCGTTAACAACCTCAACCTCTGTATTTTCATTTGAATTCTTACCGTCATTTTCATAGTAACCCGGGCGGTAAAGCATAAGAATTATGTCAGCATCCTGCTCGATAGAGCCTGATTCACGAAGGTCTGACATCTGCGGAACATGCGCCTTACCTCTTGCGTCGGTTGAACGGTTAAGCTGTGAGCAGGCAATTACGGGAATGTGCAAATCCTTCGCCATAAGCTTTAAGCTTCTTGTGATTTCGGAAACCTCCTGAACACGGTTGTCCGTCTTTTTTGAGCCTGACATAAGCTGAAGGTAGTCAATAAGCACGCAGTCAACATTTTTCATTCGTCTTACTCTTGCCTTCATTTCGGGCACGGTGATATTTGATGTGTCGTCAAAATAAAGCTCTGCGTCATTTAATGCATAAGCCGCTTCGCCTATTCTGTTCCACTCCTCCTGCTCGATTTCGCCTGTTCTAAATTTTGAGCCTTCAACTCTTGCCTCGGTTGAAAGCACTCTCTGCGCTAACTGCTCCTTTGACATTTCAAGTGAAAAGAATACAACCTTTCTTTTGCCCTGAACAGCCATATTTCTTGCCATATTGAGAGCAAAGCTCGTTTTACCCATTGCAGGACGGGCGCCTATAAGCACAAGGTCGGATTTATTAAAGCCTGTTGTGAGCTTGTCAAGAGCTGAAAAGCCTGTCGGAATACCGAGGTATTTCTCCCTGTCGGGTGAGGTCTTTTTTCTTAAATCCTCATATACCTCATTAAAAATAATATCGCTTATTTTAGTAGGTCCTGAGACATTTCTGCCCTGACGGATGTCATATATTCTTTTCTCGGCGCTGGTTAAAATATCGTCAGCAGAAGCCTCCTGCGACTGAGCGTCATTTTCAATGTTCTTGGCAGTATCAATAAGCGTTCTTAAAATATACTTTTCCTTGACAATTTTTGCATAAGCCATAACATTTGCGGTAGACGGTACAATCTGCGCCAGTTGTGCAAGATAATTCTTACCGCCTGCGTCATCATAAACGCCCTTGCTCTTCAAATCCTCAAGTACAATAAGAGCGTCAAACTTCTGACCGAGTGCGTCAAGATTTAAAATTGTCGAAAAAATCTCTCTGTGCTGAGGTATGTAAAAGCATTCGCTTTTAAGCACATCAACTACTCTGAGCAGACACTCGGGGTCAATAAGCAGACAGCCGAGCACCGCCTGTTCAGCCTCTAAGGAATAAGGCTCATTATTATCAAACAGATTATTAGCCATTGATTACTCTCCTACTTCAACCGTAATGGTTGCCGAAATATTGGGGTACAGCTTGATTTCTGCTGTGTAGCTGCCGAAATTCTTTATATCGGCTACGCTGATTTTTCTTTTGTCTATGTCTACATTCAGCTGAGCCTTGACAGCAGCTGATATATCCTTCGAGGTTACAGAGCCGAAAAGCTTGCCGTTCTGCCCTGCCTTAGCCTTAACACTTACGGTTTTGCCGTCAAGCTCAGCCTTTGCCTCGTTTGCGTTCTGAATTTCAACATCCTTTTTGTGCTGCTTTGAAGCCTCGCTGTTTTTATATTCTGTAAGAGCCTGTGCGTTAGCCTCAACAGCCAAGCCTTTCGGGAAAAGGAAGTTTCTGGCATAACCGTCTGACGCCTTTACCTTTTCGCCTGCCTTGCCAAGACCTTTAACATCCTGCTTTAAAATAACTTCCATTATATTTTCCTCCTGATTGTAAGATTATTTACTGTTTAAGTACTCGTCAATTTTTTCTTCAAGCATTTTTCTTACCTCGTCAACATCGGACTGTTCGACCTGACAAGCCGCCATGGTCTGATGTCCGCCGCCGCCGAACTGTTCCATAATAACCTGAACATTTATATTGCCGAGTGAACGGGCTGAAATATTGACCGTGTCATCATCTGTTACAAACAGAACAAACGAAGCGTCAACATTGTTTATGGTTAAAAGCTCGTCAGCCGCCTGTGCCGAAACAAGCCTTATGTCCTTGGAGTGAATGTCGGCAACTGCGATAGCGCAATTATTGTGTTCATATGCCGAAAGAACAATCTTACCTCTGAGCTTCTGATTTTCAAGCGTATTATTAAAGAACTGCTTGACCGTTACGGTGTCTGCGCCGTTGGTACGAAGATAAGCCGCCGCCTCAAAGGTCCTCGTGCTTGTTCTTAAGACAAAATTCTTTGTGTCAAGCATAATACCTGCAAGAAGCGCATTGGCAACAACAGGCGTTGGCTTAGCCTTCTGTGTATACTGCATAAGCTCGGTTACCATTTCGCAGGCTGACGAAGCTCTCGGCTCGTGATAGAAAAGTACGGCGTTCTGTATGTAATCAACCGTTTTTCTGTGATGGTCAATTACAACTACCTGCTTCGCCTTTTCGTACACCTTATAAGAGTCAACAAAATCCGCTCTGAGAGTGTCGACTACTATTAAAAGCGTTTTGCTGTTTATAATCTGCTCGGCAAACTCAGGCGCTATCAGATAACCGTCCATGTTGTTTTCGGTCAGATGCTCAATAAGCGGTGTGGCAAGGCTTGTTTTTCTGGATATAACAATTCTTGCATCAGTGCCTAAATCCTGACAGATTTTAAGTATGCCCACTGCAGAGCCCAAGGCGTCAAGGTCTGAGAATTTATGACCCATAACAAGCACATTGTCAGCGCTGTTTATAAGCTCCGTCAATGCCGAAGCCATTACTCTTGAACGGACTCTTGTGCGTTTTTCAACACCGTTTGAAACGCCGCCGAAGAAGGTATATGTTTCGTCTGTATTTCGTACTGCTACCTGGTCGCCGCCTCTGCCGAGCGCCATGTCAAGCGCCTGAACTGCAGACGCTTCTGCATCGCTTATTTTTTCGCCTCTGCCGACGCCTATTGAGAGCGTTAAGCCCACAACCTTGTCTGCATAAGAATATGAACGCACCTGCTCCAGCAAATCAAACTTTCTTGCAAGCATTTTTTGAAGATTTTCCTCGCTGCCAACGCTTATAAATCTGCCATTGCCGAGCTTTCTGAAAAGACTGCCAAGCTCTGAGAACCAACTTTCTGTCATTCTTTCAACCTTTGAAACAATCTCGGTACATTCGCTTTCTTTATATGAATGATATATCTCTTCGAGCGAGTCAATCGCAATAAGCGACACAACAGGCTTTGACTTTTCAAACTCTGCGCTTGTTTCTTTGAGTGCAGTATCGTCTACAAAATACAGCGCATAGGCAATGCTGCTGTCATATTCAATATGAGAAAAATACACCGTGTACTGCTTGCCGTTAACGGTTGTGTCAAATACGGGATGAGCCGAAATGTCAATAAGCCCCCTGCCGTCTGTGAATTCCTTTATGCTGTTTGTTTCAGGCTCAAAGCCCGACGCAACATAATTTTTAAACAGCACATTGTACCAGAGAATTTTGTCTGTGCTGTCAAATATGACTATCGGCAGAGGGAAATCGCTGAGATTGCCCGTTTCGCCGCTTGAAAGACTTGTGTTAAGGGCTTCAACCGCCTTTTTAACCGAGCCGAAATCTCTGTTCGCTTTAAAAGCAGCTATTAAAGTGAAAATCAGAACAGCGACAAGCTCAATAACGGCTATGCGCCAATCAACAAACAGATTTACAACACCGATTGCAAGAAAAACTACAATCAATGCAAATATAAACGGATAGCCTTTAATAAACTGCTTTATTTTCAAGCCTTACACCTCCATAATAACGGGTAAAACCATAGGATTGCGTTTGGTGCTCTGGTATATAAACTTTGAAACAGCGTCACGAAGTCTGTTTCTGATTGTCGCAAAATCGGTTATGCCGTCATAAACGCAGTCGGCAAGTACGCTTTCGCAAAGCCTTCTTGTTTTTTCAATAAACTCCTCGGATTCCTTAACATATACAAAGCCTCTTGTTATGACCTCGGGACCCGAAACCACCGTTTCGGTTTCTGTTTCTATTGAGGCGGCTATAATTACAATACCGTCCTCTGCAAGCTTTGTCCTGTCACGAAGCACTACCGAGCCGACATCGCCGACGCCTGAGCCGTCGACAAATACCATGCCCGACTGCACCTCGCCTGCGAGGCTTATTTTGCTGTCTTTAACCTGCACCACCTTGCCGTTGTCGGCAATTATAATATTCTGCGGCGCAATACCCATTGACAGAGCAAGCCCTGCGTGCTTTCTCAAATGCTTCTGCTCGCCGTGTACGGGTATAAAGTACTTCGGTCTTGTAAGGCTCATCATTATTTTAAGCTCTTCCTGACAGGCGTGTCCCGAAACATGTACCTCGTACATTCTTTCATACACTACCTCTGCGCCCTGCTTGAGAAGCTCGTCAACAACCTTGCCGACCATTTTTTCGTTACCGGGAATCGGTGTTGCAGATATAATAACATAATCGTTAGGGCCTATTCCGACCTTTCTGTGCTCTGAAAATGCCATTCTGTAAAGAGCTGACATTGGCTCGCCCTGACTGCCCGTGGTGATTATTACCATTTTGTCAGCAGGGTAACGGTTAATTGAGTCAATGCCTACAAGTATGCCCTCAGGCACATTTATATAGCCTAATTCCTCGGCAACCGATATAACATTTTCAAGGCTTCTGCCCGAAAGAGCAACCTTTCTGCCAAGCTTTTCGGCTGTATTTATAATCTGCTGTACCCTGTGAATATTAGAGGCAAAGGTGGCTACAATAAGCCGTCTGCCGTCTGCCCTTGCAAACAGTCTTTCAAAGCTCTCGCCGACCTTGCTTTCAGACTCTGTAAAGCCCGGCTTTTCGGCATTTGTAGAATCCGACAGCAGACAAAGCACACCCTCGTTGCCCAGCTCTGAAAGCCTTGCCATATCAATTACGCCGCCGTCTATGGGCGTAGTGTCAATTTTAAAGTCGCCTGTCTGCACAATTATGCCCGCAGGTGATTTTATTGCAAGCGCAACAGCGTCGGGAATTGAATGATTCACATGAATAAACTCAACCTCGAAGCATCCTACGCTTACCTTGTCGCCGGGATTCATAACATTGAGCTTTGCGCTGTCAAGCAAGCCGTGTTCTTTGAGCTTGCCCTCAATAAGACCTGTTGTAAGCCTTGTTGAATAAACGGGAATGTTTATATCCTTTAAAAGATAAGCAAGTCCGCCTATGTGGTCCTCATGCCCATGCGTTATGAATATAGCCTTGATTTTGTCGGCATTCTGAACAGCATAGGTGAAATCGGGTATAACAAGGTCCACGCCGAGCATATCGGGGTCGGGGAATGCAAGTCCGCAGTCAACAAGTATCATATCGCCCTGACACTCGTAAAGTGTCATATTTTTGCCGACCTCGTTAAGTCCGCCTAAAAATGTGATGTTAATCGGCACCTCAGGCTTCGGCGCAGACATATTTTTGCGCCTTGAAGGTCTTTGCTGCCTTGCCGTGCCTTGAGATTTGGTCTGTTTTTTTGTATTCTGTTTTTTAGCTGTTTTTGCTGCAGATTTTCCTTTATAGCCTGCAGTCTTTTCTCTTTTGCCGCCGTTCTTTACGGCAGACGATTTTTTCTGTACCGTTTTTGGCATTATTCTCTCCTGTAAATTCCGAATTTTATGTATGGTTATTTCAAGACATATTTTTAGTTATACTTATAGATTATAATATAATACTATTAAATGGCAGATATGTCAAATAAAAACATATTGATTTTATAAATTAAGCGGCAAGCATCACCTGCCGCTCAACGATTTACTGATTTTCAATAAGCTTTTCAGCCTGCGAACACAAATCCTTTGAGATTTCATAGCTGTCCGCTTCGGCTAAAAGTCTGAGGCTTTTGCCGCTTTTTGACGGCGTTAAAAGCACCCTGCCCTGCGGGTAGGTTATTATTATACCCTCCCTTGTAAGCTTCGGACTGCTCCTGCTGAGTCTTGCGCTTAATTCAGCAGGCGAAAAGGATAAATCAACGCTCTTTTTTGTAACATAAAACTGCGGCAGTTCATTTGAAAGCCGTTTTAAGCTTTTGCCTGTAACCGCCATAATGTTGAGAATTTTCACAGCCATAAAAAGCGCATCTCTCATAAACGCACTTGAACGGGAAAGCTCTCTTGCGGCGGCATCGGAAAAATCCGTAGGCGAATTATAATACCTGTAAACCTGTCTGCCGTGTTTTGATGCAATACCGTCATAAGCCGCAGGCGAATTAAACGGAGCTGAAACATCCCTGCCGTTCTGCGCTTCGTAATTCAGGCAGATTGCCGCAAGTCTTTCGTGGCTGAGATTGCCGCAATCCCTTGAAAATGCGCTTAAAAGAGTGCCGTGACGGTTTATAGTGAAGGTCAGACTGTCGCCCGTGCGGCAGCCCAGTCTGTAAAGGCAGTCGTCAATAAGCATTTTAATTTTTTCATTAGAGCTTTTGACAGTGCAGGCAACATCCGAAAGCTCGGTGTCGCTCTGCCTTATTATTTCCCGGCGGTACATCATATTTACGCCCGTCATATCGGAAACATCTTTAATTGATGAGGCGTCGGGAATTACAAAATCCCTGTATTTAATTCGGTTTTCAATTTCACGGACTGACAGATTTGAAAGCGACAGACCGTTTTCACCGCAGAGCGAAAT
>ONBD01000097.1 GCA_900315985.1 uncultured Eubacteriales bacterium | reverse complement strand
AGTGTTAATTTATTAAGCAATATCATAAATAAATGTTTTTATTACAATAGTTATTATAAAATAATAAAATTGAAAATTAAAATTCCTTAAAATAAAAAATAGATAACAATAAATCTTAATTTAGAAAAATAACAAAATTTATCAGCTTAATTAATTAAAACGCTTATAATAATAATCTAAAATATAAAACATGAAATAGTAAAATTTCAAATATAAAATAACTATTTCAAGTGTAAAAAAATGACAAAAACAAAAAATATCAAAAGAGAAATTCCATAAAAAAGAAAATTTTAAAAAATTCTAAGAGAGTGAGAGATATGTTTCAAGTGTATCATATTTCATGCAAAAATCAATTTTCAAGACATGGTTTTCAAGTGTAACGAAAATGAAAATTTGATTTAATATCATTAAATATCAAAATTAATGTTAAAATTGGGTTAAATTAAAAATAACGAAAAAATAGAAAAGATAAATTTCAAGTGTTTACAGATGAAATATACCTCTTCAATCTTAATATACCCTCAAAAAGTTTATACTTGAAATGCACCTCTCCCTCATTAAACGAACATATCGTTTTGATTGGAGGATGATACGTTTGGTGAAACTCCACCAAATGCTTTGTCAATTAAGAAAATACAATGTAATTTTGCTTTAAAAACACGTTTAATAGTTTTCATTAATTCGTTTTTTGTTAAACCATCTTCAAAAATAGTATCTGTTACAACAAATTGCTGCAAGAGATCCTGATTGATACTAAGTTCAAAATCAACCAGATAGCTGTTAAGTCCAAATTGTAAATCTAAAATAAAGTTCCTTCTCACTTCAGGTCTTGAAGCAACCATCAAATTGACATGTTCTTGAGCAACCTGAGTAGCACAAGCAATAATAATACAATCTTTTCCTACAGGTTTGACAACATCCATTATATTATCCTTAGGAAATTCAATGATATAGTGAAAATCTGCATTTTCATCAAATTTCTTTTCTATAAGACATTCTTCGTCCATTAACCAGTTTTTAATGTTTTCTTCAAATGAATTCAGCTCCAGCTTTTCAAGCTCAGCCGAAATATATTCCCGTGCTTCCTGCGTATTTAATACACTTACCTTCTTATTCATAAGATAAATGTCCATAGTAGGTCTGAAGCATGCGCCTGCAGTAGTGTAATGCTCTGCCAGATGCGCAAGCGAGTAAATATATAAATCTGCGTCGCTCATTTTATATTCAAAGTCACTGACCTTTTCGGCTTTGTCCCACACGCCGAGGAAATAGTCATACATATAGTAGTCTTCCATAAACAGCGTGTTGTGAAGCTCTACCGTCAGAAACGGCTCTTTGAGAAGCACAATGTCCTTGCCGTTGTTCATGCTCTGACGCAAACCGTGTGAAATAAGAATTTCCCTTGCCTTTTCAACATCAGCCTTTCTGACAAGCACATCCATATCAACCATAAAGCGCATTTCGGGCTTGGGGTAAAGCGCTTTGAGATGCGAGCCTTTTAAAAGCATAAACGAAATACCGTTTTCGGCAAACTCTTTTCTGATTTTTTCAATCTCTGCCTGCTGGCTCATTTCCCTGAGCATAGCAGCCTGATAGGATTTTTTAAGCTTCAGTGTAAGCTCATCGGAAAAAATCCTGCTCTCTTCGTTTGCAAAGTATAAAAGTGCCTGCGCAGAATTTCTTACTGCAAGGCTGAAGACGGTTTTTTCGTCAACCTCCCCGGGCATAGCAGGGATTTCACCGCCGTTTATAACAGCGGAAACGCAGTTTAAAAAGTATTCTTTTGCCTGTGCCAAATCACTCATAATTTATCCTTAATCTAAAACAAATTTTGCTGTAACGGGGAAGTGGTCGCTCGGGTAAACGCCGTCATATGTGGCAGTTACACGCTTGAACTCTTTAACCTCAATACCTTGCTTTGAAATCATAAAGTAGTCAATCGGCTCTCTGTCAAGCTCTTCGCCGAAGCACTGGTAAGTACAGCCTGTGTCGGGGTTTTCAACCTGATATTTGGCGTCAAGGAAATTCTCTGTTACCTTTTTATATGTGGTGCTGTCCTCTGCGGCATTGAAATCGCCCATAATCATACTTGGCAGTCCGCCGAATTGCGAAATTTTGTCAAGCACAACGCCAATGCCGTTAATTCTTGCCTCGTCGCTTACATGGTCAAGGTGAGTGTTGAAAACAACAAACTGCTTGCCGCTTTCAATTTCTTCAAGAATTACATAACTGCAAATTCTGTAGCAGGCAGAATCCCAATCTTTGCTCATTACCTCGGGAGTTTCCGAAAGCCAGAAGGAGCCTTTGTCCACAAGCTTGTAGAGGTCGGTTTTATAAAAGACGGGGCAGCCCTCCGAGAAGGGGGACTCATCTCTGTACTCAATAACGCTGTCAAAGCCTTTAAGGCAGTCGGTGAGGTATGCGTACTGCCACTTTGTAGCCTCCTGAAAACCGATAATTGACGGCTTTTCGTTTTCAATGTTTGAAAGAATTAAATCAGCCCTGTAAAACCAGCTTCTTTTGCCGTTGTCCTGCGGATTCCAGCAACGCAGGTTACAGCTCATAACATCAATGCTGTCTGCTGAATTTTCATAGCTTATTTCTCTTTTGCTGATTTTATAGTGCGGATAGTAGAAAAATACCGTTGCCGAAACTGCAAGTATCACAGCAAGCAATATGCACAAAACTGCAATAAGAATTTTCTTTCCCTTTTTCATAAACTCACCTCAGTACAATACTAACATAAAGCGTATAAAAAGTCTATTGCTTTGAATTGTAAACCTCAATATTAAAAATCGTTGATTTAACCCTGTATTTTTCAATAACTATTTTAATTTTTCGGCTTATTATCGAGTCCTTGAGCGCAATAATCTTTTTATAGCCTATAACCGTTCCCTTATAAAGCTTTTTGAATTTGCCGCCTGCTTCGTAATAAATCGTAAACTCTTCAATCTGCTGACCTGTGGCAATGTTTTCCTGAAGAATTACCGAGTCAAATTCCTTTTCCCCGCCGAAATCAATAATAAGTTCAGGCTTTTCGTCATTTTCCGAAGCCTGCCAGAAGCAGTCTTCGTTGCCGTTTATGTTTTTCGCCGTATGTAAATCGTCAGCATGACTTGAAGCTGT
This sequence comes from uncultured Eubacteriales bacterium, assembly GCA_900315985.1. GTDB lineage: Bacteria > Bacillota > Clostridia > Oscillospirales > Acutalibacteraceae > Fimenecus. The sequence goes on along the minus strand of ONBD01000097.1, from coordinate 475 downwards.
AATTACGGCATTTTCGGAAACCCTGTCATAGAATTTTCTCTTTAAGGCTCTGCCGAAGGAGTCAAGCACAAGCTCGTCATTTTTGCAAATCTGACCGTTTGTGTCGGGCGGAATGTTAAGAAGCAGGTTTGAATTGCCGCCGACTGAGCTTAAATAAATCTGCATAAGCTTAAACAAATCCTTCTGTCTTGTGTCCTCGTCCTTGTGGTAAAACCAACCCGGGCGCAGAGATGTATCAACCTCGGCAGGAAACCAGATTAAATCACTTTCGTTTTTTATAGCCTTCCGTGAGCCTAAGTCGAGCACCATTTCCTTTTTCCGCTTGCGGAATTTTTTGCTGTCCTCTTTCTGCGAATGTTCTGCAGTATATTCACTTATAGCAAGGTAAGAGGGGACAACGCTCCATTCGCTTTCTCTGCACACGCCGGCTTCGTTGCCTACCCAACGCACATCGGGACCGCTTATTGAAATAACG
>ONBD01000102.1 GCA_900315985.1 uncultured Eubacteriales bacterium | reverse complement strand
GTCTGATGGGCTCGGCTGACGCACCTATGGATGACGGCGCAGCGGTGCAGGACCTTTTTGAAGAAGTAGTAGTTGACGAAACAGATGAATATTCTCCTATAGTCTATAAGGTGGCTGACACAAAGAAAAAAGAGCCTGAAGCTGAAGAGGAAGTCTTTGATGATTACGAAACGGCAGTACATCAGGGCAACGGGCTTGCAGTATTTATGCTTGTAATTGCATTGCTGTTTCTTGCGGCAAGCGGCGTAATGTTCTTTTTAGGCAAAAAGCCCGTGTCAACGGAAACTGTCGGCTGTATAAGCAATGCAGTTTTAAATCTTCTTAACTGAAATCAGTTATATTTCAACATTTTTTAAAAAAAGTATTGCTTTTTTTCACTTGTTATGATAATATATTCGGGCATTAAAAAAACATTTTAAACGGAGGCATTGAAAATGTCGGCACTTCAGATACTTATCGGCGTATTAGTTATAATTTCATCGTTAATAATAATTGTAGTAGTTCTTATGCAGCAGAGCCGTGAAGCAGGTCTTTCAGGCGCAATTTCGGGCGCAGCAGACACCTTCTTCGGCAAGAACAAGGGCAGAACAATAGAAGCGAAGCTTGAAAAGTTCACAAAGTTTTTCGGCATTTTCTTCTTTGTACTTGTACTTGCAGCAACAATCCTTCTTCTGTTCATTAAATAATTTGTATTTGGGCGGAATTTTATTTCCGCTTTAATATGAGCCATTAGCTCAGCTGGCAGAGCACATGACTTTTAATCATGGTGTCCGGAGTTCGATTCTCCGATGGCTCACCAAAAAAACGGAGTATCCCGTATGGGGTACTCTGTTTTTTCTTTTAGTTTTGCCGAGGAGAATCGAACGGAACAGTCCATGTCGAGCGGTATGCCGTAAGGCAGAGCGAGACGGACATAAAATAGGCTTATTTGCGAAGCAAAGTCGGCAAGTTGAAAACTTGCCGATTCTCCGATGGCTCACCTCGTCGTCACAAGCTCCATACCGTTCGTTTTTTCGCAAGCTCAAAAAGCTCACTCATTCCGCTGTTCCTCCTCTCCGCAAAAAATCACGCTCTGTTTTTCTGTTCGGTTGTAAACGCCCTCACAACGAAAAACTGTCGCTACCAATTTTTTGCGGTTTTTGGTGCTTTTTTTGTGGTGAAATTTATTGCCGAGGAGAATCGAACGAAATAGTCCATGTCGAGCGGTATGCCGTAAGGCAGAGCGAGACGGACATAAAATCAGCTTATTTGCGAAGCAAATTCGGCAGTTTCAAATCACACATTGCTATGTTTTTATTTTTATGTTACAATATCAAAAAACACATTTACAGGGTGATACAATGTTCAGAGAGCTTACAAGAAAGAAGCAACAATTAACACAGGAGAAATGCATAGAAATTCTCAAAAATGAAAAGCGTGGGGTGCTCTGCGTGCTCGGTGATGACGATTACCCCTACGCCGTGCCTATAAATCACTGGTACTGCGAGGAGGACGGCAAACTATATTTCCACAGCGGCAAATTCGGGCACAAAATTGACGCTATGAGAAAGCACAGTAAGGTATCCTTCTGCGTGTATGACGAGGGCTTTCTGAAAGAGGGCGATTGGGCGCTGAATATTTCGAGCGTAATTGTATTCGGCAGGGTGAATTTCATTGACGATCGTGAAAAAGCGCTTGAAATCAGCCGTAAGCTCAGCTATAAATTTACCTCTGACGAGAGCTATATCGACTATGAAATTGAACATTCGGGCAAAAATGTGCTGTGCTTTGAGCTTGTACCCGAGCACATCAGCGGAAAGCTTGTAAATGAGAAGTAAAATTCAATTTTTTATTCAGGCAGGGCGTTTTGCTCTGCCTTTTTTTGTATTTTTATAAAAATAATAAATCAGAAAATCATATAAAAACAAGAGAAAAACGAAGAAAAACAGAGAATTTACCCTTATCCGTTAAAAATTTTAAAAAAATTGTTGACTTAATTGTTTTCAGGTGGTAATATATTCGAGCAATTAAAAGAAAAACTATTCGGAGGTAAAAGTTATGTCAACTTATATGCCAAAAGCCGGCGACATCAGCCGTGAGTGGTATGTTATTGACGCAGAAGGCAAAACTCTCGGCAGCGTAGCTGTTGAGGCTGCAACCCTTCTTCGTGGCAAGCATAAGCCCACTTTCGCTCCTCATGCTGATTGCGGCGACTTCGTAATTATTACAAATTGCGAAAAAATCGTTCTTACAGGCAACAAGCTTGAAGACAAAATGTATTACCACCACACAGGTTATATCGGTAATATGAAAAAGGTTAAGTATAAGACTCTTATGGCTGAGAAGCCTGAGTTCGTTATCAAGAAGGCTGTTAAGGGTATGCTCCCCGCAAATTCAATCGGCGCAAAGGCTCTTACAAGACTTCATGTTTACCAGGGCGCTGAGCATCCGCATGCTGCACAGCAGCCTAAGGTAAGAGAGTTTTAAGAAAGGGAGGCAATTTGAATGTACGAAACAGCACCATATTTTTACGGTACAGGCAGAAGAAAGAAATCTGTAGCAAGAGTTCGTGTATATGCAGGTACAGGTAAAATCACAATCAACAACAGAGATATTGACGATTATTTCGGTCTTGAAACATTAAAGCTCGTTGTTCGTCAGCCTCTCGCTCTTACAGGCTTGATAGAGAAATTCGACATCGTCTGCACAGTTGCAGGCGGCGGCGTAACAGGCCAAGCAGGCGCAATCCGCCACGGTCTTTCAAGAGCACTTCTTCAGTATGATGAGAATCTTCGCTCACAGCTCAAGAAGGCAGGTTTCTTAACAAGAGACCCGAGAATGAAGGAAAGAAAGAAGTACGGTCTCAAAGGCGCCCGTCGTGCTCCTCAGTTCTCAAAGAGATAATTTGTTTATCAAAATTGCAGGCAGCTTCACCAGAAGCTGCTTGTTTTTTACTGTAAAATTCACCTTGATTTCAGTTGACAAAACATTGTTATAATTGTATAATTCTAAAGCAATGTAAAGTTGCGGCAAAAAGGTAATACATATTCACTCTTCACTATTACTTGTTACTTAAATAACGGGGTGTAGCGCAGTTGGGCGAGGAGAACGCCGCTGCCGGTGGCAGAAGAAGGCGTTCGACGCAGGTGAAGAAACACAGAGCAATGCGAAGCGCT
>ONBD01000104.1 GCA_900315985.1 uncultured Eubacteriales bacterium | reverse complement strand
AAAGTACGCTTATTTGGACATAAGTGCCAGTATCTGTTTGATTTAATAAAAATTCATACCTATAATTAAATTACAAGATTGAATTTTATGTTGAAGAAAGGACATGGTAGATGACACTTAAAGAGTTGGCAGGGCAGTATTTTTCAGAGGAGGAAAAGCTGGACCGCCAGATTGCAGCACAGCGGCAAAGACTTAAGGAAAGCGCAGGAATTGCACGCTATCAGGCTAACAGAAGACTGTTATGCTTATATGAAATTCGCAGAGAAGTACATTCCACGGCAGTTTTGCTGGACACATATTATGAAAAAAGGTGCGACGGGCGAATTTATCATAAAAAAACACCGCAATTCTGAAAATTTATCACTATTGACTATTGATAATTCTTTGACAAAAATGTATAATTACAGAGTAAAATTATAACATTGCGAAAGGAGTTATCTTTTTATGATTAACTATTCACATGAAGTTGAAACTATGTGCTGTGTTAAAAAAGGTCCTCATCACGGACCTGCTCCGATTCCCGAGGAGGGAAAGTGGATTGAAGCAAAGCAGATTTCTGACATTTCGGGCTACACACACGGCGTGGGTTGGTGCGCACCTCAGCAGGGCGCCTGCAAGCTCTCACTTAATGTTAAAGACGGCATTATTGAAGAGGCGCTTGTTGAAACAGTCGGCTGCTCGGGTATGACTCACTCAGCTGCTATGGCTGCTGAAATCCTTCCCGGTAAAACTGTTCTTGAGGCTCTTAACACAGACCTCGTTTGCGATGCTATTAACACCGCTATGAGAGAGCTGTTTTTACAGATAGTTTACGGCAGAACACAGTCTGCATTCTCTGACGACGGTCTTGTTATCGGCGCAGGTATGGAGGACCTCGGCAAAGGCTATCGCTCAATGGTCGGTACTATGTACGGTACAAAGGCAAAGGGCGTTCGTTACCTCGAAATGACAGAGGGCTACTGCACAAGAATGGCTCTTGATGAAAACGACGAGGTTATAGGTTATGAGTTCGTTTCACTCGGCAAAATGACTGACTTTATTAAGCAGGGTATGGAGCCTAATGAAGCATATGAGAAGTCAAAGGGTACTTACGGCAGATTTGCAGAAGCCGCAAAGTACATTGACCCGAGAAAAGAATAAGAGGAGGAGGAATTACTAATGGCACAGTTTGAAGGTTACGAAAGACGAGAGGCTAAAATCCTTGCTGCTTTAAAGGAATACGGTATCTCCTCTATTGACGAGTGTAAAGAAATTTGTGACGCTAAGGGCATTGACCCTTATACTATCGTTCAGGAAACACAGCCTATCTGCTTTGAAAATGCAAAGTGGGCTTACACAGTAGGCGCAGCTATTGCTATTAAGGCAGGCTGCACAAAGGCTGCTGACGCTGCTGCTAAAATCGGCGTTGGTCTTCAGAGCTTCTGCATCCCCGGCTCAGTTGCCGAAAACCGTAAGGTTGGTCTTGGCCACGGCAACTTAGGCAAGATGCTTCTTTCTGAAGAAACAGAATGTTTCTGCTTCCTTGCAGGTCACGAGAGCTTTGCTGCTGCTGAAGGCGCAATTAAAATTGCCCTTAATGCTAACAAGGTTCGTCAGAAGAAGTTAAGAGTTATTCTTAACGGTCTCGGCAAGGACGCAGCTTATATCATTTCAAGAATCAACGGCTTCACATACTGTGAAACACAGTTTGATCCTTATTCGGAAACAGTTACCGTTACAAAGGAAATTCCTTTCTCAAACGGTCCGAGAGCTGATGTTAAGTGCTACGGCGCAGACAATGTTCCCGAAGGCGTTGCAATTATGAAGCTTGAAAATGTCGGCGTTTCAATTACAGGTAACTCCACTAACCCGACAAGATTCCAGCATCCTGTTGCAGGCACATACAAGAAATGGTGCAACGAAAACGGCGTTAACTATTTCTCAGTTGCTTCGGGCGGCGGCACAGGCAGAACGCTTCACCCCGACAATATGGCAGCAGGTCCGTCAAGCTACGGCATGACCGACACAATGGGCAGAATGCACTCTGACGCTCAGTTTGCAGGCTCTTCTTCAGTTCCTGCTCATGTTGAGATGATGGGACTTATCGGTATGGGCAACAACCCGATGGTTGGCGCTACCGTTGCAGTTGCTGTTGCAGTTGAAGAGGCTATGAAATAATATAGTTTCAAAGCGAATTTTAAGGATAGGTTTGTTTTTCAGACCTATCCTTTTTGTTATATTAAAATTATCAACATTTTTACTTAAATCATCATATTGCCAAGCCGATTACCTTGTAATATAATTAAGATGTAATACAACCGCAGGAGGCAAATTATGAAAATAATCTATAATAACTCCGAAAAAATGCAGACCTTAAAGGGCTTCGGCACATCTTCGTGCTGGTGGAGTCCGTTCTGCAAAGGAAAATACTCCGATGAGCTTGCAGAGCTTCTTTACGGGGACAGCGGACTTAAGCTGAATATCTACCGTTACAATGTCGGCGCAGGCTATGACGAGGGCAATTACAGAGTGACAAACCCCTGGCGCAGAAGCGAAAGCCTTTATGAATTTGACCGTGAAAAAGAAGAGGGTCAGTACAATTACAATAACGACAGAACTGCCCGTGAATTTATGAAAAAATGCCTTGCGAAAGGCAATATTGACACGGTTGTGTTGTTTGCAAATTCTCCTCACTGGTCGCAGACCTCAACGGGACAGGCTTCGGGAAGCCTTCTGTATCACACCTGCAACCTGCCTAAAATGAATTA
>ONBD01000105.1 GCA_900315985.1 uncultured Eubacteriales bacterium | reverse complement strand
GGGGGTTTACTCCCGCCGTTAGTTCAGCACATAGCTTGGCGGCTGGAGCAAGCCCCAGCCCTACGGCTGCGGTTCCGTTTTAGTATTATAAAACACCCCTACAAACTCAAATATGTAAAACAAAGAAAAGGATTATATTATGGAGTATTTTGCAAATAAATATGATGTTGCCGTTATAGGCGCAGGTCACGCCGGTATTGAGGCTGCTTTGGCAGCAGCAAGACTCGGCGCAAGTACAGTTGTGTTTGCAATTAACCTTGACTCCATTGGAAATATGCCCTGCAATCCGTCAATCGGCGGTACAAGCAAAGGGCATCTTGTAAGAGAAATTGACGCTCTCGGCGGTGAAATGGGCAAAGCGGCAGATAAAACTCAGATTCAGACAAGAATGCTGAATCTCGGCAAAGGTCCTGCCGTACATTCTTTAAGAGCGCAGATTGACCGCAGAGAGTATGCAAAATATATGAAGCATGTCCTTGAATTGCAGGAGGGGCTTGATGTTAAGCAGGCGGAAATTGTTGATATATCAAGAAATGATGACGGTGAATGGCGGCTTAAAACCAGGCTTGAAGCAATTTATACCGCTAAATGCGTTATTCTTGCAACAGGCACATTTTTAGGCGGCAGAATTTATATCGGCGAGGTTTCCTACGAAAGCGGACCCGACGGCATGTTTCCTGCAACAGAATTGGCAGAAAGTCTTAAAAAGCTGAATATACCTCTCAGACGGTTCAAGACTGGCACACCGTCAAGAGTTAACCGCAGAAGCGTTGATTTTTCTGTTCTTGAAAAGCAGGAGGACGGGGACACCGACACTACATTTTCATTTGAAACCGAGGGCAGAAACGAAAACAAATCATTTTGCTATATAGCCTACACAAATGACGATACAAAGAAGGTTATACTTGACAACCTTGACCGTTCGCCTATGTACAGCGGCAAAATTGAGGGCGTAGGACCTCGTTATTGCCCGAGCTTTGAGGACAAAATTGTCCGTTTCCCCGAAAAGCTGAGACATCAGTTCTTCATTGAGCCTTGCGGACTTGATACAGAGGAGCTGTATTTACAGGGGATGTCATCTTCGCTTCCCGAAGAGGTACAGCTTAAATTCCTCAGGACTGTAAAAGGTCTTGAAAATGTTGAGGTTATGCGCACGGCTTATGCCATAGAATATGACTGCGTTGACCCGTTGGCGCTCAAGCCTACGCTTGAATTCCTCGATTTGGAAGGGCTTTACGGCGCAGGTCAGTTCAACGGTTCGTCAGGCTATGAGGAGGCTGCGGCACAGGGCCTTGTCGCAGGTATAAATGCCGCAAGAAAGGTAAAAGGGGAGTCAGAGTTTATTCTCGACAGAGCCTCGTCATATATAGGCACTCTAATTGATGACCTTGTTACAAAGGGTTGTATGGACCCGTACAGGATGATGACATCACGAAGCGAATACCGTTTGCTTTTAAGGCAGGATAATGCCGACGCAAGACTTACGCCGTCAGGCTATGAAATAGGACTTATAGACGAAGAAAGATACCATAAATTCCTCAATAAGCAACAGCTTATAAAGGATGAAATGAAAAGGGTAGAGGAGACTACAATTCATATTTCAGACGAATTGCAGACTTTACTTGTTTCACGGGGAACATCACCGCTTGACAAGGGAATCAAGCTCGCAGAGCTTATAAAAAGACCGCAGTTAAGCTATGAAAATCTGACACCGTTCGACACAGAGCGACCCGATTTGCCGAAGGAAATATTCGAGCAGGTTGAAATTGAGCTAAAATATGACGGCTACATCAGGCGTCAGCAGGCGCAAATTAAGGAAATGCGCCGCCTTGAAGTTAAAATAATACCGGATGACCTTGATTATATGCAGCTTGACGGACTTAGGCTTGAAGCAAGGGAAAAGCTTTCAAAAATCAGACCCCACAGCGTAGGGCAGGCGTCAAGAATATCGGGCGTTTCCCCTGCAGATATATCTGTGCTGTTGATTTATTTAAGTAAAATGGGAATATAAAAATGCTGAACAGATTACTTTTAGAGAATACAATTAAACAGTTTGGATTAAGCCTTGATGATGAAGCGTTTTCAAGGCTTGACAGTTATGCTGAAATGCTGATTGAAACAAATAAAAGTTTTAATTTGACGGCTGTTACCGAGCCTGATGAGGTAACGGTAAAGCATTTTGCCGACTGCCTTTCGATTTTTGGTTACATCAATATACCCGAAGGCTCAAAAATTATAGATGTAGGCACGGGCGCAGGCTTACCCGGACTTGTGATGCAGCTTTATCGCCCCGATTTAAAGGTCAGTTTTCTTGATTCAACGCTCAAAAGACTTAATTTTATAAGCGAAGTGCTTGATGAAGCGGGGATTGAGGCTGAAATTATACATTCAAGAGCAGAGGATGCAGGAAGAAATTCGGAGCTTCGTGAAAACTTTGATTTTGCTACAGCAAGGGCTGTTGCAAATCTGTCTGTGCTCAGCGAATACTGTCTGCCTTTTGTTAAGACGGGCGGCAGCTTTATTGCAATGAAATCCTTTGACTCGGAGGATGAAATTTCGCAGGCGCAAACAGCAACAGAGCTTCTCGGCGGCAAAATTGAAAACAATTTTGTGTTTGATTTGGTCGAAAATACGCCTCGCAGAATAATTGAAATTAAAAAAATATCGCAAACTCCGACGGGGTATCCGAGAAATGCCAAAAAAATTGCAAATTCACCTATAAAATAG
>ONBD01000106.1 GCA_900315985.1 uncultured Eubacteriales bacterium | reverse complement strand
GCCCTACGCCCTCATTAAAACTGTAGGGACAATCATCCTCGATTGTCCGTCGAGGTTTGATGTAATTCAAGCGGGCGATTCGTGAATCGCCCCTACAAGTTTGTTATTCTACCGCAATTATCAATGACCCCTACAAACTCAAATTTACAAATAAAAAGGCTGCAAACAATTCAAGCTGAAATAAAAAACAGGGCGAAACGCCCTGCTTTTCATTAAAAATTATTTTCTTGTAAGCTTTGCTTTGAATACGCCCTTGGGGTCTTTGATAAGCAGAATTATCATCCACGCAACAAATCCGAGTGTTACAACAGTTACGCCTAAAAGCGAATCATTGAGAATGTCGGCAAAGCTCTGTGAAAAATACTCTGTTTTAAGTTCAGCATATTCAAACACAAAATCCATAAGCCACATAAGTGATGCGCCCCAGTATATAAGCGAGAGCGTACCGAGCTTATATGTATCTCTGCTGTCTTTTGCATACCACACTGCTGTTGCAATGCAGGCTGCTATAATTGTGATAAGAAGCGTCATATTATCTCCTTATGCCTTTGAAGCGAGGCTCTTTCTGATTTTTGCAACCTTAGCCTGAGCTGCTGCGCATATTGCGCCCCATACTGCCGTAACTGTTACTGCCATTGAAACGCCGACTGTTGACATTTCGTGAAGCATTTCGGCTGTGTCCTCAGGGTCAGCCATCGCCGTCAGGAACGGCGGGAACGGAACAACCTCTCCGTGCCAGAAATGTTCAAACGCAAGCAGTAACACGCCGCCCCAAAGAAGCGCAAGAAGCCAGCTCAATCTCTTTGACCATGTGATTTTAACATCGCTTGCAGAAAATTCAGCGCCCTCTGAAAGCTTCGGGGTCGCAATTTTCTGCTCCTTTTTCTTTGCAACGAGATAAGCCGCCGTAACAGCCACTGCCTCAACTGCAGGAACAACAAAACATGCCATAAAAATTTCCTCCCTGTTATAAAATTAACACTTAAATTATACAACCGAAAAAACTGTATATACAAGCCCCGTAGGGGGATAAAAATGTTACTTTGCAGGCAGAATTTTATGTAAAAAAATAAACATATCAAAAGAAAAACCGCACTTAATGTGCGGCTTTCAGCTGTATGTTCATTAAATTATAATCACAGCCATTTTTTCTTTTTGAAGAATATCAGGCTGAACACCACTATAAGAACGCTCAGTACAATAATAACGGGGTACGCCATAGGCTTGTCAAGCTCGGGCATATACTTGAAATTCATTCCGTACCAGCCAACTATAAGCGTCAGCGGCATAAAAATAGTTGTTACGACCGTAAGAATTGTCATTATTTTGTTCTGCTTGATGTCAAGCTGAGCCTTGTATAAATCTCGAATCTGCATTGTATAATCTCTGACAGATGCAGAGGTGTCTCTCAGGCGTTCAATCTTGTTGGCAAACAGGCGGAAATAACGGATATTTTCGGGCTTGAAGAAGGAATTTTCATTCTCTTCAAGCGTCTGGGCAAAGTCCATAAGCTGTTCGTAATGAATTTTAATGTCACGGATGTCACTTCTTATATCGTTTACCTTCATAGAAGCTATATCGGCGTCTTCATTGAGAATTGCGTATTCCATTTCGTCGAGCTGTCTGTCGTACTGCTCCATAAGCTTCATATCGCCCCTGATAATCTGCTCAAGAAAATCATACATAAAGCGTTCAAGGCTGGGCAGACGCCATTTCTTTGTACGCCTGACGGCATTTACCATTTTTTGAGCTGTACCGCTGTCATCAATAAAAACTATTCCCTTTTCGTCAAGCGCGAAGGCAAATTTATGCTCTTCATAAAAATTCTTTCTGTTCGGTATGCAGAATGTACCTGTCAGCGAGTCATAGTTGACATCGGCTTTTGTGTTGTGAATGTTTGACAGGTCAAGCTCCATATCAATACCCATTTCAAAGCTTTCACGGTACTTGTTCCACTCTTCACTCGTAAGAAGGGCGACATACTGGCTGCCTGAATATTTGATTTCTTCTATTGTACATTCTTCAAGCGATTCTTTAATAAGATAATACATAAAACGCCCTCCTGCCCCATTATATTCTCAGACTGTCAATGCGGTGATTATGCTTGAATAAAGCTTAATCGGGTCCTCAAGATAATGCTCTTTTATAAGCTGAGCCTGCATATTGTCGCCTGCGTAGATTGTCAGGCGCATTAACTCGTCATTGTCGCTTTTGAACGAAAGCGTAACATTGCAGCCGCCGTCCTCGGTCTTTTCAATCAAGACCTCGTTGTCACGCTCTGCCTTTTTGTAAGTCATAAGCTTGATTGCGGAATTGACAGCTCTCTCACGCACGGTTTTAGGCAGTGAGGTTTCAAGATTTTCGGCGATTTCTCTGCCCTTGGGTAAAATCACAAGACATTCCTCATCATCAACTATTACGCTGTCAATGCCAGCATTTGCAAGCAACTCGCCTATTGCCTGATTTATTTCAAAATAATTCGCAAGCCCGTTTTCAAGCACAGCATCATTGAGCTGGGCTTTTTCTATGGGTTTGTCTATGGTTTTTAATAAATAGCATATAAGCAGTCTTATATCCTCACGGTTACGAAGCCCGCCTAATTCTATTCCCTGGTCAAAAGCGTCAAAATCCATACTTTACCTCACTGATTAGTATTACAATTAAATAAAGGCTTAAATTAAATTTTACAATAAGCACAGCCTTTTGTCAAACCGTAA
>ONBD01000107.1 GCA_900315985.1 uncultured Eubacteriales bacterium | reverse complement strand
ACTTCCCTGTAAGCCTTTCAAAAGACACCAGAATATAATTCGGAATGCGGAATTCGGGATTATTGGTTGATTAAATTAACTCGGAATTCGGAATTAAAAAGCACACACCTCTAAAGATTGGAGATTAAATTATGAAAGTATTATACGTTGCCTCTGAGGCACTTCCGTTTATGGCTTCGGGCGGACTCGGCGACGTTGCCGGCTCACTCCCTGCAGCGCTGAGAAAACGCCTTATCGGCTGCCGCGTTGTTATGCCCCTTTACGACAGCATCAAGCAGGAATATAAGGACAAGATGAAGTTCATCACCTCAATTTCCGTTCCCGTTTCCTGGAGAAGGCAGTACTGCGGCATATTTGAGGCTAAATACAACGGAGTTATTTACTATTTCCTTGACAATCAGTACTATTTTAAACGCGAGGGAATTTACGGACACTACGACGACGCGGAGCGTTTTGCATTCTTCTCAAGAGCGGTACTTGAAATTATTCCGCAGCTTGACTGGAAACCCGATATTATTCACTGCAACGACTGGCAGTCGGCTCTTGTGCCTGTATATTACAGCACTATGTACGCACAGGCACCCGGTTATGAAAATATAAAGACGGTATTTACAATTCATAATATTCAGTATCAGGGCACCTACGGTATGGAGCTTATTCCCGAGGTTCTGGGTATTCCTGCCGAGGCTACAAGCGTTGTTGAATTCGGCGGTGATGTTAACTTTATGAAGGGCGCTATTGAAAGCGCAAACAAGGTTACTACCGTAAGCCCCTCTTATGCAAATGAAATTCTTGACCCGTGGTATTCTCACGGACTTGATACAATTCTCAACGAGAGAAGCTGGAAGCTGTCGGGTATTTTAAACGGTATTGACACCGAGCTTTACAACCCCGAAACCGACAAGGATATATTCTTTAATTACTCTGCGGAGGATTTTAAAAACAAGGCCAAAAACAAGCAGAAGCTGCAGGAGCTTATGGGACTTCCGCAGAAAAAGGACACTCCCCTTATAGGTATGGTTTCACGCCTTGTTTCTCATAAGGGTCTTGACCTTGTCAAAGGCGTTATGGAGGAGCTTATTCAGACAACCGATGTTCAGTTTGTAATTCTCGGCTCGGGCGACTGGCAGTATGAGGAATTCTTCAAGGAGATGGCGGCAAGATATCCCGAGCAGGTTGCAATTAAGCTTGGCTTCATCCCCTCTCTGTCAAAGAAAATCTATGCCGGTACGGATATGTTCTTAATGCCGTCAAAATCGGAACCATGCGGACTTTCGCAGATGATTGCCCTTCGTTACGGCTCAATTCCGATTGTCCGTGAAACAGGCGGTTTGCGTGACTCAATTCATGACTCGCAGGACGGCGAAGGCAACGGCTTTACATTTGCCAACTACAACGCTCACGAAATGCTTTACACAATACGCAGAGCAGTTGAGGGTTATCAGAACAAAAAAGGCTGGCAGATACTTGTTAAAAGAGCTATGGAGTGCGACAACTCCTGGGGCAAGTCGGCTAATGAGTACATTAAGCTGTATAAGGCGCTTTTAAAGGAATAATCTGACAATATAAGCAAACCGCAGTAACAGGATGTTACTGCGGTTGTTTTTTATACAAATCGAAAATTGCAGCAGCGTTAATTTATGCCGAATGCTGCTTTCTGCTGCGGGTGAACGGTCAAAAACATTCCGGCTTTCGCCTTTCAGCCTAAATCTATCGGGTTATTTCAACTCAACTATTGTTACGCCGTCCTCGCCCTCGCCGAAAACGCCGAGGCGGTGGGATTTGACATTCGGGTGGGATTTAAGATGCTGCTGTACGGCTTTTCTCAAAACTCCCGTGCCCTTGCCGTGAATTACGGTAAATTCATTAAGTCCGATTCTCAGAGCTGAGTCTATGTAACGGTCAAGCTCCATTATAGCCTCTTCTCTGTCCATACCTCTTAAATCTACACTCGTTTTGGCAGTTTGCGGTACGCTCTCGGCTTTTGTTCTGACAGTCCTCGGTTTATTTTTCTGAGAGTTTGACTTTTTCTCGCCTAAAAGCCTCAAATCAGCAATATTCGTTTTGGTTTTTATTATGCCTGCCTGCACCTCAACGCTGTCGCCGTTGACTGAGATTACCTCGGCTTCGGCGCCTAAGGACACAACCCTTACTCTGTCGCCCTGCTTCAAGGGTCTGGGCAATACATAATCTTCATCGTCATCAACAGAAAATTCGTCAGAGGTAATATCGTCAATATCGTTGAGCTTCTGTCGCATTGCCGCCCTCGCCTTTCGGGCAAGCTCGGCGGCATTTTTCTCTTTCTGCTGCTCCTTTTTGAGCATTTCAATTTCAAGCATTAAGGAATTTGCGGCTCTGCGGGCATTTTCAACTATCTTCTTTGCCTCGTACTTTGCCATTTCAATTTCTTTTTCGCTCTTCTTCTGCGCATCCTCGAGCTTTCTCTCTGCCGACTGCTTTATACGGTCAATTTCAGCCTGCATTTCGGCTGTCTGCGCCCTCTCCTGCTCCATCTGAAGCCTTGTTTTTTCGAGTGTATCGACAACATCCTCAAATCTTGTATTTTCTGCAGAAATAAGATTTTGCGCATCGTCAATTATGCTCTCAGGCAGATTAAGTCTTGCGGAAATTGCAAAGGCATTTGAACG
>ONBD01000108.1 GCA_900315985.1 uncultured Eubacteriales bacterium | reverse complement strand
AAGAGTAACCTTTGCGCCAACTTCTTCGAGCTTAGCCTTTGCAGCGTCAGCGTCATCCTTAGAAGCCTGCTCCTTGATTACCTTCGGTGCGCCGTCAACAAGTGCCTTTGCCTCAGCAAGACCAAGACCTGTGATTTCACGAACTGCCTTGATAACCTTAACCGTCCTTCCCGACAAAGGCGAAAGATATTTCAGCACAGTGCTTTTTGAATAATTGCCTGCCATAATAACACTTAATTCAGCCGCCCGTCAGGGTGGCTTTTTATTTGCAAATCGGAAATGTGGCAGTAAAGCTGTTCTGTAAGTTGGTTCTCCGATAAAAAGCCTCCCTTTCGGAAGGTTTTTTAATCCGTAACAATTATTGAGCCATAAATATCCTTATCAAAGAAATAGGCTATATAATCATTCTCTCCGCCCATTTCATATTTTTCAATAATATGGTTTCGGTTGCTTTCGTAAGCTGCTGTATTTTCAAAAATCTCAGCTTCGCTTGTATTTAACACTAAAACACATTTCGAATTTTCTGTATTATTCTCATGAATATATGGGAATTGCTGATAATTATAAATATGAAGCTGTTCATCATTGCCGTAAGCAACAAATGCCATGTCAACCTCCTCTTTTGTCAGAACATTAACCGTACCTGCAATCCAATAGTTACCGTATCCGTCCGTTATGCCGTAATTTTCTGCTTTTTCAATCAGTGCGGTATAACCGGTATCATTTGCAGGTGCGTATGCGAGCAAGTAATTAATTCCGGGAATCATTGACAAAATCATTAACGAGATTATTATAACCGAAAATCTCTTAGTCTGCGTCCTTTCAAACATATAATTCAAATCGGCAAGCAACAAAATAAACGAACAAAAGACTGCCGGTATAAGCCTCCATTCTGTTCCGCTTATTGTGCCCAGCACCCATAAAGTCATAGAAATAAACAACATAAAAAGGGCGATCCAAAACAGTTGTTTAACACTTTTCGAATCAATTCTGCGATAAAGCAATGCAGTCACCGGAACGGTGATTAAAATAACTGTTGCAAAAGCAGCGGTAATTAAAACGGGAATCTGAGCCATATCCGATATGCTGATTCCGCTTATAAAGAACACTTCAAAAAGCTGATACCAGCAATCAATATAATTCTTTATCTTTATGGGATACATATATATGTGATCGTTTGTGTCATACACGCTGAAGTTATTGGCGTATTCGCTTACATTGCCGTTAAGCAATATTTTCAAAACAATTATACCTGTCATTGTTGCGATTGCGACAATGATAACAGCAGCTATTACATGCCTGTTTTCTTTTGCAAAAACCTTTGTTTTCAGGTCAAAAAATCTCTCACAGATAAAAGCGGCAATAATCGGAACGGTAGATAATCCCACAATTTGAAATCCGTCAGTTGCTACCAACATAAAAAACAGAAATGTTGCAACGCAAAGCAGTATTGATTTTTTCCTGTTTTCAGACTCAAAGCTCTTAATCAGGCTGTCAATTAACAGATACCCTGCGAGTATAAACAGAGCAGACAGACTGTAATAAATAATATGCTCCATAAACATTTCACGGAACTTATCAGAGCATAGCCAAAGCGAACAGTCAGCTATAAGCGCAAACATAATCCATTTTGCATTAAAGCCTATTCTTTTGAAAAACAAAACAAAACAAACAAAAAAGATAATTTCAAAAATAACCATTCCTATTACATGAGTTGTAAAGCTCACGCCAAAAACAGGAATGAAGGGAAGCATTATAAGCGATCCGCCAAAAGGAAGAAAGGCTGAATAAGAAAAGTCGGGAGATATTATTTTACCGGATTCATAAGAGGCTTTTGCCCAAATCAATGTATCAAATATATCCGTATTTACGAAAGACTTGGACAAAGCAACAGTATAATAAAAAACACCTGCTACAAAAGAAAGTGTTGCTATTACCAACAGATACTGCGGAATATTTTTAACATAGGATAGGATTTTTTCATTTTTACCGTTGAACATATTATCACCCAAAAAGAGTGTAACACAAGATTTTCAAGAAGTCAAACCAAACACAAATGCCTTAACAGTATTATTAAATAATGAATTTTATATCGCACTGCAGACAAGGATTTTAATAAAAAAAGAGCAGACTTAAAATTAAGTCTGCTCATTCTTTTGGATTTTTCAGCTGCGTTTAAATTACTTAAGAGTAACCTTTGCGCCAACTTCTTCGAGCTTAGCCTTTGCAGCGTCAGCGTCATCCTTAGAAGCCTGCTCCTTGATTACCT
>ONBD01000109.1 GCA_900315985.1 uncultured Eubacteriales bacterium | reverse complement strand
GCAATGTTTATATTCTCTGCCCTGCTTCTGAGAATTGCAAGCAAAGCCGTGCTGTATTTTTCAATGTCTGTAATTTGGTTTTCGTTTCTGCAGTTTTCGTAAAGTGAAAAAGCATTTTCGGGTACAAAGTGTGAGTATTCCCCACCCTCTGCAATAAGGCTTCTTATAAGGCTTGCAGAGGCAATACTTTCGGATGTAAATGTGCTGTCGTGCATTGCGCCCACACGCTTTACAGCTTTAAGTTTAGTGTCGGGATAATATTTTTTTACAGCCTTTATGTATTCAACTGCAAGTATGTTGTTAGGGCTGCTTAAATCAACGGGAATATTATAGCTTTCAAACGCCTTCTGCCTTGCCGCAGGGTAGCTTACACCTTCTGTAAGGCAATTCTTAAGCATTACTTCAAAGCTGTCGCTTGCAAGTATTTCTGCGGCTTTGATAAGAAGAGCCGTATCATCACACTCTGCGCCAAAGGCTATGGTGTCGCAGCCGAATTCGCACAAAGCTTTTACGGCATTTTGGGCAAAGATTTCGGCTGTTGCCGTTGCGTACACAAACGGAAGCTCCAGAATAATATCTGCCCCGTTTTCAAGCGCCGCCTTAACTCTTATTTCCTTGGAAAACACGGCAGGCTCCGCTCTTTGAGTGAAATTGCCGCTCATAACACACACAACCGTGCCGCCGTCAGCCCTGACAGCGTCAATTAAATATTTATGTCCGTTATGGAAGGGATTAAATTCCGAAACAATGCCCGTAATACTCATAAGTCAATCTCCGTAAAATTATAACTTGCAAAAAGACTGTATTAAGTATATAATATTACAGAAAAAAATTCAACAAGTTAAATAACGGAGGATAAAAAATGAAAATTCTCGTAATTAACGCAGGCAGCTCATCGCTTAAATATCAGCTTATTGATATGGAAAACGAGCATCTGCTTGCAAAGGGTATCTGCGAACAGATTGGCGACGACAACGCTACATTCACACACAAGGTACCTGACAATGAAGCTAAAAACATCAAAGAGCCTCACGCTATGGCTAACCACGGCGACGCTATTCAGCTGGTTCTTAACACGCTTGTAAGCGCAGAAAACGGCGTTATTGCTTCTATGAGCGAAATCGGTGCAGTAGGTCACAGAGTTCTTCACGGCGGTGAGAAATTCTCTGCTTCCGTACTCGTTACAGACGCTGTTAAGGATGCAATCAAGGAATGCTTTAAATTCGGTCCGCTTCACAACCCCGCTAACTTAAAGGGAATTGAAGCTTGCGAGGCTATTATGGATGTTCCGCAGGTTGCCGTATTTGATACAGGCTTCCATCAGACTATGCCCGATTACGCATATATGTATGCTCTCCCCTATGAATTCTATGAGAAGGACGGCATCCGCCGTTACGGCTTCCACGGCACATCTCACAGATTTGTATCGGGTCGCTGCATTGAGCTTTTAGGCGGCAAGGCTGAGGGTACAAAGATTGTTACCTGCCACCTCGGCAACGGCTCTTCAATTTCAGCTGTTAAAGACGGCAAGTGCTTTGACACTACAATGGGTCTTACCCCTCTTGAGGGCATTCTAATGGGTACCCGCTGCGGTTCTATTGACCCTGCTATTGTTACCACTATAATGAAGGCTCACAACCTTACACCTGACGAGATGGACACTCTTATGAATAAAAAGAGCGGTATGCTCGGTCTTACAGGCACAAGCGACAACAGAACAATCGAGCAGAGAGCAAAGGACGGCGACGAGAGAGCAAAGCTTGTTGAGTCAATGCTCTGCCATCAGCTTACAAAGTACATCGGCGGTTTTGCTGCTGCTATGGGCGGTGTTGACGCAGTTGTATTCACGGGCGGTATCGGTGAGAACAACCCGCAGTACAGAACAAGAGTCGGCAAGCTTCTTGAGTTTCTCGGCACAGAGGTTGACGAGGAAAAGAACAACTGCAGAGGCAAAGAGGTTGAATTCTCAAAGGCAGGCTCAAAGGTTAAGCTGTTTGTAATACCCACCAATGAAGAATTGGTTATTGCAAGAGATACTCTTGAGATTGTAAACAGCCTGTAATAATTAAAAATAAACTAACCGCAGTAGCACGGCTACTGCGGTTTTCTTATTATGTATATAAATTTGAGTTTGTGGAGTTCTTTGCAAAGTTACAAAGAACAACTACCGCCCCATCTCAGAGGGGGCTGGCATTTTGCGAAGCAAAATGACTGGGGGAGTAATAAAATCAACAAAAAA
>ONBD01000110.1 GCA_900315985.1 uncultured Eubacteriales bacterium | reverse complement strand
ATGCCCCAGATAGGTACGGTAATAATCATATAGGGGCGAAGTCTGCCCCAACGGGTTCTTGTTCTGTCAATTATAAGTCCCGAAAGCGAGTCGTCAAGTGCGTCGTAAAGCGACTCAAGAGCAACTATTATACCGTAAGCCTTACCCGTAATGCCGAGAAAGCTTATCATAAAGAACTGTCTGTTTGCCTCAACAAACTGAGCTAAGTTTTTCTGACCGAAGGTGGTTAAAAGAAATGCGACAATTTCCCTCGGTCTCAAAAATCTGCGGTTACCCGTAGAAAGCTTTTCGACCTCTTCTTCGACCTCTTTTTCAAATTCCTCCTCGTCAACGGCAGCGGTGTTTACTGCTTTTGAGTCAGACAATAAAATCACATCCTAACCAATATTTAACATACATTTTATAATATCAAAAAATATGAGTATTTGCAATAGATTTTAACGAATTAACCCTGCTGCTGTAAATATTTTTTGGTCTGCGCTACAGCAAGAGCGTCGCATCTTTCGTTTTCGGGATGCCCTGCGTGACCTTTAACCCAGAAAAATTCAACCTCGTGCGTTTCGAGCAGGTCGAGAAGCTCCGACCAGTATTCGACATTCAGCGCAGGCTTTTTGTCGCTCTTTCTCCAGCCGTTGAGCCGCCAAGCAACCGCCCAGCCCTGATTTATGCCGTCACAGACATATTTTGAATCGGTGGTGAGCTTAACTCTGCAAGGCTTTTTGAGAGCTTTGAGGCTTTCAATTACGGCGGTAAGCTCCATTTTATTGTTGGTAGTCATAGCCTCGCCGCCCGAAAGCTCTTTTTCAACGCCGTTGTATCTTAAAACAGCGCCCCAGCCGCCCGCACCGGGATTTCCCGAGCAGGAGCCGTCAGTAAATATTTCAACATAAGGTTTCTCAAACAATTTAATCACCTTGAAAGTTAAATTTGAGCTTGTAGGGATGATGCAAAGTTGAAAAGAACAACTATGACTGGGGGAGTAATAAAATCAACAAAAAACTCCCTCAGCCTCACTTGCGTTCGGCAGCTCCCTCGGGGAGGGAGCGATAGATATACGCCGTAAATTCGTAAAATCAATTACCCCTGCAAACCCCGATTTATACATTTGTATTAAGCTCATTTTAACATTATTTTTTGTAATTAACAACAAAAAGATTATTTTGTACTTTAATGTCAATAATAATTGTACATTTATCAGTTTTTTTCGGGGGTAAGAAAATGAAGGCAATTATTCTGGCAGGCGGAAGCGGCAAAAGCTTACAGCCGTTGACTTATTCTGTGCCGAAGTCTATGGTCAGGCTGTTTTCAAGACCTGTTCTGGCTTATGTTATAGACCTGCTTGTAAAAAACGGGTTTGACGATATAACTCTGACAGCAGGCTGTATGGCACAGCAGATTGAAGATTATTTAAGCTCGTTTAACCTTGATTCAATCAGGCTGAGGGCTGTGAGGGAGCAAATACCTCTCGGCACGGCAGGCTCACTGAAAAGTGCGGCAAAGGATTTTAAAGAGCCGTTTCTGGTAATAAACGGCGAATGTGTGTGCGATTTTGAACTGAATAATATTATGAAATTCCATCACGAGCATAATGCTGATGTAACTGTAGCCTGCACAAAGGTCAGCGACCCGAGAGAGTGCGCTGTTATTGAGTTTGATGACGATGACAAGGTGAAAGCCTTTACAGACAAACCGACATGGTCATGTGCATTTTCAGACTGCGTAAGCACGGGTATTTATGTTTTAAATCCCGAAATTCTTCACTATATTCCCGACGGGCGACCCTATGACTTTTCAAAAGAGCTTTTTCCTCTGCTTATGCGTGAGGGCTTCAATATTGTTCATTGTCAGCTGGAGGGATTTTGGAGCGACATCGGCAATCCCGAAGCATTTTTGCGCTGTCAGGCAGATATTCTTGATAAAAAATCAAAAATAGAGCTGCCCTCGCACGCTGACGGCATTTATTCCGAACAGCCTGTTGAGAGTGAAAATTTCAAAATAATCAAGCCCTGTTTTATAGGCAGAAATGTTACAGTCGGCGCAGGCTCGGTTATAGGTCCTTATGCCGTAATTGAGGACGGCTGTAAAATAGGGGAGAACACAAGCATTTCTTCATCTGCCCTTTTGCCGTACAGCAGTATCGGCGGTAACTGTGAAATAAAGGGCAGTATTGTCTGCGAAAAATCAATTATAAAATCGGGAACAGCACTTATGCAAGGCTCTGTTATAGGGGGCGACAGTATAATCGGCTCTGGCTCTCTCATAGGCAGGCATATGGTAATACCGCCGCAAAGCCTTGTTGAAAACGGCACGCAGGCTACAAAAGATATTCAGTACAGTCATACGGTTTTATGTCTTAAGAGCTTCAACAGATTTTCGGGTCAGCCGGGCACAGAGCTTGGCAGTGTTAACGCTTCAATTATAGGGCAGGCTCTTGCAAGTATGGAAATCGGCAAAAAAACAGGGGTTTTAACAGACTGCACACCCGTTTCAAAGGCTTTTTTACACTCACTTTGCGGCGCACTTATGCTTCACGGGGCGCAGGTGTGGAATTTCGGCGAAGGCTTTTACTCACAGCTTGAATTCTACACAAGATTCTGCGGCATGAAATCAGGAATTTTCATTTCATTTTCTTCATACGGAATAGTTTTCCCATTTACAGAATGATGTGGATATATTAGCCAATATGTATTTTCAAGTGGTGCATATCGCTTAATATCTTCTCCTTTCAATATGGGTTTCATGATATCCTTCTCTAACTTTACATACTGCTGAATCTGTTCAGAGAAACCAATAAAGTAATTACCTTCTATTTTCCCCTTTAGCATATAAATATCATCACCCATGCTTACAGTACCTTGACTACAAGCCTTCGTAATAGTCTTGAAGAGTAATGGCTGCTTATTAATTTTGGCAATTACATTTGAATCTTCACTACTTTGAAAACTCCATCGAGTGGTATCTGCAAGATTGTCAATTAATATTTCTGTATGAGTATCAGATGCCTCCTGAAGCTCTAAAGGTTTCACTTTTGCATAATGAAAAACACTATTCCCATGTGAAAGCCCTATAATGCAAGTATAAACACTTGCATCGCTAAATACTTGTTCTGCACCAAATGAAACGAGATTATTCAGTGCTTTGCTATCGTAAATATAATTCCTTATACCTATTC